>NZ_CP113977.2:4275326-4580707 GCF_026870175.2 Flavobacterium aestivum | reverse complement strand
TAGGAAATAATAGATTTTAGAGAATAGAGAAAATAGAATAAAGATATGAAAATTACAAAAATTTGTTGTATTGGAGCAGGATATGTTGGAGGGCCAACGATGGCTGTTATTGCGCAAAAATGCCCACATATTCAAGTCACAGTTGTAGATCTGAATAAAGAAAGAATTTTAGCATGGAATGATGAAAATACGGATAATATTCCTATTTATGAACCGGGTTTAGATAGTATTGTTGCCGAAGCTAGAGGAAGAAATTTGTTTTTTTCTACAGAAGTGGATAAAGCTATAGACGAAGCACAAATTATTTTTATATCGGTAAATACACCTACCAAGACTTACGGAAAAGGAAAAGGAATGGCTGCCGATTTGAAATATATTGAATTATGTGCCAGACAGATTGCTAAAGTTGCTAAAAGTAATAAAATAGTTGTTGAGAAATCTACATTGCCAGTACGAACTGCTGAGGCTATAAAGAGCATTCTTGATACTACTGGGAATGGGGTTCAATTTCAGATATTGTCAAATCCAGAGTTTTTGGCTGAGGGAACAGCAGTTCAGGATTTATTAAATCCAGACCGTATTCTAATAGGGGGAGATACTTCTGTAGAAGGACAAAAAGCTATTCAAGCTTTGTTTAATGTGTATTCAAACTGGGTTAGTCCTGAGAAAATATTAACAACAAATGTTTGGTCATCTGAGTTGTCAAAATTGACAGCCAATGCTTTTTTGGCACAAAGAATATCATCCATAAATGCAATGTCGGAGCTTTGTGAAAAAACTGGAGCCGATGTGAATGAAGTTGCCAAAGCTATAGGGATGGATAGCCGAATTGGAGCTAAATTCCTTAAGGCTTCTGTTGGATTTGGAGGTTCATGTTTTCAAAAAGATATTCTGAATTTGGTTTATATCGCAAAATCATATGGATTGAATGAAGTAGCCGATTATTGGGAGCAAGTGATTATTATGAATGATCACCAAAAACGACGTTTTTCTAATAATATAGTACAAACACTTTATAATACCGTTGCTGATAAAAAGATTACTTTTTTGGGATGGGCTTTCAAGAAGGATACTAATGATACAAGAGAGTCGGCTGCGATATATGTAGCTAATGATTTGATTAATGAACAGGCAAAAATTGCCGTTTATGATCCTAAAGTGTCTAGAAAAAAAGTTCTTTCAGATTTAGACTATTTAGAAACAAGAACTGCGGAAGAGAATGCAAATAATAT
Organism: Flavobacterium aestivum; assembly: GCF_026870175.2. Lineage (NCBI taxonomy): Bacteria > Pseudomonadati > Bacteroidota > Flavobacteriia > Flavobacteriales > Flavobacteriaceae > Flavobacterium > Flavobacterium aestivum. The sequence goes on along the minus strand of NZ_CP113977.2, from coordinate 4,579,475 downwards.
CATTACTTTTGATGATCCATATTTGTCTTGTGAGAAAGCCCACGCAATTGCTGTGCTTACAGAATGGGATGAATTTGTAACTTATGATTGGCAAAAAATATATGAAGGTATGCAAAAGCCAGCTTTTATTTTTGATGGAAGAAATATACTCAATAAAATTGAATTAGAAAAAATAGGTTTTGTTTACCAAGCTATTGGATCTTGATGTTTTTAAATTGTAATAAAAAGTTGCTTAAAAAAGTACTTTTTATTTAATGTAATATCATTAAAAAAAGTACTTTTTACTTTTGGGGTTAATTAAGAAAAAGATTTTTACTGACTGTTAGTTGTTTGCAATTACGGTTTTTAAAAATCTTTTTTTTGTATCATAGAAGATGTTTTTTTGAATAAAAGGGATTTTTATTTTTGTACCTTTGTCCGCTAAATTCGAAAATGAAAATGACTTAAACAAATTAAGTGAGATTCTGAGAATTTATTTTTATAAATAGCTTTTATAAATCCAACAATAGTTTAAGAAATTGAATAAAGACATAAAAATTGCAGTAATAGGTTTAGGTTATGTAGGTTTGCCTTTGGCTCGATTGTTTGCTACCCAATTTTCGGTTGTAGGATTTGATATTAATATGTCAAGAGTAGAAGCATTGCAATCGGGAATCGATAGTACACTTGAAGTCGATGATGAAACTTTGCAAAAAGTACTAGTTCAAAAACCGAGTACAAAAAAAGGGCTGTATTGCACTTCGCAAATAGCAGATATAGCGGATTGTAGTTATTTTATTGTTACTGTTCCTACTCCAGTAGATAAAAATAATCGCCCAGATTTAACACCTTTATATAAATCAAGTGAAACTGTTGGTTCAGTTTTAAAAAAAGGAGATATTGTTATTTATGAATCTACCGTTTATCCAGGTGTTACCGAGGAGGAATGTGTACCTGTTTTAGAAAAAATTTCGGGATTAGAATTTAATGTTGATTTCTTCGCGGGCTATTCTCCAGAGCGAATTAATCCAGGGGATAAAGAACACACAGTAGAGAAAATTTTAAAAATAACTTCAGGATCCACTCCTGAAATTGGTCAAAAAGTGAATGAATTGTACCAATCGGTTATTACAGCGGGAACCCATCTTGCTCCTTCTATAAAAGTGGCTGAAGCTGCCAAAGTGATTGAAAATTCACAACGTGATATCAATATTGCTTTTGTAAATGAATTGGCCAAAATCTTCAATCTTTTAGATATTGATACTGCAGCTGTACTTAAAGCGGCGGGAACTAAATGGAATTTTTTACCGTTCAAACCAGGGTTAGTTGGCGGACATTGTATAGGAGTTGATCCTTATTATTTAGCACAAAAGGCACAGGAAAAAGGGTATCATCCTGAAATAATATTGGCAGGTCGTCGTTTAAATGACAGTATGGGAGAATATGTGGCTTCACAAGTTGTCAAATTAATGATAAAAAAAGGGGTGACTATCAATGGAGCTAGTTTGTTGATGTTGGGAGTCACTTTTAAAGAGAATTGTCCTGATGTTCGCAATACCAAAATCGTAGATGTAATAAAAGCGTTAGAAGATTATGGGATTCAAGTGATTATTTTTGATCCTTGGGCTAATCCAGCAGAGGTTTATCATGAGTATGGTTTGACAACAGTAAATCAAAAACCTAATGTAAATTTTGATGTTATAGTTTTAGGTGTGGCTCATGCTGAATTTTTGGATTTAGATATTGATTCTCTAAGAAAAAAGTGTAGTGTTCTTTATGACGTGAAAGGGATTTTGACTGATGGAGTAGATGGTAAATTGTAAGTTGAAGGTTGTCTGAAAATAAATAACATAGAATTAGTTAATAGATTTTATGTATTAGAAAAAATATAAAATTAAAGAAAAATGAAAAAGATACTTATTACAGGAGGAGCGGGATTTATAGGTTCACATGTCGTAAGGCAATTTGTGAAAAACTATCCAAATTATGAAATTTTTAATTTGGATGCCCTTACGTATGCCGGGAATTTAGAAAATATCAAGGATATAGAAAAAGAACCGAATTATACTTTTGTAAAAGGAGATATTACTGATGAGAATTTTATAAATGATTTATTCCATGAGCAAGAATTCGATGGTGTTATTCATTTAGCAGCTGAATCTCATGTTGACCGCTCTATTGAAGATCCTTTGGCTTTTGTAAAAACCAATGTGATCGGAACAATGAATTTGTTGAATGCAGCCAAGAAGCAATGGTTGGGTGATTTTGAGGGTAAGCGTTTTTACCATGTAAGCACAGATGAGGTTTATGGATCTTTAGGGACTGAAGGATTGTTTACAGAAACCACAGCTTATGATCCTAATTCTCCGTATTCGGCTTCAAAAGCGAGTTCAGATCACTTTGTTCGTGCTTATGGAGAGACTTACGGATTACCATATGTAATAACAAATTGTTCTAATAATTATGGTCCTTATCATTTTCCGGAGAAATTGATTCCACTATTTATCAATAATATCATTAATAATAAGCCTTTGCCTGTTTATGGAGATGGAAATTATACTAGAGATTGGCTTTTTGTAATAGATCATGCGGTGGCTATCGACTTGGTTTTTCATGATGGAAAAAATCATGAGACGTATAATATTGGAGGGTTTAATGAGTGGAAAAATATTGATTTGGTTAAAGTGCTGTGTCAAATCATGGATCAAAAGCTTGGAAGAGCAGTAGGAGAATCGTCTAAGTTAATTACTTACGTAAAAGATAGGCCAGGTCATGATTTGCGTTATGCTATTGATGCTTCAAAAATAAACACTCAATTAGGTTGGAAACCATCAGTAACTTTCGAGCAAGGATTGGAAATTACTATCGATTGGTATTTGAATAATCAAGATTGGTTGAATAATGTGACTACTGGGGAGTATGCTTCGTATTATGAGAAGCAGTATTCTTAGAAAAAAATGATTTTAGATTTTGTTGAATATGATTAATTAAACGAATAGTTGTTCGTCGGATTAATTTCGATAAACATGAACAACTTTTAAATAGTCAGATAATAGTGTGGGGAACCTAAATAAAGTGAAGTAAATGAACTGGTACGTAGTTTACACCAAGCCCAAGTGGGAAAAGAAAGTTGCGGAGCGGTTGAATGAGGTTGGGATTAAGGCCTATTGCCCTTTGATAATTAAAGAACACCAATGGTCGGATCGTAAAAAGAAGATAGAGGTGCCGTTGTTCAATTCTTATATTTTTGTCCAAGTCTGTGAAAAGGATCGAAATACTATTTTTGAAATTCCAGGAGCAATACGTTACTTATTTTGGCTAGGAAAACCAGCCGTTGTAAAAGATAAAGAAATTCATGCGATTCAAGATTGGTTGAATGTGCCAGACATTTTTGAAGTGATGGTGGATAAATGGCAAAAAGGAGATAAAGTTGTATTGGAATCCGGACCATTTGTGGCACAGTCGGCAATTGTGCAAGAGATAAAACAGAATCACTATGTCTTAGTTTTAGAATCTTTAGGTTGTATTTTAAGGGTTGAAAAAAAATAATTAGGGCTTTGTTAATTTTAAATATTTGATTTTAAATATTTTGAAGTTTTTAATTTTTGTTTTGATTGGTTACTTTGATGGTGCTAAAAACAGTAGGTTAAAAAGAGGGTAAAATCCTTTTTTTAATGTAGTTTTGCGAACTCTAAACAATACGGTGACCCAAATATTGGGACTCACTGCGGCGGAGCCATATAAAGTTATCTCTTTTTTTTGTGAAATTGAGGGATATAAATATGTAATGTTTAATAAAAAATATTAAATAGCTTGTTTTAATTCAAGCGAGAACTAAAATAGAATATGAAAAAAATAATTGCAGCGATTGTCCTTTTGATAGCCCTATTTCAATCTAGTACTCTAAAGGCACAGGATATTTTGAAGGGGAGTGATTTAAGTACTGTAAGAGTAGATTATTTGTCGGATGGAGATATTGCAAAGATAAAATCACAATTGCAAAGTAATAACGTAACGATTGATCAGGCTGAATCCATGGCAATAGCAAAAGGGATGAGTACCATAGAATTTGCTAAATTAAAAAAGCGTTTAGGTGGGGCTTCAGATGTTATGAAGAATTCGGACAAAACGACTGTTAAGCATAAAAAGAAGAAAACGGGTATCGAATATGAAGATGATGAAGAGAGTACAGGAAGAAAACAAGAAAAATTTGAAAATAAGAAAGTAAAGGATACTTTAAATTCTCTTGTTTTTGGTTCTGAATTATTTGATAATCCTACTTTGAATTTTGAGCCTAATTTAACTTTAGCAACCCCAGTTAATTATGTTTTAGGACCAGGAGACGAACTGGAAATTAGTGTCAATGGGGTGCAGCAGTTTAGTGATGAAGTACCAGTTACAGTAGAAGGAAAGATAAATATTCAATATGTTGGTCAAATTTCTGTATCGGGCTTAACGATTGAAGCCGCTACTCAAAAAATAAAAGGGGCTATAGCTAGGGTGTATAGTACAGTTCGTTCTGGGCAATCACAGGTAGAGATAAGTTTGAGCAGCATTAGAACAATTAAAGTGACTATTATAGGAAGTAGACAGCCAGGTAATTATTCTATTTCTTCTTTGTCTACGGTATACAATGCTTTATTTTTAGGAGGGGGACCAGGGAAGAATGGTAGTTATAGGAATATTGAGTTGATTAGAAATAATAAGGTATATAAGAATGTAGATATTTATCGTTTTTTAGTAAATGGAAATCAATCGGATAATGTGGGATTAAAAGATAACGACGTGATTCGTATACCAGCTTATACCAACAGAGTAACGGTAGAAGGAGAGGTAAAACGACCAGGAATTTTTGAAATCAAAAAAGGGGAGCATTTCTCTGATTTATTGAATTTTGCTTCAGGTTTTAATGAATTCGCTTATACTTCATCCGTAAATGTTTTGCAAAAAACTGGAAAAGAATTTAAAGTAGCTGATATACAAACGACTCAATATGGTACTTATGTCCCATTGAATGGTGATGTTTATCGTGTTTCTAAAATTTTAAACCGTTTTGAAAACCGTATAATAATTGAAGGAGCAGTTTTTAGACCAGATACCTATTCTTTCTATGAAGGAATGCGTATTTCGGATTTGGTTAGGCAATCCGAAGGATTGAAAGAAGATGCTTACAAAAAAAGAGCGGTAATTGTACGATTGAAGTCTGATCTGACAACTGAAGTAGTTAATGTGAATTTAGAAAAGGCTTTATCTGGGGATATGGAAGCAGATATTACTCTACGAAAAGAAGATAAGGTGACGGTGTATTCAATTTTGGATTTTAGAGAAGAATATAAAATAACAATAGATGGGGAGGTTAAAGCACCTGGAGTTTATGATTATCATGATAATTTGACTTTGAATGATTTATTGATTGAATCAGGAGGATTAACAGGCTCAGCATCTAAACGTGTTGAGATTGCTCGTATGATTAAATCGGATACCATTAATGATAATGACCCAAATAGATCGAAACTGTTTAACCTTGAAATTACATCAGACTCCAATGAGCAAATTAAAAACTTTACACTGGAGCCCTATGATGTAGTTAATATAAGGAGAATGGCTGTGTTCGAAAAACCAGAAATGGTAAAAGTTAGCGGAGCAGTGGCTTATACGGGAAAATATGTTTTAGCAAATAAAAAAGAAAAAATTTATGATGTAATTCAAAGAGCAGGAGGGTTAACATCTGTTGCAGATTTAGATGGAGTAAAGGTTAAAAGACCCATAAAAATAAAGCAAATTGAAGACTTGGAGAATGTAAATATGAATGTGAGTTCCAGAATTGAAGATATTGAAAGCGAAAAATTAGTTGAAAGCAATAAGGTAAAGGATAGTGAAAAAACAGAAGTGAAATTTGATACCATTCATAATAAATTGGCTAAAAAATTATTGGAAGAAAAAAAATACGCTACAATTCCAGTTGATTGGAGGAGAATTATTAAAAATCCAGCGAACAATACCAATATTATACTTTTTCCTGATGACGAAATTGAAGTAGCTACTTATAGTGAAAGCGTGAAAATAACTGGAAATGTGCTTTTGACTTCTGAGATTCCTTATACCAAAGGAAGAAGTTTTAATTATTATTTGGATGCTGTAGGTGGACTAGATGCTAGAGGATGGAAAAAGAAAGCCTATGTCATTTATCCAAATGGGAAAGCCGCAGTTTCGAATTCTGTTTTTGTATTTTTTAGAACTTATCCGAAAGTTTTGCCAGGTTCTCAAATTGTTGTGCCTGAAAAACCATTGACTAAGAAAATGACAACTGGAGAATGGGTAAGTATTGGAAGTATAATAACAAGTTTGGCACTTCTTATGATTACTGCTTTTAAATAAATTGTAAGCGAATAAGAGATTGAAAATTAGATGACAGATACAGGTAGATTTAACGTCAAAATCTTTCGGGAATAGAGAGAGTGTACTTGTTTTCTAAGTTTGGTAATCAAAGTAAATTATAAGGTAAACGAAATTGAAATATATAAAAGAATAATAGAATATCAATTTAAATGAACGAACAAAGCCCTAAGAACGAAGTATCTTTAAAAGAGTTAATAGAGAAGATCAAGGAATGGTATGTCTATTTGCTGTCACAATGGAAAATTATTATATTGGCAGGAATTGTAGGAGCTGTTTTGGGTTTGACTTATTCTTTTATTAAAAAGCCAGTCTATACTGCTACTTTATCTTTTGCCTTAGAAGATGAGAAAGGTGGCGGAGGAGGTTTGGGAAGTGCTTTAGGATTGGCAAGTTCACTCGGATTGGATCTTGGGGGTGGTGGAGGTAGTATATTTACTGGTTCTAATTTAACCGAGTTGTTTAAGTCTCGATCTATGGTAGAAAAAACCCTAATGACTCCAGTTACGGTAAATGGTAAAGTAATTTCCCTGGCAGAAATGTACATTCAAATTAATGGGTGGAGAAATGATTGGAATGATAATCCTAAATATAAAGATATTCAGTTTATACCCGATACTAAACGAAAGTATCTTACTCGAGTGCATGATAGTATTTTGGGAGTTATGTACCAGAATTTGTCTAAAGAATCTTTGTCTGTAGCCCAAAAAGACAAAAAAATTGCGATTATTTCAATGGATGTGGCTTCAAAGAGTGAGCTGTTCTCTCTTTATTTTTGTGAAGCACTTGCGAGACAGGTGGGCAAATTCTATGTTGATACTAAAAGTAAAAAAGCCAGAATGAATATGACTATTTTACAAAAACAAACCGATTCTATTCGAGCAGAACTTAATGGAGCTATTACTGGTGTGGCAGTAGCTAATGACAATACTTTTATGTTAAATCCTGCACTAAATGTACGGCGCGCACCTTCAGCTCGTAGGCAGGTAGATGTTCAAGCTAATACTGCTATTTTAACAGAATTAGTTAAACAGGCTGAATTAGCAAAAGTTACTTTACGTAAAGAGACGCCTTTGATACAAGTAATTGATAGACCTATTTTACCATTAAATAAAGTGAAATTTGGAAAGATAAAAGGTTTGTTTTTAGGTAGTTTTTTAGGTGTTTTTTTAATTGTTTTGAGTTTGATAGCAAGAAGGTTATTTAAATCAATTATGCAATAATTTTTTAAACACACACACACTTCCATCTACATACCTCTAATTTTAAAGAATAAATTCGAAGTGATTAAATTACAAATAGAAGAAAAAATATTGATATAAATAATGAAAAATAAAATGGGAAATTATAGTATTCCTTACGGTCGTCAACATATTACCAAAGAAGATCTAGAAGCTATTGCCGAAACAATGCAATCTGATTATTTAACTCAAGGACCCAAAATACAAGAATTTGAGGAAGCCTTTGCTAAATATATAGGGAGTAAATATGCAGTGACAGTTTCTAATGGCACAGCTGCTTTACACTTGTCTGCAATGGCTTTAAACGTAAGTGAGGGACATAAAGTAATCACCACTCCAATTACTTTTGCTGCTTCTGCAAATTGTATAAGATATTGTGGTGGAGAAGTTGTTTTTGCTGATATAGATCCAGAAAGTTATTTATTAGATATTAATAAAGTTAAAAATTTACTTGAAAATAGTCCAATGGGGACTTACAAGGGTATTATTCCAGTGGATTTTGCTGGTAGAGCTGTAGACTTAGAAGCCTACCGAGATTTAGCTGATCAATATGGTTTGTGGATTATAGAAGATTCTTGTCATGCTCCAGGAGGTTATTTTTATAATAGTCAAGGGTTAAAACAAAATTGTGGAAACAATAACTATGCGGATTTAGCTATATTTTCTTTTCATCCAGTAAAGCATATAGCTTGTGGTGAAGGAGGTATGATTACTACAAATGATGAAAAATTGTACAAAAAATTACTTAAGTTAAGAAGTCATGGTATAACTAGAGATGTATTTTCGTTTGAAAATACCAAAGAATTTTCAGCTGGGGTAAATGAAGAGCAAGCAGTATATCCATTATGGTATATGGAAATGCAAGAGTTAGGATATAATTACCGTTTAACAGACTTTCAGGCTGCATTAGGTATAAGCCAATTACAACGAGCTGATAATGGTCTTCAAAGAAGAAAAGAAATAGCTAAAAAATACTATGAAGCATTTAAAGACAAAAAATTTGTTAAAGGCCAATCTAAATTTATTGAAGGGCATGCTTATCATTTATATATAATTGAAATTGATGACAGATTGAATCTATATAACTTTTTGAGAACTAAAAATGTTTATACACAAGTACATTATATTCCATGCCATTTGATGCCGTATTATAGACAATTTGGTTGGAAAGAGGGTGATATGCCAATAAGCGAAAGTTATTACGAAAATTGTTTGAGTATCCCTATGTATCCTTCTCTTACTGAAGATGAGCAAAACTATGTTATAAACATGATTAATGAATATTATAAAAAATAATTTTATGAAAATCCGATATTGTTCAAAATGTTTATTTCCTGAAACAAAACCTGATTTGTTTTTTAATGAAGAAGGAGTTTGTTCTGCTTGTGTCGCTGCAGAGCAAAAAGATACTTCAATTGATTGGAAGCAAAGAGAAGCTGATTTTAATACTATTATAAATAAATATAAAAAAGATCAAGATGAAATAGGATACGATTGTTTAATACCTGTAAGTGGTGGAAAAGATAGCACATATCAAGCCTATTTTATGAAGGAGGTATGTGGTTTAAACCCTTTATGTGTTTGTTTTGAGACTACAAATTTGACGGAGATTGGTCAAAAAAATATTGACAATATCTCAAAAATGGGTATTGATGTAATTTATTTTAAGAAAAATTACAAGGCATATAAAAGTATGGTTATTGAAGGTTTTAAAAGAGTAGGTGACGAAATGTGGCCTAATCATTTGGGAATTTTTACAATTCCAATTCATATAGCTGTAAAATTCAATATCCCATTAGTAATTTGGGGAGAAAATCCACAACAAGAATATGGGGGACCAATAGAATCTATTGAAAATAAACATCTGAATAGAAAGTGGTTAGAGGAATTTGGTGGTTTGCTAGGTAATAGAATCCAGGATATGGTAGGAGTGGATGGATTGACAGAAAAGGATTTAACACCTTATTTTTATCCTTCTGATGAAGAGATTGATAGAGTAGGTGTTGTTGGCTTATTTTTAGGACACTATTTTTTTTGGGATGCTCAAAAACAACTTGAAATAGTAAAAAAACATGGTTTTGCGGTAAAAGAAGATGGACCGGTTGAGGGGACTTATACTAATTACGAGAACCTTGATGAAAAGATGCATGGCTTGCACGATTATCTTAAATATGTAAAGTATGGTTTTGGACGTGCAACAGATCACGCTTGCATTGATATTAGAAATAATAGAATAACAAGAGAAGAAGGCTTGAAATTAGTAAAAGATTTCGATGGAAAATACCCTCATTATGGTGTGAATGAATTTGTAAAATACTCTGGAATGACAAAAGTGGAAGTAGATTTTATTCTAGATTCGTTTACAAATTCAATTTTATTTAAACAAGATGAAGAAGGTAATTTTGTAAAAGATTTTGAGGGAAACCTAATTAGAAATTTTGATTTTGAATAAAAAATGGTAGCAATAATTGATTATGGAATGGGTAATGTAGCCTCTGTTCAAAAAGCTTTAAATTTTTTAAAAATTGATAATATCATTACTGATAATCATGATTTAATAAAGGAATCAAGTGTTGTTTTATTGCCAGGTGTCGGTTCTTTTGCACAAGGCATGAAAAACTTAAATGATAGAGGGTTGGTTGAATTGCTTACGAATGAAGTTATTATAAAGAAGAAAAAATTTATTGGAATTTGTCTCGGAATGCAATTAATAATGGAAAAAGGAATGGAACCTTTTGAATGCCAGGGATTGGGTTGGATTAAAGGAAATGTTATAAAGTTTGAATTGGAAAATTTAAATGTACCTCACATGGGATGGAATAATATAGATATTTTAAACGATACTTATTATAAACAATGTCAAACAAAAGATTTTTACTTTATTCACAGTTATCATGTAGTACCAGATGATAAAGAAAATATTGCTGCAACAGTTAATTATGGTTTTGATGTAGTTGCCAGTATTCAAAAAGAAAATATATTTGCTACTCAATTCCATCCTGAAAAAAGTCAGAATGCTGGATTGTCTATTTTAAAAACTTTTTTCGAAACAAATGCTTAAAATAAGAATTATTCCTATCCTAACTTTTAATGGTTTTGGATTAGTTAAAACTAAAAAGTTTGCAAATCCAAGAATGGTTGGAAATCCTGTCCAAGCAGCTAGAGTTTATAATAGCAGGGGAGTTGATGAACTTGTTTTTATTGATATTTTTGCAAGCTCCCAAAAAAGGAAAATCAACTTAAAACTAGTTGCGGATGTTATAAAAGAATGTTATATGCCGGTGGCAATTGGTGGAGGTATTGAAACAATTGATGATATAAATAGTTTGCTTAAAATTGGTGCGGATAAAGTAATTATTAAAACAAAAGCTTTATTAGATACTAATTTTATTGATGAAGCTGTAGCTTTTTTTGGAAGTCAATGTATTTCGATAGCAATTGATGCTTATGCAACAAATGAAGGATATAAGATTTTTAATAAACTTAATATTGATATATCATTAGAAGATTTTATGAATCAAATGATTTCCTGTAAAGTTGGAGAGTTTGTTATTATGAGTGTAGATAATGATGGAATGATGAATGGCTTTGATATTGAATTAATAAAATCAGTTTCGAGATTAACAAATATACCTATAATTGCTGTTGGAGGTGGTGGGACAATGGAACATTACAATGAATTGTTTTCTCAAACAGATATCCAGGCAGTTGGTTCAGCTAGTATCTTTCATTTTACTCAATTTACTCCTTTGGATATAAAAAATGAATTAAAAAATATTAATATCCCAGTTAGAATATAATTTGTTTGAATTTGAAAACTATAGCAATTATTCCTGCACGTGGTGGTAGTAAACGTATACCCCATAAAAATATCAAAGATTTTTTTGGCAGACCTATTATTTCTTATGCAATAGAAGAGGCTTTCAAAAGTGGTTTATATGATGAAGTAATAGTTTCGACTGATTGTGAGAAAATTGCGGCTATTTCTGTGAAATATGGCGCAAGAGTTCCTTTTATTAGAAGTACTCAAAATAGTAATGATTTTGCTACTACCGTTGATGTTTTATTTGAAGTATTAGAATGGTACGAAAACCAAAATGTTAAATTTCGATATGCTACTTGTATTTATGCATGTGCCCCTTTTGTAAATTCTAAAATATTAAAAGATTCTTTTGATATCTTAATTAAAGAAGATTGTGATTGCGTATTTCCAGTTTTAGCTTATTCACATCCAATTCAAAGAGCATTAAAGTTGTCAGGAAATAATAAAATAGATTTATTTGATCATTTTAATTCTAACGTAAGAACCCAAGATTTAGAAAAAGTATTTCATGACGCTGGTATGTTCTATACTTTTAATGTAAATAACTTGTACATAAATAGAAGTTTACGAACAAAAAATAGTTTTGCTATTGAAATAGATGAACTACATGCTCATGATATTGATACTGAAAATGATTGGATTTTGGCAGAATTAAAATATAAAATGTTTTCTAATGCTATCGTATAAATGTCTTGATAATCAGGTTGTAAAGTCAAATGATTTTGAAATAGTTCCTCTTCGTTTTGAGGACCGATTTGATATATTAAAATGGCGAAATGAACAAATGTATCATCTGAGGCAAGCTAAGCTTTTAACAGTAGATGATCAAGATAAATATTTTAATAATGTGATCAAGCATCTCTTTGATCAAGATACACCCAATCAAATTTTATTTTCGTTGTTAAAAAATGATGAATTTATTGGTTATGGGGGATTAGTACATATTAATTGGATTGATAAAAATGCTGAAATTTCATTTCTTATGAATACCGAAAAAGAAAAGGATAATTTTCATTTTAATTGGGTCAAATATTTATCTCTTATCGAAAAAGTTGCGTTTGAAGATTTGAGATTTCATAAAATTTTCACTTATGCTTTTGATCTTAGACCACATTTATATCCTGCACTCTTAGAAGCTGGTTTTTTAGAAGAAGCTAGATTAAATGAGCATTGTCTTTTTAATGGTAATTATACAGATGTGATAATTCATTCAAAAATTAATACGAATGCTAACTTTTAGGAAGGCTAATTTAACAGATACCAAATTATATTTTGATTGGGCTAATGATCCAGATGTTAGATTACAGTCTTTTAATTCAGATAAAATTGATTTTGAAAATCATGAGAAATGGTTTCTATCTAAAATAAAAGATAATTCTTATTTATTCTTATTGTTTATAAATGAAAAAAATTTGAATATTGGACAAATAAGGATTCATAAAGAAAATGAAAGAGAAGCTCTAATTGGAATTTCCGTTAGTTCAGAACATAGGGGAAAAGGCTATGCAAAAGAAATGCTTGAAATGGCGTCCAGGTATTTTTTAGATTGCAATCCAAATTATTTAATCAATGCGTATATAAAAGAAAAAAATTTAAATTCTAAATTTTCTTTTGAAAAAGCAGGCTTTGAATTTCAAAATATTATAAATTATGAAAACTTTAGAAGCTTTCATTATATAAAAAAATAGAAAAATGATAATTGATACTTTTGAAATAAGTAGCCACAGTAAGGTTTTTATAATAGCCGAACTATCAGCAAATCATAATGGTAATATAAATACAGCGATTGAGACTATACGAGCTGCGAAACGAGCTGGAGCTGATTGTATTAAATTGCAGACATATACAGCTAATACTATCACAATTGATTGTGATAAGGATGATTTTTTGATTAAAGGAACTATCTGGGAAGGGAAAAATTTATATAAATTATATCAAGAAGCCTACACACCTTGGGAATGGCATGAAGAAATTTTTAAGGTAGCTAAAGAAGAAGGATTAATATGTTTTTCTTCACCTTTCGATAAAACGGCTGTTGATTTTTTAGAAACATTGGATGTTCCTGCATATAAAATTGCATCTTTCGAAATTACCGATATTCCTTTAATCGAATATGTAGCGTCGAAAGGTAAGCCAATAATTATATCTACAGGTATTGCCGAAGAAAAGGATATTGAATTAGCTATAAATGCTTGTAAAAGTATGGGCAATGAAAATATTGCATTGTTAAAATGTACTTCTAGTTATCCAGCACCAATTAATGAAGCAAATATGTGCATGGTAAAAGATTTGGCTCAACGGTATGGTGTAATTAGTGGTCTTTCTGATCATACAATGGGAGCAACCGTTCCTATTGTTGCAACTTGTTTTGGAGCTAAAATTATTGAAAAGCATTTTATTCTCGATCGCGCTATTGGAGGCCCAGACGCTTCTTTTTCTATGAATGAAATTGAATTTGCAGCCATGGTTAAAGCGGTTCGTGAAGCTGAAAGTGCTATCGGTAAAGTTGATTATACACTTACTGAAAAACAAGCAAAAGGAAAAGATTTTTCGAGATCCTTATATGTAGTTGAGGATATCAAAGCTGGTGATATTATTACTGAAACAAACGTTCGTTCTATTAGACCTGGATTTGGGATGCACCCAAAACATTATAGTGAAATACTTGGAAAAACTGTTAAAGTTGACATAGAAAGAGGTGTTGCCTTTAATAATGCATTTTTAAGTTAATGTATAAAAAAGTAATTTCACATAGCTTAATTTATGGTTTAGGTCCTTTTGTTCCTAAAATTATAGGCTTGCTAATGTTGCCAATTTTTACCAAAGTACTCACTGTTGAGGATTATGGTGTACAATCGCTTGTGAATTCTAGTTTGGGATTGATTAGTGTATTAGCTATGTTAGGCTTACAATTACCAATTTCTAATGCTTTTTACCATCATTCCCATCACTATAAAAAGAGATGGTGCCAATTTTATGGGTTTCTAAATATTTGGATGATATTTTATTCCATACTTTTGGCTTTGATGATTTATCTTATTGTACCTCCAGAAGCTGAAAAAAATGTATTTTGGATTATTCTTTTAAATATAATACCTATTGTTTGTTTTGGACCAGCAGAAGTTATTGGTCAGATGTATTTTCAACTTAATCAAAAACCAAAACAAGTGGTTTGTCGTACCATCATTATTTCATTTATTACAATCGCATTAAATTATTATACGATTGTAATTCTTGATATGCATTATATGGGATGGTTTGTAGCTAATTGTTTGTCTATGCTATTATTGCATTTTTCATATTGGTATCCTTTACATTTCGTATTAAAAATTAAGCCTATTTATAAATTTAAAAAAAAGGTTATTTGGAGAGGGTTAAGTGTTTCAATGCCAATGATACCGCATTATTATAGCGTTTTTTTACTAGGTTCAGCAGATAGCTTATTATTAAAGTTTTTTTTAATAACCACAGCACAGATTGGTTACTATGGTTTTGCAGCTTCTTTTGGGGGATTAATGGCTCTAGTAGTAGGGGCATTAAATACTGCAGCTGCACCTATTATTTCTGAACAAATTAAATTAAAAAAGTTTAATGATTTATGTAAGTTGATATGGTCGTTACAATTTTTTTTAATAATTCTGTCGTCAATTGGTTGTTTTTGGTTAAAAGAAATTTTTCAATTAATGATTAAAAATACAGAGCTTAAAACAACTTATTTTTTGGCAATTGTTTTTATAATGGCTCATAATTACAGACCAATGTATTTTGGTGTTTCGGCAATTCTGTTTTACAGAGAACGTACTAGAAATTTATGGAAAGTTACTTTAATTGCTGGATTGATATGTATATTAATGAATGTTATTTTAATACCTATATACGGAATAAATGCTCCAGCTTTCGTATTGTATTTTAGTTATCTAATTATGGGATATGGTACTTTTTTTCTTAAGGACTACACAGATACAAAAGTCATTAATTTAAAGCCCATGAGATGGGCTATTTTAACTATACTATGTTTCGCTTGTGTTCTGATAATTGTCGAATTTTCAATTTTGCAAAAATGTATGTTTACTTTATTATTTTTATCTAGCTTAGTTGTATATTATATTAAAATGATAAGAAGTAAATTAATTGCTTAAAACTAAAATAAAGTGTTTGTGAAATTTTCTGAAGTTGATGATTTAAATTATCAATGCTCTATTGAAGAAACGTATCCCGGAGAATTGGGATTGATGATTAAAAAGACTTCATTTCTAGTAGTTTTTTTGCCTATAATAAAATTATTTGTTAAAAGTTTAGTTCAATTATTTTCAACTGATAATAAAAGGAATTTTCCAATAGGTATTGATACAGTAGTTATTGTAGGTTCAATTAATCAATATAGAGCAGTAAAAAGTTTAATTGATGCCTTGCCAAATGTACTTGTACTTTCAATTTTTCCTATAAAATGTAAAAATAACGTGGTAATTGATACACGTGGAAATTGTATTGCATCATTATTAAACCTACCAAAACTTATTATTAATTTGGTAAGAGTAATAGGTTTTAAGTATAGCTCAATACTTTATCATTTTGACGACTACTTAAATACACCAGGAGTTTATAATCTTGCTCATAAGTATTTAAAAGAAATAAATCCAAAATCAATTATTGTAGCTAATGATCATACTTTTTTGACAAGAAGTTATTTTCGAGCGGCTCAAAAGTTAAAGATAAGTACAATCTACACGCAACATGCTTCTGTGACGAGTCATTTTCCAAGTCTAGAATTTGATTATGCATTCCTTGATGGGGAGGAAACTTTAGATAAATATTTGTCTAATAACGAAATATTAAAATCCAAAGTTTTTCTCAGTGGATCACCCCGTTTCGATAAAATAGCCGAGATTAAAAATTTAAATAATTATGAATTAGGTGTAGCTATTAATTTAATAGATAATCATGAGGAGGTTATAAAATTTTTAGAATTATTAGTTTTAAATAAAGTAAATTTTTGTTTTAGGCCCCATCCAGGTCTACCAAATATTTCATTTTGGAAAGAATATTGCAAAACAAATTCAATTGGTTATTCTGATCCTATTACAGAAACTCCAATAGATTTTATATCATATTGTAAAAGTTTTGCTGTTGGTGATTCTGCCCTTCATCTTGAGGTTGCATTATGTGGTAAAACAAGTTATTATTTTAATTTTCAAAATGGTAATACTAGTGATAGCTATGATTATATTCGTAATGGATTAATTGAGGAAAAAGATAGCAATGAAATTATTTTATTTTTGAAACAACAAATTTATAATAAGGTATCAACGAAGAAAATTAAATATTATGTCGCAAATTTTTCGACAAAAGAATGGGGTAATTCCACAACTTTAATTCAAAAATCAATTATGGATATTAATAATGATAATAAACTTGATTTTTGGCAAGAAAAAAAAGTTGGAAGTTACATATTTGAAATTAATAATTAAAAAATGAAAATATGGTTATTAAAATTTTAAACAAGATCGGTCAAATTTATAAAAACAATATATTAAAAAAAATATACGTCAAGAAAATAATTTCTCAAGCAGGTATGATTAAAGGAAAAATTTCTGTCAATAATCCTTCATCTGTTTCTGCTAACACCTATTTAGGGAATAATGTGAATTTTAATGGAATGCAAATTTTAGGAGAAGGAAAAGTTGAGATTGGAGATAATTTTCATAGTGGAAGTGGTTGTGTTATTATAACACATTATCATAATTATAATAATGGTACAGCGATACCTTATGATAATACTTACTATTATAAAGATGTTACAATTCAAGATAATGTATGGTTAGGAAATAATGTTACAATCTTAGGTGGTGTAACTATTGGAGAAGGAGCAATTGTCCAAATAGGTAGTGTAGTGACAACTAATGTTCCCCCTATGGCGATTGCGGGGGGGCATCCTTGCAAGGTATATAAATATAGAGATATTGAGCACTATACTAAATTGAAAAATTTAGAAAAATTTAATTGATAAAAGAGAAGTTTTGGCTTTAGAATAGAGCTTAATTATAATTTTAAAATAACTTGTGATTAGTATTTATAGATATAATATCTTTTTTAGATGAAGAAGAATATATTATTTGTGGGGCATGATACTTCTCTATTTGGAGCAAATCAATCATTGATTAATATGATTTCTTCTATTAAGGATGCAGGTGAGGATGTAATAATTATAACTGTTTTTCCTGACAGAGGTCTTATTTGTAATCAGTTTGATGATTTGGGCTTAGAGTATAAAATCGTAAAATATAAGACTGAAGCAAGTGATCCAAATAAAAGTCTTAAAGCTAGGTTTTTAAATTTTTTAAGGTTTGTAAATAAAATAACGCTTAATGCTTTAGCTTTAAGAAAGCTCAGAAGGATTGTTAAATTAAACAACATTACTATTGTTCATTCGAATTCAAGTATAGTTGCTATTGGAGAGGATTTAGCAAAACTTGAAGGAATTAAACATGTTTGGCATTTGCGAGAATATATTGATTTGGATCATGATTTAGGGATTCTTGGAGGATTAAAAAAGCATAAGGAAAGAATTCAGAAAGCCAAAAATATTATATGCATTTCTAAAGGAATTGCAAAACATTTTGATATTGAGAATAAGGCATTTATATTATATAATGCAGTGCGTAAAGAAAAGAATAATGTATTAGAGAAAAATAAGGTAAATTATTTTTTATTCTGTGGATCACTTGTAAAAAATAAAGGAATTGAAGAAGCTATTTTAGCTTTTACTTTAGTTTACCATTTTGATAAAAATATTAATTTATTAATCGCGGGTAGTGGATCATCCGAGTATGAAAACTTTTTAAAAGAAATGGTAATCCAAAGAAACTTACAAAATAATGTTCAATTTTTAGGTTTTAGAAAGGATACTGATAAATTAATGAGAAATGCTTTAGCTTTATTAATGTGTTCAGAAAATGAAGCTTTAGGGAGAGTTACTATAGAAGCTATGCTTAATTTTTGTATTGTTTTAGGTTTTAACAATGCTGGAACAGCTGAAATTATTAGTGATGGAGTAAATGGTTTGTTATATGAAGATAGAAATCACTTAGCTACTTATATGAAAAGAATTATAAGTGGAGATGTTAGAGATTTAGATATTATTAGAACAAACGCATATGACTTTGCAAATAATGTCTTTTTAGAAAAACAATTTGGAATGAAATTAATGAATTACTATTCTAATTTATAACTATATTTTTATAATTTTTTATCAAATTAAATCGTTTGTTCATGAATTTTAATTTAAATAAAAGAGTTAATCTTATTTTTATGATTTTTTTTATTTTATCATTGTTGTTTCCAGCAACAGTGTTTAATAAATTGATGTTTGTAATTATTATGGCTTTTACTATAATTAATTATAAAATATATAAATTAAATACATTTTCTCCGTTTATTGTTTTCTGCATTTTTTTGTATGGGTTTATCTTCTCTTTTTTTAATATTGTAGATAAGGGATTAGCATTACAATTTTTTCTCTCTATTTTAGTATTATTTTTAATTTATCCAATATTTAAATATAAAATTGATATTGATGGGATAGTTAAAATTTCGGGTTTAATTATGGCTATTTACACAGGAATTTCATTCTTGATTTTAGTTGTATTTATGGATCTACCTCTATCAGGTCCTTATTATGTTTTTTTTAATGATTATAGTTCAGGGTCTAATGGACTAAGAGAATTTGCAGAAGAGGGAACGTTAAGTTTTCATATTGGAACTGCTCCTTTTTTATATTTGCCCTTTTGTTTATTTGTTATTTCTTATATAGATAAAAAAAAAATCAGTAGTCTTTTATCTTTGATTGTTATATTTATAACTATTTTTATTAGTGCTTCCAGAGGTTTGATTTTAAGCTGTATAATTGCAACAATATTTATAATTTTCTTTAAATCAAATCTTAGAAGCAAAATACTGTTTTTGTCACTATCTATTCCATTAATAATAATTTCAATTTCTTATCTATTAACAACTACAACTATTTTTGATTCAAGAGAAGAATCAAATAGTATAAAAATAGGACATTATGAATCTTTTATTGATCATATAAACTTTTTTAATTTTTTTTTAGGTGAAGGATTAGCTTCATATTATTATTCAAAAGGATCTCAAAGTATGAAAGCACATACTGAAATAACACCATTAGATATGTTGAGATATTTTGGTTTTATAATTACTCCAATATTATATTTGGTTATTATTTTGCCTACAAAAAGAATTGCCTCTTATTTAGGTTCTAATTCCTTATATGTTATATTGTGTTTGATTTATGTTGTTAATTCATTTACAAATCCCACTATGTTTAATTCTTATGGTTTATTATTAATTCTATGGTATTGGTATAAAATACTAAATACGTCAAATGTTAGTTCAGAACAGATTGTATATGTCTAGTCAATTTAAATTATAAATGAATATTTATTGCGTTATTGTTTGCTATAATCCGGATGTTGATAATTTATTTAGAATCTGTCAGGCTTTATTGTTTAGTAAAACAAATGTGGTCTTAGTGGATAATACTATAGATTGTTATATAAAAGATTTATCAGAAGATTTAGGAGTTGATTTAATAAATCTTAATGAAAATTACGGTATAGCAAAAGCTCAAAATATTGGGATTCGATACGCAATAGATAGGGATGCTGAAATCTTAGTTTTTTTTGATCAAGATTCAGAAATTGATAATTATTTTATCTCTAATTTGACAAGTCCCTTAATAAGAAATCAACCAATGGTTGTTTCACCTGTATTTTATGATAAAGAACACGGCTTTCGATTTCCAAGTTATAAATTAAATAGTTTTGGATTACTTAAAGAAATTGAATTTCCAGATAATGATGAAATTTACACTGCTGATGTTATTATTTCTTCAGGTAGTTTAGCTAGTAAAGAAGTGTTTGATATTGTTGGATTTATGAATGAGGATTATTTTATTGATTTTGTAGATACAGAATGGAGTTTACGATGTCATTCCAAAGGCGTTCCGATTTTAGTTAATCCGAAAGCAAAGATGACTCATACTATTGGGGATAGATCTATAAATTTACATTTTATTAGATTGTTTATACATAGTCCTTTAAGATCCTATTATAAGGTAAGAAATTCATTTTTGTTTATGAGAAATGTAGATGTACCTTTTCTTATGGGGTTGAAGGAAATTGTATCAGCATTAGTGCATAATTTATTGGTAATCTTATTGGTAAAAGGTAAAAGGGAATATGTCGTTAATTATTTTCAAGCAATTTGGGATGGTTTATTGAATAAGAAAGGAAAAAAAGATAAGATATAATGAGAATAAGTGTCTGTATGGCTTCGTATAATGGAGCAGAATTTATTGAACAACAATTAGAGTCAATTTTAAATCAATTAAATGAAAGTGATGAAATAATAATTGTGGATGATTGTTCAAAGGATGATACTATAAAAAAAATAGAGTCAATTAATGATTCTAGAATTAAGATTTTTAAAAATGATACTAATAAAGGACATGTTTTTACTTTTGGTAGAGCGATTAGTTTAACTAAAAATGATATCATTTTTATGTCTGATCAGGATGATATATGGCTAAAAGATAGAGCTAGTATATTAATTAACGAATTAATAAAAAGTAATTCATTATTAGTCTCTTCCAATACAAATTTTATTAATTCTCAAGGAGAAATTATAGATCATGTAATTGATGGAGTTAAGTCAAAAAATTCGACTAAAAATTTAAGAAATATTATAGATATATTTATAGGGAAAGAAAATTATTATGGTTGTGCAATGGCTTTTAAAAAAGAACTAAAAGAATTAATTCTTCCGATTCCAATTTATGTTGAATCTCACGATTTATGGATAGCAACTGCAGCAAACTTGGTAAGATCAAATACACATTGTGATGAATTTACTTTGAGTAGAAGAGTTCACACTAACAATGCCAGTATTGTAAAAAGGCCATTTTTATTAAAATTATGGTCAAGAGTAATATTTACTAGGTCAGTTTTTCAACTGAAATTTAGGAGTTTTAAATAAAAAAGAAATGGATAAACAAAAATATCAAATTTGTACAAAGACTATTATGGATACTACAGATCCAAAAATAGTTTTTAATGAGGTGGGTGAGAGCGATTATTATACCAATTATATTGAAACCATTAAGCCAAATTGGCATACTGATAAAAAAGGTCACGAAGAATTAATGCATGTGGCTGCGAAAATTAAAAACGAAGGCAAAGGAAAAGATTTCGATTGTATTATTGGTTTAAGTGGTGGTCTGGATAGCTCATACGTAGCATATATCGCAAAAGAAGTTATGGGTTTGAGACCATTATTATTTCATGTCGATGCAGGTTGGAATACAGATAAAGCTGTTGGTAATATTGAAAAGCTATGCAATGGTCTTAGATTAGATTTATATACTGATGTAATTAATTGGGAAGAAATGAAAGATCTTCAAGTTGCATTTCTTAAGTCACAAATTGCAGATCAGGACTTGCCTCAAGACTATGCTTTCTTTTCGGGTTTATATAAATTTGCTAAGAAAAATAAAATTAAGTATGTTTTGACAGGTGGAAATTTCTCGACAGAATGTTGCAGAGAACCCGAAGAATGGGGAGGCTTTCCAGGTATCGATACCATGCTTGTAAAAGATATTCATTCTAAATTTGGTAAACGTCCGCTTAAGACTTTTCCGTTAGTGGATATTTTGAGTTATAAAATCTATTATCGTTATGTTTTGGGAATGCAGGTTTTTAAGCCCTTGAATTTACTTCCTTATATTAAAGCTGATGCAGAAAAGTTATTAATCGATAAGTTTGGTTGGGAACCATTTCAGCATAAACATCATGAATCTAGATTTACTCGTTTTTATGAAGATTATTGGTTACCAAGAAAATTTGGTTTTCAAAAAAGACGAGCCCATTTTTCAAGTTTGATTCTTACTGGACAAATGACAAGAGAAGAAGCATTAGATCGAATTTCAAGACCTGAGTTAAGCGAAGAGTTTTTACTAAAAGAATTTGATTATGTTGCGGATAAATTAGATTTGACTGTTCAACAACTACAAGAAATTTTTGAAGGTGAAAATAAAACTTTTCATGATTATAAAAATAAAATAAAAATAATAGGTTTTGGTGCAAAGATGATGCAGAAATTAGGACTTGAAAAACGATTATTTAGATGATAACAATTATTGATTATGGCGTAGGTAATATTAATGCTTTTGTAAATGTTTACAAAAGAGTGAATGTTCCAACCAAGATTGCTAGAACTGTTGCAGATTTAGAAGATGCAAAGAAAATAATTTTGCCAGGAGTTGGTCATTTTGATCATGCAATGTCTGAGTTAATAAAATCTGGAATGCGTGAAAAACTTGATGAATTAGTAATGATTAAAAAGATACCAGTTATTGGTATTTGTGTTGGAATGCAGATGATGGGTAATTTAAGTGATGAAGGTAAATTAGCGGGGCTAGGTTGGATTGATGCCTCGATAAAAAAATTTGATGAGACAAAAATTAAACAAGTTACAAGACTTCCACATATGGGTTGGAATGATGTAAATCCAGTAATTTCTTCCCCATTGTTTAAAGGGTTGGAAAAAGATGCCCTTTTTTATTTTTTACATTCCTATTATTTCGAGTGTAATAATGCTTCTGATATTTTGGCTACATCAGATTACGGTGGTGAATTTGCCTGTGCTGCAAATCATGAAAATATTTATGGGATTCAATTCCATCCTGAGAAGAGTCATCATTATGGAGAAACCTTATTACATAATTTTGCAAAACTATAAACATGCTTAGACCAAGAATAATTCCAAGTTTATTAGTTCATGAAAATGGATTGGTAAAAACGGTAAACTTTAAAAATCCTAAATATGTAGGAGATCCTATTAATGCTGTTAAAATTTTTAATGAAAAAGAAGTTGATGAATTAGCGATATTTGATATTGATGCAACAGTATTAGGAAAAGAACCTAATTATAGTCTGATTGAAAGATTGGCCAGTCAGTCTATGATGCCTTTATGTTATGGAGGGGGAGTTAAAACAATAGAACAGGCTCAAAGGATATTTAGTCTTGGTATTGAAAAAATAGCTTTGAGTTCGGCAGTTTTGCAAAATCCAAAACTGATTACTGAAATTTCTGAGCGAGTAGGAGCTCAAAGTGTTATTGTAGTTTTGGATGTTAAAAAGAAATTATTTGGAGGATATGAGGTATATACTCATAATGGAAAAAAAGCTACAGGAATTAACCCTTTTAAATTTGTAGATGAAGCGCAAAAATTAGGAGCTGGCGAAATTGTAATTAATTCTATTGATAAAGATGGGCAAATGAAAGGTTATGATTTAGATTTAATTGCCAAAGTTAGAGAGAAAACAACTTTACCGATGACAGTGTTGGGAGGAGCTGGCTCTTTGGAAGATATCGAAAAAGTTATTGATAATCATGGTGTAATAGGTGTAGCGGCAGGGAGCTTATTTGTGTTCAAAGGTCCTTATAAAGCGGTTTTAATAAATTATCCATCACAAATAGAAAAAAATAAGATTTTTAAAATAAATCAACAATGATAATAAAAAATAAAGTACTTTTAATAACAGGAGGAACTGGTTCATTTGGTCATGCCGTCTTAAATCGTTTTCTTCATACTGATCATTTTAGTGAAATACGTATTTTTTCTCGTGATGAGAAAAAACAAGATGATATGCGTAATCAATTAAAAAACGATAAACTTAAGTTTTATATTGGTGACGTAAGAGACTTCAATAGTGTAGAACGTGCCATGCGAGGTGTGGATTATGTGTTTCATGCAGCAGCATTAAAACAAGTTCCTTCATGTGAATTTTTTCCTTTAGAAGCTACCAAAACGAACGTTTTTGGAACACAAAATGTAATTGATGCAGCCGGAATCAATAAAGTAAAAAAAGTAATTTGTTTAAGTACAGATAAGGCCGCTTATCCTATTAATGCTATGGGAATATCAAAAGCTTTGATGGAAAAAGTAGCAGTGGCAGCTTCTAGAAATTTAACTGATACTACTGTTTGTTTAACAAGGTATGGAAACGTAAT
Source organism: Flavobacterium aestivum (assembly GCF_026870175.2). Lineage (NCBI taxonomy): Bacteria > Pseudomonadati > Bacteroidota > Flavobacteriia > Flavobacteriales > Flavobacteriaceae > Flavobacterium > Flavobacterium aestivum. The sequence continues at coordinate 4,554,947 of NZ_CP113977.2, read as the reverse complement.
GGCTTCTAGGGGCTCAGTGATTCCTTTATTTTTAAAGCAAATAAAAGAGAATAACCCTATTACTATTACAGATCCTAATATGACCCGTTTTTTAATGTCATTGGATGAAGCTGTGGAATTGGTTTTATTTGCTTTCGAGAATGGTAATCCAGGGGATTTATTTGTTAATAAAGCTCCAGCTGGAACTATTGGAGATTTAGCTCAAGCATTGAAAGAACTTTGTAATTCAAATAATGAGATAAAAATCATTGGAACTCGCCACGGTGAAAAATTATATGAGACTTTATGTACTCGTGAAGAAATGGTTAAAGCTGAAGATATGGGAGAGTTTTACCGTATTCCTGCGGATAATCGTGATTTGAATTATGCACAGTATTTTTCTGAAGGGGAAGAAGATGTCTCATTAATAGAAGATTATCACTCTCATAATACGGAGCAGCAAGGAGTTGAAGGAATGAAAAAACTTTTATCGACATTGCCACTCATTCGAAAAGAGGTTTTTGGAGAAGATGTTGCACAAATGCCAGGTTAAAAAATAAATAAATGATACCAAAACTAATTATCGGCAATTGTCATTCTGACCAACGTGGCAATTTATTATATAATAATGATTTTGATGCTTCTTTAATTAAAAGAATATACGTAATCGAAAATAAAGATGTTCAATTTGTAAGAGGATGGCAAGGACATCAAATAGAACAAAGATGGTTTTCTGCTGTTAGCGGAAGTTTTAAAATTCAATTAATTAAAATTGATAATTGGGAAAAGCCATCTGTAGATTTGGAAAATTTTACCTATATAGTTGATTCCGAAAAATTAAATGTAATACATGTTCCTAGCGGATATATCAGTAGTATTCAATCCTTAGAACTTAATTCTAAGTTATTGGTTATGGCTGATTATTTATTAGGAGAGACTAAAGACGAGTATAGATACGATATTGAATATTTTAAAATTTAAATAAGTTAATGTTAAAAGTAGGTATTACTGGTCAAGCAGGTTTTGTTGGAAAACACTTATATAATACAATCGGTTTATTTACCGAAGAATTTGAGAGAATTGATTTTCGAAAAGAATATTTTGAAGAAGAAAGTAAATTAAATGATTTTGTAGCTGAATGTGACGTAATAGTGCATTTAGCTGCTATGAATCGTCATAATGATCCACAAGTTATCTATGATACAAATCTTGGGTTGGTACAAAAATTAGTAAATTCTCTTAAAGCAACAGGAAGTAAGGCTCATGTTCTTTTTTCTTCATCAACTCAAGAAGAAAGGGATAATCTTTATGGTAAGTCGAAGAAAGAAGGAAGAGAATTAATGATTGATTGGGCTAACAGTTCAGAAGGTGAATTTACAGGAATGATTATTCCAAATGTTTTTGGGCCTTTCGGATATCCAAATTATAATTCTGTAATTGCTACTTTTTGTCATAAATTATCGCATAATGAAATACCAACGATTGATGTAGATGGGGATTTAAAATTGATTTATGTTGGAGAATTGGTTGATAGAATGCTTTCTGAAATAAGAGCAAGAAAAGGAAATCCGGAAGTATTGGTTAAACATACTTCAGAATCTAAGGTTTCTCAGATTTTGAGTTTATTAGAAAAATATAAATCAGAATATCAAGAGAAAGGTATTATTCCAAGTATCAATAACACATTTGAGCTCAATTTGTTCAATACTTTTCGTTGCTACATGGATATAAAAAATCATTTTCCTGTAAAATTTGTTGAGCATACGGATCTGCGAGGCTCATTTGTTGAGATTATACGTTTGGGAGTTGGGGGGCAAGTTTCATTTTCAACAACAGTACCTGGAATAACTCGTGGGAATCATTATCATACAAGAAAAATAGAGCGTTTTGCAGTAATTAAAGGAAAAGCCTTAATTCAGTTACGCCAAATCGGTACCGATGAGGTTTTAGATTTTTATTTGGATGGAGATGAACCAGCGTATGTGGATATGCCAATTTGGTACACACATAATATAAAAAATATTGGGAATGAAGTTTTATATACTAATTTTTGGATAAATGAATTCTATGATCCGAATGACCCAGATACTTATTTTGAAAATGTTTAAAAAATAATTATTTCTTCTATATAATGAAATCACAATTAAAAGTAATGACTGTTGTTGGGACAAGACCTGAAATTATACGTCTTTCCAGAGTTATGGCAGCTTTAGATAATTCCGATGCAATTGAGCATATTATTGTACACACTGGGCAAAATTATGATTATGAATTAAATCAAATATTCTTTGATGATTTGGGAATTCGTAAACCAGATTTTTTTTTAAATGCAGCTGGAGCAACGGCCACAGAAACAGTTGGGCAAATTTTAATAAAAATAGATCCTTTACTAGAATCTGAAAAACCAGATGCTTTTTTAGTTTTAGGAGATACTAATAGTTGCTTGTGTGCAATACCAGCAAAGAAAAGACACATTCCAATTTTTCATATGGAAGCTGGAAATCGTTGCTTCGATCAGCGTGTACCAGAAGAAACTAACAGGAAAATTGTAGACCATACTTCTGATATTAACTTAACTTACAGTGATATAGCCAGAGAGTATTTACTAAGAGAAGGTTTACCTGCTGATAGAATCATAAAAACAGGTTCACCAATGTTTGAAGTTTTAAATCATTATCTGCCATCTATTGAATCTTCTGATGTATTAGAAAGATTAGAATTGGAAGAAGGTAAGTTTTTTGTTGTGTCATCGCATAGAGAGGAAAATATTAACAGTGAAGTAAATTTTCAAGGTTTAATGGACAGTTTGAATCTTATTGCTGAAAAATACAATTATCCAATTATTGTAAGTACGCATCCTCGAACTCGAAATATGATTGAGAAAAAGAATATTCAAATGCATAAAAATGTGCAATTTTTAAAACCATTAGGATTTAATGATTACAACGCTTTGCAAATGAAATCTTTTGCTGTTTTATCAGATTCAGGAACAATCTCGGAAGAATCATCAGTATTGAATTTTAGAGCCCTTAATATCAGGGATGCTCATGAAAGACCAGAAGCAATGGAAGAAACTTCTGTTATGATGGTAGGTTTAAGCCCAGAAAGAATTATGCAAGGATTAGTACAACTTCAATATCAAAAAGTTGGAGAAGAAAGAAACTTTAGACCAGTTGCTGATTACTCAATGCCAAATGTTTCAGAGAAAATGGTTCGTATTATTTTGAGTTATACCGATTATGTGAAGCGCGTAGTCTGGAGAGAATTATAGGATGAAAATATTATTAGTTACACAATATTTTTTTCCAGAAAATTTCAAAAGCAATGATATTGCTTTTGAACTTGTTAAAAGAGGACATGATGTTACCGTTTTGACTGGATTGCCAAATTATCCCGAAGGTAAAATTTATAATAGCTATGGTTTTTTTAAAAAACGTAAAGAAGTTATAAATGGAGTAAAGGTTATTAGGACACTTTTAATTCCGAGAGGAAAAGGGGGTGGAATTAGACTTTTTTTAAATTACTTTAGTTGGGCTTTTTTTGCTTCTTTTCGAGCTTTATCTTTAGCTTTCCAATCTAAATTTGATGCAGTTTTAGTACACGAACCATCTCCCATAACTCAAGGTTTTCCTGCAATTGTAGTCAAAAAAATTCAAAAGATTCCTCTTTATTTTTGGGTATTGGATTTATGGCCTGAAAGCCTTACTTCAGCAGGTGGAATCACAAATAAAACAGTCCTGTCATTTTTTACGAAAATGGTAAAGTATATTTATGATAAATCTGATAAAATTTTAATCAGTTCGGAAGGATTCAAAGAGTCAATTTTAGTAAAAGGGGATTATAATGAAAAATTACTTTATTTCCCTAATTGGGCTGAGGATTCTATTTTAAAGGGTAATTCTAATTATCCAATTCCTGAATTGCCGAAGGGGTTTAAAATTCTTTTTGCTGGAAATATTGGTGTAGCACAAGATGTTAATTCAATAATTAAAGCAGCCTTAATTCTTAAAGAAAAATTAGATATTCATTTTGTTTTTGTTGGAGATGGAAGAAGTAAGATACAATTAGAGGATTTTGTTAATGAAAATAATTTAAATAAAACAGTGCATTTTTTAGGAAGGTTTCCTCTGGATGCTATGAAAACTTTTTTTACCCAAGCAGATGTTTTATTAGTATCGCTAAAAGATGAATTGATTTTTAATGTAACAGTTCCAGCAAAATTGCAAGCATATTTATGTACTCAAAAACCAATTTTAGGTATGTTAAATGGAGAAGGAGCTGCGATTATTAATGAAGCAAAATGTGGATTCTCTGTTAATGCTGGAGATTCCAAAGAATTAGCTAAAGGGATAATTAAATTGTACGAAATGGATAATGAGGACCGATATATTCTTGGAAAAAATGGGTTTCAATATTTTGAAGAGAATTTTACGATGACAAAATGTTTAGATAATTTAGAATCCATATTAAAAAGCTAATGACTAAAATTGCAATTACTGGATCTACTGGGTTTGTAGGGGCTAACCTTCAAAATTATTTAAAAGAATCATATGAAATAGAACCATTGAGTGTTCGTTATATTCCTAATCAGGAATTTGAAATTGAAGCAGACTTTTTAATTCATCTTGGAGGGAAAGCACATGATTTAAAAAAAGTTTCAAAACCAAACGATTATTATGAAGCTAATTTCGAACTGACTAAACAACTGTTTGATGCATTTTTGGACTCGAATGCTACTGTGTTTGTTTTTATGAGTACAGTTAAAGCTGTCGCAGACAAAGCGGATGGAGTTTTAACTGAAGATGTAATTCCAAATCCAAAGACGCATTATGGTATTGCTAAGCACCAGGCAGAGCTATATATATTGAATAAGGAATTACCTAAAGATAAAAGAGTTTATATACTTAGACCATGTATGATTCATGGTCCGGGAAATAAAGGAAATCTTAATTTATTATATCAATTAGTTTCAAAAGGATTGCCTTGGCCCTTAGGATCTTTTAAGAATCAAAGATCATTTCTAAGTATAGAAAATCTTTGTTTTGTTATAAAAGAATTATTAGAAAACAGTTCAATACCTAGAGGTGTCTATCAAATAGCTGATGATGAATCATTATCAACTAATGAACTAATTGAGCTTTTTGGAACATGTTTAGGGAAAAAAAGTAGAATTTGGTCAATCCCTGTTTCTTTGATTAAAGGATTAGCCAATTTAGGGAATTATTGTTATTTGCCCTTAAATTCTGAACGTTTGCAAAAGTTAACGGAGAATTATGTGGTAAGTAACCAAAAGTTAGTAACGACTATAGGGAAACCTTTGCCATTAAGCGTGAAGAAAGGATTACTGATAACATTAGAATCATTTAAAAAAAAAGAATAAAAAATGACAATAGAACAAACATTTATTAAGGATTTAGTAGTTGTCGAGCCAACTGTTTTTGGTGATGAAAGAGGTTATTTTTTTGAGGCTTACAGTAAAATTAAATTTAAAGATTTAGGAATCGATATTGATTTCGTACAAGACAATCAATCTTTTTCAAAAAAAGGAACTCTTAGAGGATTGCATTATCAAAATCCTCCATTTGCACAAACTAAACTAGTACGTGTTTTAGAGGGGGAAATCATAGATGTGGCGGTCGATTTGAGAAAAGATTCTCCTACTTATGGAAAGCATTTTGGTATTAAGCTAACTGCTGAAAATAAAAAGCAATTATTTGTACCCCAAGGTTTTGCTCATGGATTTTCTGTTTTGAGTGAAACCGCTGTTGTGATGTACAAATGCGATCAGTTTTATAACAAACAAAGTGAAGGAGGAATCCGCTATGATGATGAAATCTTAAATGTCGATTGGGGAATGGATTTGGAGGATGCGATTGTATCCGAAAAGGATTTGGTTTTACCTGATTTTGCTAATTGTAATAGTCAGTTTTAATGAAAAAAATACTAGTTACTGGTGCCAATGGGCAATTGGGTTCGGAATTGAATGTTTTGTCCCAAAACTATAGTCAATTTGAATGGATTTTTACCGATAGAACTGAATTGGATTTGTGTGACTTAGAAAAAATAGCTTCTAAATTATCCAATATCAATCCACAGTTCATAATTAATTGTGCAGCGCATACAGCCGTAGATAAAGCTGAATCGGAGTTTGAATTAGCTGATGTTTTAAATCATCAAGCCGTTGCTATAATGGCAAAATGGAGTGAAATCAACGGCTCTAAATTGATACATATTTCTACAGATTATGTTTTTGATGGTACTGTGGCTACAGCACTAGATGAATCTGTACCAACAAAACCAATTAATGTCTATGGGGTAACTAAATTGGCTGGTGAAAAAGCCTGTTTGGAAGAAAATCCAACTGCGATTATCGTTAGGACTTCATGGGTATACTCGAGTTTTGGGGCAAATTTTGTAAAAACGATGTCTCGTTTGATGCAAGAAAGGGACTCTTTGAATGTGGTCAACGATCAAATAGGGAGTCCAACCTATGCAGCCGATTTAGCACAAGCCATAATGACAATTATTACACATGACCATTGGCAATCTGGAATTTATAATTTCTCTAACGAAGGAGAAATCAGTTGGTATGAATTTGCTTTGATGATTCAAGAAATAGGTGGCTTTGATTGTGTAATTAATGGGATTCCATCTTCGGGTTATCCTACACCAGCAAAACGTCCACAATACTCTTTATTGGATAAAACCAAGATTAAAAAAACTTTTGATGTTGTTGTTCCAGATTATAAAGAGAGTTTGGTTAGATGCATTGAATTATTGAAGAGAGATTAGGTATTAGTCGAAATTCTAATCCAAGAAGTAAAAGTAATACTAGAAACAATTGATAACTCAAACTCATACAACTCACTACAAAAAACATATGAAAGGAATTATACTTGCCGGAGGATCCGGTACTCGATTGCATCCTTTAACGCTTGCTATGAGTAAGCAAATGATGCCTGTTTATGACAAACCAATGATTTATTATCCATTGTCGACTTTGATGATGGCGGGAATCAATGAAATATTAATTATTTCGACTCCCCACGATTTGCCTAATTTTAAAAAATTATTAGGGGATGGGTCGACAATTGGATGCCAATTCAGTTATGAAGAGCAGGCAATTCCAAATGGTTTGGCACAGGCTTTTGTGATCGGAGAAGAATTTATCGGTTCGGATTCTGTTGCTTTAGTTTTGGGAGACAATATTTTCTTTGGCGCTAATATGCATGAACTTTTGCAGTCAAATACGGAACCAGTGGGAGGAGTTGTTTTTGCCTATCATGTTTCGGATCCAGAAAGATATGGTGTAGTAGAGTTTGATAAAAACCTAAAAGCACTTTCTATAGAAGAAAAGCCATTGGAGCCTAAATCCAATTATGCGGTTCCTGGATTGTATTTTTATGATAATTCGGTTGTAGAAATTGCAAAGAATATCAAACCAAGTGCAAGAGGCGAATATGAAATTACCGATGTAAATAAAGTGTACTTAGAAAAAGGCGCTCTAAAAGTTGGTATTTTGAGCCGAGGTACGGCTTGGCTGGATACTGGAACTTTTAATAGTTTAATGCAAGCTGGTCAATTTGTTCAGGTTTTGGAAGAACGTCAAGGGTTAAAAGTAGGTTGTATTGAAGAAATTGCTTGGAGGCAAGGTTTTATAAACGAACACCAATTAAGAGATTTGGCAGAACCGTTGAAGAAATCTGGGTATGGGGAATATCTTTTGGGACTTTTGAAAAACAAACTCTAGTTAAAAATTCAGTTTTAAAAAAATCAAATTCTAAAAAGAGATGAATATCTATTTTAGAAAACAGTTAGTACTTTATATGATTTACATTATATTACTCCTTTTATTTATAGGTATTGAATTGATTTATTTCAAAATTGCCGATCATTACAATATTATAGATAAACCCAATAGTCGTTCTTCTCATTCATCTATTACTCTGCGAGGAGGAGGGATTATTTTTCCTATCGCAATTTTAATTGCTGCTTTTTTAGGATATGTTTCTTGGGTAGTCGTTTTAGCTGTGGTTTTGGTGGCAGTTGTAAGTTTTATAGATGATATAAAACCTTTGTCTCAGTTGCCTCGATTTGCTTCTCATGCAATAGCGATTTGTTTGGTTTTTTATGATTTAAATTTGTTTAATCAAGCTATTTGGATTTTACCTATTATTTTCATTTTGCTTATAGGCTGGGTAAATGTCTTTAATTTTATGGACGGAATTAATGGAATAACAGTATTGTATGCGTTTGTTACTGTAGTTAGTTTCTCTTTTTTATCTATAAACAAAGATTGTCTTACTCTATTAATCACTATGGGATTGTCATGTTGTGTCTTTGGAATTTTTAATGTTAGAAAAAAAGCTAAAACATTTGCAGGTGATGTTGGGAGTATTAGTATGGCACTGTTTTTGGGATATTTTATGATCAAAACTATTTTGCTATCAGGGCAAATTGGTTATTTACTTTTTTTATCGGTTTATGGAATTGATGGTATAATTACTATTTTTACCCGTATCAAAAAGAAGGAAAATATTTTTGAACCTCATCGATCACATCTGTACCAATATTTAGCAAATGAATTAGGATATTCACATATTTTGGTATCGTTTATTTATGCAGGTGTTCAGATTGTAATAAATGTAGGTATCATTTATTTGGATAGCAAAGGGGATTTGTCACTTCCTATTGTTATTTCTTTTTTGGTGATTGAAATATTAACTTATTTGTGGATTAGAAAAAAAGTTGTTCAAAAAGTAAGTCTAGTAAATGCTTAAACGGTTTTTATAGTATAAAAAACTGGTATACTATTTTTTAAATTTGAATATTAGGTATTTTATCACAAATTTAAATAGCTTAGATAATAAATATAATTACTGTAATTTGAGATTAACTTTAAAGCGATTTTTTGATATTTTATTTTCTGTGCTAGCACTCTTTTCTCTTTCTTGGATATTATTGATTTCTTGGATTATAGCTGTTATTGATACACGTACCAACGGAGTTTTTAATCAAGAACGTATTGGATTATATGGCAAATGTTTCAAAATTCATAAATTTCGAACTATTCAAAAGATTCATGATTCAGGCGAATTTCAAATATCAAGAATGGGAAGGATACTTAGGAACTTTAAATTAGATGAATTGCCTCAGCTGTTTAATGTTTTAAAAGGGGAGATGAGTATTGTAGGTCCAAGACCCGATATTTCTGGATATTATGACTTATTGGAAGGAGAAAATCGAAAAATTTTAGAGTTAAAACCGGGTTTAACCAGTTTAGCTTCCTTAAAATATTTCAATGAAGACAAGCTGCTAGAAAATCAAATTTCGCCTTTATTATATAATGATCAAGTGCTTTTTCCTGATAAAGTAAAAATGAATTTAGAATATTATTACCACCAAAGTTTCTTCGGAGATTTAAAAATTATTATCAAGACTATTGTTTTTTTGTTTTTTAAAAGCCAATTTAGAAAGCATTAAGTTTTATTAAAAATTAAATCCTAAATTTGAAAGAAAAGGATTATTTTATAGATTGTAAATAAAAATTATTTTTTGAATCGATTACTACACATTATTACATTATTTGGAATATTTTTTTGTAAAATTAAATTCTGCATTGTTAATTAAATTCTACATTGAATTTAATTTGTATTTTTGCTGTTTCGTCTTAATTTTATAGAAAAGTTAAGCATTATAAAACATGATATTATAAAACATGAATAACGACTCTTTTATTTCTGGATTTTTTTCAAGAGCCAATTTGAAATTAAGCATTCATAATTTAAGCTATCTTCCGAGATGGATTATTGTTATGATTGATTTTTCAGTTTTAATAGTTTCCTTTTTTTTTACGCTTCTTATTTTTAGAGGTACTGGTTTAAAATACATCATTACAACACATGATGTATTATTTGTGTGTTCATTTTTTGGCGTTAATGTTTTCTTTTTTTGGTTGTTTAGAACTTATTCTGGAATTATACGGCATTCTTCTTATATAGATGCTGTTAAGCTTTTGTTTTCTCAGATGTCAGTTTTGGTCGTTTTTCTCTTTTTTAATTTTTCATACGAGTTATTGTATGATGAGAGAGCTTTTTTGACCACTGCGCTTTTTATAAATGTTGTACTTTCTTTTTGTGGGTTGTTTTTGTATCGCGTAGTAGTAAAGCAAACATTTGAACTTTATTTTTCGGAAAAAAGCCCAACTAAATTAATCCGAGCTATCATTTATGGAACCGATGCGAATGCCATATCAGTAGCTAATGCTTTAAAATTTGAAACACCAACTCGTTTTAAAATTGTAGGATTCGTAGATAGGAACAATCAAAATGCATCTAAGCGAATGTTGGATTTACCAATACTAGTCCAAAAGAAAAAGTTGCCATCTTTAATGCGTTCTGTTGGTGCTGAGGCTGTTATTATAGCCGATAAAAGTTTAGGAAAAGAAGAGCAATTGATCATTGTAGATCAATGTTTAGAGTTTAATTATAAAGTTTTTACTGTTCCTTTGATTTCTGATTGGGAAAATCAAAAGGAAATTTCCCAAAAGGTAAAGAACATTCAAATTGAAGATTTATTGGAAAGAAAACCAATTGTTTTAGATAATAAATCGATTTCTAAGCAATTAAAAGATAAAACAGTTATGATATCTGGTGCTGCAGGATCTATAGGGAGTGAGATTGTAAGACAGGTATTGAGTTTTAATCCCAAAAAAGTGATCATTTTGGATCAGGCTGAGACACCTTTACATCATTTGAGTCTTGAATTACAAAAAAATCACTATACGTCAAAAATTCATAATGTGATTGCCGATGTTAGGAATTATGAAGCTATGTCTAAAGTGTTTAAATCATACAAACCACAGGTTGTTTTTCATGCTGCAGCTTATAAACATGTCCCTTTGATGGAAGAAAATCCATCTCAGGCCATTTTGACTAATATTGAAGGAACTAAAAATTTAGCCGATTTAGCCTGTGAACACAGTGTAATTAAATTTGTGATGGTATCTACTGACAAAGCTGTAAATCCGAGTAATGTTATGGGGGCCAGTAAAAGAATTGCTGAAAAATATGTGCAATCCTTGCAAATTAAGAACTCAAAAAAGAGCAATGAAAAAACTACAAAATTCATAACTACTCGTTTTGGAAATGTTTTGGGATCTAATGGATCTGTAGTGCCTTTGTTTACCAAACAAATTGCTAATGGGGGCCCTGTTACTATTACACATCCAGATATTATACGCTATTTCATGACGATACCAGAGGCATGTCAGTTAGTGCTTGAAGCTGGCGCTATGGGTAATGGAGGCGAGATTTATATTTTTGATATGGGTAAACCAGTTAAGATTATTGATTTGGCTAAAAAAATGATCAAGTTGGCAGGTTTCATTCCAGATAAAGATATTAAGATTGAAATAGTTGGATTACGTCCAGGAGAAAAATTATATGAAGAGTTACTTAATGATACTTCAAAAACGATTCCAACGTATCATGAAAAGATAATGATTGCTGAAGAAATTCAAGATGAATTTGAAAATTTACATAGTGAAATAAATGAATTGATAGGAATTGCAAATTTCTTTAACAATGATGATATTGTTGCAAAAATGAAAACAATCGTCCCAGAGTTTATAAGTATGAATTCAACTTTTGAAGTTTTGGATAAATAAAAATGACTTAAAGATAGATTAAAAGGTTTACAAAGTTTATTTGTAAACCTTTTTTGATTAAGATTGTTTTCTGTAATTATTCTTTAATACTTCAATGAGATTGAGATTATAAATTTGTTGTCGAATTTTTGTAATGGACTAATCGAAATAGGCATTATAATATTAGGAAAACCTTATAATGCAAAATTCCCAATCTGTTAATTAAACTATATAAATTGTATCTTTGCTTTTTATTTTAAAGTATCAAGAAAAGTAAAAATTATTAAGAAGAAACAATTTTATTTAAACTATAATTTAAGCTTTTACTCTAAAAAATGAATACTACGCACAAGCCTTGGTTGTTTGAAATAACACCCAAAAATAATTTTTTTTCACTTAACCTAAAAGAAGTTTGGCAATACCGTGATTTGCTATTTCTTTTTGTGAAAAGAGATATTGTTACGGTTTATAAACAAACTGTATTAGGACCATTATGGTATTTGATTCAACCTCTATTTACCTCTATTATATTTACCATTATTTTTAATAATGTGGCTGGAATTGATACAGGTACTATACCTCCATTCTTATTTAATCTCGCAGGCATAACAGTTTGGAATTATTTTACAGCCTGTCTTAATGGGACTTCAGATACGTTCAGAAGTAATGCAAATATTTTTGGGAAGGTATATTTTCCAAGAGTTATAGTGCCCATTTCAATAGTAATCTCTAATTTATTGAAGTTTGGGATTCAATGTGGGATATTTATTGTTTTATATCTTTTTTATTATTTTAAAGGTGTAACTATTGGTTTGAATCCTTCAATTGTATTTTTCCCTTTGCTCATTTTGTTGATGGGTGTTTTAGGACTTGGATTTGGGATGTTAATCTCTTCATTAGTTACAAAATATAGAGATTTTAATTATTTGATAGGTTTTGGTGTGCAGTTGCTGATGTATCTCTCGGCTGTTATGTATCCGATGGTTTTAATTAAGGAGAAGCTTCCTTCTTATGGTTGGTTAGTTGAGTATAATCCGCTAGCTTACTTGATAGAAACCACACGTTATATGTTACTTGATGTCGGACATATTTCATTTTTAGGATTAGGCTACACCTTTTTGGTTACACTAGTTGTATTTTTTGTTGGTTTACTAATTTTTAATAAAACTGAAAAAAGGTTTATAGATACTGTTTAAAGGAGAACAAAGATCAATATCATAGAAACGAGAATTCACAACCCCAATATGAGTAAAGAAATTATATTAAAAGCTGAAAACATTTCTAAGCAATACCGTCTTGGACAAGTAGGTACGGGGACTTTGAGTCATGACTTGAACCGTTGGTGGCATCAAATTCGAGGGAAGGAAGACCCATATTTGAAAATTGGTGAGACCAATGACCGTAGTACTAAGGGATCAAGTGAATATGTTTGGGCTTTGAAAGACATTAATTTTGAAGTTGCACGTGGTGAAGTTCTAGGGATCATTGGTAAAAATGGTGCAGGAAAATCGACTCTATTGAAGATATTATCTAAGGTTACGGCACCCACTACAGGAAGTATAAAATCCCGTGGACGTATTGCCTCTTTGCTTGAAGTAGGCACAGGATTTAATCCTGAATTAACTGGACGAGAGAATATTTTCCTGAATGGAGCAATTCTCGGAATGACCAAAAATGAGATTACTTCCAAGTTAGACGAGATTATTGAATTTTCAGGTTGTGAACGCTACATTGATACTCCAGTAAAAAGATACAGTAGCGGAATGACTGTTCGTCTTGCTTTTGCTGTAGCAGCTTTTTTAGAACCCGAAATTTTGGTAATCGATGAGGTTTTGGCCGTTGGGGATGCTGAGTTTCAAAAGAAAGCAATAGGTAAAATGCAGGATATTTCAAGAGGAGGAGGTCGTACTGTTTTGTTTGTTAGTCATGATTTAAGTGCAATAAGTACTCTTACTAAGAAGACAATTGTACTTTCGAATGGTAAAATTGTTGCTTATGAAGAAACTGATAAGGCAATTGCAATTTATTCGTCTTTACAAATTTCTGAAAATCTTTTTGTTCAAAAGCCATTGTTGAATGTACCGTCGATAACAAAAGTAGAAATTTTAACATCAGAAGGTGGAACATTACAAGCAAACGGTAAATCATTTAAGGTCAATTTTGAAATCGAAATGCCAAATGAGGATTATGAAAATTTATCGCTTTCTTTTCAAATAATAGACAACCTAAATAAAGCAATTTTATTTGCTTATGTTTTTGATAATAATACACCAATTTGCAGAAAAAATGGGATTAATAAAATTGGTTATGAGTTTGATAATCTACGTCTTTATAAAGGAAGTTATTATTTAAAGATTCATTTAGCAAACTCCAAAACAAGAGAAAAATTTCAAGAATTTGATTGTTGTAGTTTTGAAGTGGAAATGATAAACCAAAAAGAACCAGAATGGGGTTGGCAAAATAATGTTTGTCAGTATATTGATGAAGGGAAATGGTCATTTTTTGAATAAGAATAACTAAATATTATGAAGAAAGTTTATAGAGCTTTAAAAAAGGTTTTAAAAAAAAATAGAGCTAAAGATATATATATAAAATATAAAGAATTCAGCATGATTCCGTTGGGAATCTATACTGATAATCTATTATTATGTGATAGTATTAATTTAATTGATGGTTGTGTTGTTGAATGTGGTGTTTGGCGAGGTGGTATGATTGCAGGTATTTTTGATTATATAGGAAAAAAAAGAAAATGTATTTTATTTGATAGTTTTGAAGGATTACCTGATGTAAAAGAAAATGATGGCGAAGCTGCAAAAATATGGCAAGAAACAAACGATGGTGTTGGTTTGGACAATTGTAAAGCAGAAATGTTATTTGCAGAAAAAGCAATGAAATTGGCTAATTCAGAAAACCATATTATTGTTAAAGGGTGGTTTGACAATACAATACCAAATACTAAGATATCAGAACCAATTGCTATTTTACGCCTAGACGGGGATTGGTATGATTCAACTATGGTTTGTTTAGAAAATTTATATCCATTGGTTGCAGAAGGTGGTATAATTATAATAGATGATTACTATGCTTGGGATGGATGCTCACGAGCAGTACATGATTATTTATCAAAAAATAATTTGCCTTTAAGAATTTCTCAAACAGTAAATGGGGTTTGTTATATAATAAATACAAAGCAAGGTAGAAAACTCTAAAAATATGACACCAGAAAACTATAATGATAATTTTCATGCAGTACACTTTCAGAACTCAATATCTTCGGCCGTTGAGATTATACCTCTTTTTTTGTCCTATTTTAGACCTAAAACGGTTTTGGATGTAGGTTGTGGACTAGGATCTTGGTTGAAAATATTTGAAGAAAATCAATGTGAAGTTTTTGGTATTGATGGAGATTATGTTGATACTAAAGATTTGGTTATCCAAAGTCAAAAATTTAAATCTTATGATTTAAATTTAAAATATGATTTGCATAAGAAATATGATTTGGTAACTTCTTTAGAAGTAGCTGAGCATATTTTGCCTGAAAATGCAGAAAAATTTATAGAATCAATGTGCTTACATGGTGATATTATATTGTTTTCGGCAGCAATTCCAGGCCAAGAAGGGACTTTACATTATAACGAACAATATAATGACTATTGGATTGATATTTTTGCTAAAAATGGTTATGAATGTGTTGATTTTTTAAGACATAAAATTTGGAATAATAACAAAATCAGTTGGTGGTACAGGCAAAATATTTTGATTTTTATCAAAGAAACAGAAATAAATAATTCACTTTATGAATTAATAGCAAAAGAAAAAAGTCAATATCAAAACACATACGTACACCCTTCATTATTTGAATACAAATGTGCGAAAGCTGATAAATTTGAAAAAAAAGCTGATAAATTTGAAAAACTAGTAAACAGCCCCCCTAAATTATTAAAGTATTATTTAAAACGAATAAAATCTAAGCTAAGATGAAGAGAGAAGAAAATCTTATTCGATTAGATAGTGTTGAAAAAAATGATATTTCAAATAGTGATTATTTAGTATACTTATTTTTTCACAAAGAATTAAAGACGGCGATTCAAAAATATGCTAAAGGTAAATTATTGGATATTGGTTGTGGTAATAAACCTTATGAAATCTGGCTTAAAGGAAAAATTTCAGAATATATAGGTTGTGATATTGTACAATCTAGTTCAAATAAAGTGGATATTTTATGCGAGGCCATTAATATTCCTCTCGAAAGCGATAGTTTCGAAACAATTATTTCTACACAAGCGATAGAACATATAGAAGATCATCAAGAAATGGTGAATGAAGCCTATCGTCTGTTGAAATCAGATGGGTATTTTATACTTTCGGGACCTTTCTATTGGCATTTACACGAAGAACCGTATGATTTTTTTAGATTTACAAAACACGGTTTTAGATATATTTTAGAGAAAGCTGGGTTTGAAATAATTGAAATTACCCCAAATGGTGGTGCATGGGCAACCTTAGGGCAAATGATTAATCATACTTTAGGGTTTAAAAATTCTAATGCAAATACAATTGCTAAAGGGATCAAATATTTATTCCGTAAATTGAGATTATATGTTTTAGTAAATAGGATTTTTAGTTATTTAGACCAAAAAGATTTTAATACAATAAACACAATAAATTATGTTGTTGTTGCAAGAAAGAAATAAATTATGAGCCCAATTTTATCCATAATCATTCCCTGTTTCAATTCGGAGGCTACTTTAGAAGCGACCTTAGAATCGGTAGTTAGTCAAAATTTTCAAGAATGGGAAGCTTTGATTATAAATGATGGTTCTAGAGATAAAACAGAGGAAATAGCTTTAAAATGGGTTACAAAAGATAGCAGATTTAAATATTATTCAAAAGAAAACGAAGGCTTAGGTAAAACTCGAAATTATGGTATAGAAAGAGCAAAAGGGATTTATATATTACCTTTGGATTCAGATAATCTTGTAGAAAGAGATTTTGGAGAAAAGGCATTGAAAGTTTTTAAAAATAATTTAAATGTTGGAGTTGTGCATGGTTATGCCGAATATTTTGGAGGAAGAGAGGGATTGTGGAAAATCGACGATTTTAATCTACAAAAAATGTTAGCGCATAATTATATCGATGCATGTGCCATTTTTAAAAAAGATTTGTGGAGAAAAGTAGGTGGTTATGATGAAAATATGCCGCATCAAGGTCATGAAGACTGGGAATTTTGGGTGTCTTTAAGTAGTATAGATACTGTTTTTTTTAATTTACATGAGATTACTTTTAAATATTTTGTTTCAAATAAATCCATGATTCATTCATTTACTGATAGCATGGTCTTTTTGAACCAAGACTATATTGTAAAAAAACATAGTAAATTGTTTCATAATGAATACGCAAAAGTTGTTGCATTAAGAGAAATAGAGACAAAGGAAAGATCAAGAAAATTAAAAAGTAAAAAGTTTGTAATTGATTTGTTTTGCAAAACTTTTTTAGGGCTTACAGTTTTTAAAAATAAGTTTGAATAAATGTAGAATGATGAAAAGCATTTTACCATTAATTTCTGTAATTGTTCCAAATTACAATCACGAAAAATACTTAAAAGAGAGATTGGATAGCATTTTCAATCAAACTTACCCTAATTTTGAAGTAATAGTATTAGATGATTGTAGTACAGATAATAGTAGATATATTCTTAACCAATACAGTCAGCATCCTAAAGCCAGTCATTGTGTTTTTAATGAAATAAATGCTGGAAATACTTTTGTACAATGGAATAGAGGAATCGCTCTGGCAAGAGGAGAATTTATATGGATAGCGGAATCGGATGATTTTTGTGATTATAATTTTTTAGAAGAAGTAAGTAAACCATTAATAGAAAATGATAAGGTAGTTTTATCATATTGTCAATCGAATCGGGTAGATGGAAAAGGAACTGTAACTGGGAATTGGTTAAATCAAACAAGTGATTTAGATAGAGATTTATTTCTTAGGGATTTTGTTTTTGATGGGAATGAGTTTATAGAAAAATTTTTGATTTATAGAAATGTTATCCCTAATGCTGCAGCAGTAATTTTTAGAAAAAATGGCTTAATTAAAAATAGTCATCTTGATTTAAATCCATTATTAAAGTATAATGGTGATTGGTTATTCTACTTGAAAATTATAGCAAATAATAAAGTTGCTTTTATAGAGAAACCTTTAAATAATTTTAGGTTTCATTCTCATAGTGTGATTACATCAGGATTTGATAGTAAGCCTTTGGAATTTAAAATAGAAGTTAATATTTGTTTTAGAGAATGTTGTGCTTATTTTTTTAAAAAAATGAATCTTATAAATTTCAAAAGAATAGCGAAAATAAATAATCAGTTTCTAATGGAATATAAATATAAATTAGGGCTTTTTTATATTAATAATAATGACAAAGTGAAAGGTGTTTTTTTAATGATATCGATTACAGATTTTTTAGTTGTAAATTTTATTAAACGAATTTTTAAATAATTGAAAATTAGTCATCTATGAATAAGGTGTTTGTTGTTATTGTCACTTATAATGGAATGAAATGGATTGATGAATGTTTAAGCAGTGTTTTAAATAGTTCAATTCCAGTTTCAGTTGTGGTTATTGATAATAATAGTTCAGATGAAACAATCACATTCGTAAAAGATAAATTTAGTGAGATAACAATATTTGAACAAACAGATAATTTAGGTTTTGGTAAAGCGAATAATTTAGGAATGAGTTATGCTTTAAGTCAAAATGCTGACTTCGTTTTTTTGTTAAATCAAGATGCCTTTGTAAATAAAAAGACTATTGAGGATTTAGTAGCTTTATCATTGAACAATCCTGAGTATGGAATTTTAAGTCCTGTTCAATTAGATTATTCAGGGAAGCTACTTGAAAATTATTTTTTTAGATTTATGTCTGAGGATGGCTCAAGATCTTTTTACTCTGATTTTGTTTTAGGAAATCCACAAAAAAAGATTTACGATATAGATTTTGTCCAAGCAGCAGCATGGCTTTTACCAATAAATACAATAAATAAAATAGGGGGATTTGATCCTCTTTTTTATCATTATGGAGAAGATAATAATTATTGTCAGAGATTATTGTATCATAATATGAGAATAGGAGTGGCACCTAATACATATATAAGACATGATAGTAATAAACCAAAATCTGAACAGGTTAAATTATTTTCTAAAAAATATTTTGATACGTATATAAAAGAAATAGCTGTTAAATATGCTGATATAAATATAGATTTTATAGGTAAAAATGTCTCAAGCGAAAGAAAAAAAATTTATAAAATTATATTGTACAATTTTTTCAAACTTGACTTTATAAAGCTTGTGGGATTTTTAAAACAATTGCATGTTTTAAATAAAACTGTTAAACGAATTGAAGTTAGTCGAAATAGAAATATTCATATTAATTCAAATTATTTAAATTTTGAATAGTTTAGTTTCCATCATAATCCCAACTTACAACCGAGCACATCTTATAGGAGAAACACTGGATTCTGTATTAAAACAAACTTATGAGAACTGGGAATGTATCATAGTTGATGATGGAAGTACAGATGATACAGCTATTCTTATTGATGATTATATAAAAAAAGATAATAGATTTCAATATCATCAAAGACCTACAGATAGAATTAAAGGTGCCAATGCTTGTAGAAATTATGGTTTCGAATTGAGCCAAGGTGAGTTTATAAAATGGTTTGATAGTGATGATATTATGCATCCTGACTTTTTAGAAAAACAGGTTGGAGTTTTACAACAGTATAAATTACTTGATTTTTGTGCATGCCAGTCACTTACCTTTTTTTCTAATTCTAATAAGATTGAAAAAAATTTAGCTAATCGAAATCCAAAGGATAGTTTAATTCTTAGTTACCTTGTTAAAAATCTTTATTTTTTTACTGGTTCACCATTGTGGAGGAAAGTTTTTTTATTAAATAAAGATCTTTTTGATGAATCGTTATCAGATTCACATGAATCAGATTTTCATTTAAGAATGTTGCTCAATTTTCCTAAATTTGATTATATGCCCGACTTTCTTTTTTCAATAAGGAGAGGTAGCGAGAGTATTACACAAAACAGTCTAAATAAAAAGTCTAGTCTTGAATCAAAAATTATTTTTTTCGATAAAGCTTTAAAGTTGATTTCATTGCAAAATGTTCAAGACAAAAGAAAAATAAATGAGTATTTATCATTTCGAATTTCAAGTACAATTTATGAATTATGTCTAATTGATTCCCGAATAAAAGTATTAAATCAATACAAAACTTTTGTTTTTGAACTGCTTTTTTTAAACGATATAAAACTGAAATCGAGACTAAAAATGACATTGGGTTTTATTTTACTTTTATTTTTTGGTAAAGGATATAATTGCTTAAAAGAGAATTTAAATATTAGAGAACAAATTGTTAATTAAAAAATGAGAGTAGGTTTCAATCCTCATAAAGATAAAGTTCATGTGATCTCTGATTATTTTCATCAGGTGGTGATTCCAGTTTATATACCTAATCAAGAAGACTATTTTAAAGATAGTTTTGAAATATTGAAACTATGTCTCAATTCATTATTCAAAACAATTCATAATAAAACTTACATTACTATTGTCAATAACGGAAGTTGTGATTTGATTGTTAATTATTTAAATGAGTTGTATAAAGGGAATAAAATACAGGAGATTATTCATGTCACTAATATAGGTTATATAAATGCAATGTTAAAAGGCATTACAGGACAAAATTTTGAACTTATCACTACTTCAGATGCAGATGTTCTTTTTTTAGAAGGTTGGCAGAGAGCATCGTATAATGTTTTTCAAAATTTTTCCAAATGTGGTGTAGTGTGTCCAACACCTTCATCAAGATCTTTAAGGACTTATACTGCTAATTTGTATTGGGACTTTTTGTTTTCAAATAAAATGAAGTTTAAGACAGTAACTAACCTTGATGCATTCAGAAAGTTTGGGGTGAGTGTTGGTAATCCTGAGTTTTATAATGAAATTCAATTAAAAAAATATTTAACCATATCTAATAATGAACAGGCTGCAGTAATTGGAGCAGGGCATTATGTTGTTACTTATAGAGCGTCAATTTTTAATAATTTAGAAAGTCGCTACACTGATTATATTCTTGGAGGAAATAGTGATGATTTATTTGATCTCCCTGTTGTAAAAAAAGGATTTTGGCGATTATCTACAGCTGATAATTATGCTTATCATATGGGTAATATTATCGAAGATTGGATGTATGAGGAAGTTTCTAAATTAGAACAAAATGATAGAGGGAGTGATTTTGAGTTAAAGAAGATTCCAGTCGGTTCAAAATGGTCTTATTTTATTAAATCTAAATTGTTTGGGAAATTCATTTTGAATAAAAAAGTAATGAGGTATTTTTTGATTTGGAAAGGACTTGACAAAGAAGATGCTAAAAATTACTTGACATGATTACCATAATATACCCTTATCGTAATCGGGAAGAAAACAGAGTTAAGCGTTCACTGGATTCATTGACACAACAAAACAATCATAATTTTAAAGTTATTTTTGTAGATTATGGTTCTGTATTCAATATAGCAGAAACAATTAAGAAGCTAACTCAGAATTATGATTTCGTAACCTATTTGTATTCCTACCATTGTCATCAGCCATGGTCACGCGCAAAGGCAATTAATATTGGGTTAAAACATGTAAATACTCCTTATGTTTTTGTTGCCGATGTGGATATGATTTTTAGTCACGATTTCATAGAAAAACTGATTCATATTCAGAACCCTAATCAAGCTGTTTTTTTTAAAGTTGGTTTTCTTGATCAAAAAGAAAGTGTTCAAATCAAACCTTTTTTCGAATATAATATAAGTTTCTTCAGTCAAGTTGGAGCGAAAGGATTATCGTTATTTCCTCTTAAGACATTGAATGAAATACATGGTTTTGATGAGTTTTTACATTTTTGGGGTGCCGAAGATGAAGATGTCCATAATCGATTAGAAAATGCGGGTTACCAATCCATATTTTATGATCAAGAGATTTTAATGTTACATCAATGGCATATTACCTATAGAAAAGCAGAGTCAAAAGAATTAAGCCAGGATTTACGATTAACAAACATCAGTAGAATTAATTTTGAGCATTTATTGGCTAATAAGAGAGAGAAACGAACAGTTGTTAATCTGAAACAGTGGGGACGAAGTATTTCTAAAATAGAACATGAAGTATTAGAAAATAGCATTATGCCTTATTTTGTAGGGAATAAAAAAGAAAGTATTGATCATTTTCTTTTTGTGACATTACCTAATTTTAAGGGAGAAGTATTAAATGTGATTTTTCAAAAAGACGATTTTCAAGACACTTTAAAATACCATGTAAAAAAAAGATTGGGAAAATCAGTTCCTAGATACTACACTTTGAAAGAAATAAATGATAGAGTATTGTTGCATCTTATTAGTTTTTATAATACCCATAATTATTTCTATATAATAGATAATGGTTTAAAATCGATTCAATTAAAAATTAAAAAAGACTAAGCTACTTTTTTTATCTTTACTAAGCCATAAAGTTTTAGCCAATGACCAAAGTAATTCTCATATCACAAGTGCCACTTCCATTCTCTCAAATAGGAAGTTGGACCACGCTATATAAAAATTACTTGCAAGACAAACATCAGATAGATTTTATAGTATGTGAACCACCCAAAAAGCAGTTTGAGAATATTGAGTACAGTTTGGTAGCCAATAATCTTATTTTTAAGATAAGAAGAAAAATCAAGAAAAACTGGTACTTAGGTTATCTGGAAGCTTTGGATAAAATTTTGAAACCAAATGAAAAATACGTTATTCAAATTGTAGATAATTTTGGAATTGTAAAACCGTTGCATGAGCTTTTGATTCGTAGAGGAGTTAGGAAAAATTGCCAACTGCAGTTTTTTTATCATGGTTTTCCCCCTTTTTATGAAAATTATCAAGGTAGATGGTTTTTTGAGTCTATCGATGAAATGGTGTTATTAACGAATGATTCTTATCTAGCACATAAAAATTACTATTCAATTTTGCCAGTGAGGTTTTCAGTATTACACAACGGTATTGATACCAAAAAATTTACCAAAGTTCTTGATACTGAAAAATGCAAGTTGAAAGAAGAATTAGGATTTGATGACAAAAAAATCTTTATTTGGTGTTCTCAAGACAGACCTAAAAAAGGATTGAATTTAATACTAGCTGTTTGGAAAAAAATTTATGCTACACACAAAAACATTACCCTATTAGTCATTGGTTGTGATCCAAGAGAGAAAATAGATGGAGTCCAGTTTTTGGGAAGAATTCCTAATGATGAACTTCCTAAATACTATCAGGTTTCTGATTGTTATCTTTTTCCTACTTTATGTAAAGAGGGTTTTGGACTCAGTCTTATAGAAGCTCTTCATTGTGGAAATTATTGTATTGCATCAGCAATGGGGGGTGTTCCAGAAGTTTTGCAGTATGGAAAACTAGGGAAACTTATAGAAAATCCTCATTTTGTTTCAGAGTGGGAAAATGCCATAAATGATTTTTTAGAAGGAAAATATCAAATTCCTGAAATCCCTGAAGCATTATATTCTAAAGAAAAATGGAATGATGAGATGAATCAAATTATTGAAAATGCTAAAAGCAGATTAGAATAAATGAAAACCATAGCCGTAATTCCTGCCCGTGGAGGATCGAAACGAATTCCCCAAAAAAACATTCAGCTTTTTGGAGAAATACCATTGCTGTGCCATTCAATACAATATGCTTTTGCGAATAGTGAAATTATTGATACAGTTTATGTTTCTACAGATGATGAAAATATCAAGAACATAGCGTTACAATACGGTGCCAAAGTAATTGATAGACCAGAATCTTTATCTGGAGATTTGGAACCTACGGTTTCGGCATTGAAACACGTTTTGGAATCTATTAATGAGGAAGTAGAAAATGTCGTTTTATTGCAGTCTACTAATCCACTTAGACCAGAGAATTTACTTAAAGAAGCTTTTGGTATTTATCAAGAAGGAAATTATGATAGTCTTTTTACAGTTACAAGAAATCATAACAAATTGGGTAAAATAATTGAAAATAAATTTACACCTTTTAATTATACCATTGGACAGCGCAGTCAGGATTTAGAGCCCTTATTTTTCGAAAATGGCTTGTTGTATATTTCCAAAGCATCTTTGATTTTGAAAGATAGCATTATCTCAGAAAAAGCACTTCCTTACGAAGTAAATCATATTTTTGCTAATGTAGATATTGATATACAAGAAGATTTGGAGTATGCTGAGTATTTGTATCAAAAGAAGCTTTTGAATAGTAATAAATAATAAAAAAATAGAAATTAGAAGAGAGAAGTGACGGGTTAAAGGTTCACAGCTCAGAACTCATAATATAAAATATGAATCCATATATAGAAATAGCAGGTCGTAAAATAGGACCAGATTTCCCGCCATTAGTTATTGCAGAAATCGGTATTAATCATGAAGGCTCTTTGCAAATAGCCAAAGAAATGGTTGATGCAGCACATAGAGCTGGCGTTGAGGTGGTAAAGCATCAAACTCATATTGTGGAAGATGAAATGAGTGGAGCTGCAAAAAAAGTGATTCCAGGTAATGCTGATGTATCTATTTATGAAATCATGGAACGTTGCTCATTGAATGAAGCTGACGAACTGGAACTGAAAAAGTATGTAGAAAGTAAAGGAATGATCTTTATTTCGACTCCGTTCTCTCGTGCAGCAGCTGAACGATTGAAAAAGTTCGATATTCCAGCTTACAAAATAGGATCGGGAGAGTGCAATAATTATCCTCTTTTAGAGCATATAGCTTCTTTTGGGAAGCCGGTTATTTTGAGTACTGGTATGAATACTATTGAGAGTGTTCGTAAGGCAGTCGCTATTTTCGAAAAACACAACGTTTCAGTGGCGTTATTGCATACCACTAATTTGTATCCAACACCAATCCATTTGGTTCGTTTTGGAGCGATGACAGAATTACATGAAGCTTTTCCGGATAAAGTTTTTGGTTTAAGTGATCATACTTTGAATAATAATGCATGTCTAGGTGCAGTTGCGCTTGGAGGAAGTATTTTGGAAAGACATTTTACAGATCATATGCAACGCACGGGTCCGGATATTGTATGCAGTATGGATGAAAAAGTATGTCAGGAATTGATTGTGTCAAGTGCTGAAATTGCACTAATGAGGGGCGGAACAAAAAAGCCTGCCACAGAAGAACAAGTAACGATTGATTTTGCTTTTGCAACAGTTTGTACTATTGCACCAATTAAAAAAGGAGAATTTTTTACTAAAGAAAATATTTGGGTAAAACGTCCGGGTACTGGTAAAATTTTAGCAGAACATTTTAATGAAGTACTAGGTAAAATTGCGATAAGAGATATTGAGAATGATGAGCAACTTGATTTTTCAGATTTTAAATAATTAAATGAAAAAAATCTTATTCCTTACAGGAACCAGAGCTGATTTTGGTAAAATAAAGTCATTGATTTCAATTTTGGAACAACAGCCCGAATTTGAAGTTTTTGTGGCAGTTACTGGTATGCATTTACAGGAAGAATACGGATATACATTGTTGGAAATTCAACGGTGCGGATATAAAAATATACATACCTTTCATAATCATACCCACGAAACCACTATGGATTTGACATTGGCAAAAACCATTGAAGGGTTCTCGAGTTATGTAAAAAAAGTAGAACCCCATTTGATTCTCGTACATGGAGATCGGGTCGAAACTTTGGCAGGAGCTATTGTGGGTTCACTAAATAATATTTTGGTTGCTCATATTGAGGGCGGCGAAATATCAGGTACTGTAGATGAGTTGATTCGTCATAGTGTAAGTAAGCTGAGCCACATACATTTTGTTTCTAATGCAGAGGCTGCCAAAAGATTGGAACAAATGGGAGAAATAAAGAAATCTATTTTTACTATAGGTTCACCGGATATAGACGTTATGTTTTCGGATAAGCTTCCGAGTTTAGCTGTTGCTAAAGAATATTATCAACTATTTTTTGAAACCTTTGCTATAGTGATGTTTCATCCTGTTACTACCGAAATAAAGGAAATGGAACAGTATGCTACCAATTTTGTCAATGCATTATTGATAGATACCCATAATTATATAGTTGTATTTCCGAATAATGATTTAGGCAGTAAAACTATTTTAAAGACCTATGAAAGGTTAAAAGAGAATCCACGATTTAGAATTTTTCCATCGCTGCGATTTGAATATTTTTTGACATTATTAAAAAATTCTCAATTCATTATAGGAAATAGTAGTGCGGGTATTCGAGAAGCACCTTATTACGGAATCCCTATTATCAATATTGGAACTCGCCAACAAAATAGGGCAGTTCATGCTGATATCATCAATGTAGATTATAATGAAATGAATATTTCAGAAGCATTAAAAACTATTGGTTCTCACGAAGTGCAGCAATCTGATGCCGATTTTGGACAAGGTAATAGTGCCGAACTATTTCTGGAATCTCTTCAAAAAGAGGAGTTTTGGAAAATGAACCATCAAAAACAGTTTAGAGACAGATAATGCAAAACAATAAAATATTTATCCTTTTGCCTGACGGCATTGGTCTACGCAATTTTGCGTATTCAGATTTTCAAGCTATAGGGTTACAAGAAGACTTTAATGTTGTTTTTTGGAACAATACTCCATTTGATTTAATAGAATTAGGTTTTAAAGAAATAAAGATTCAAAACTCCAAGTCACATCCACTTACGGAGACCTATAAGAATGCCCGAAAACAAATTGAATTGAATCTGAACATCAGGATAACCAAAGATCGTGTTTATGATACGTATCGTTTTCCTTTTTCATATGCAACACCTACAAAAGCAATAAAAAGTGGGGTCACTAAGTTATTGTCTTTTACCCACTCTTCAAAATACGGATTAAAACGCATTCGAAAAAAAATCAATCAAGAGGAGCGAAAAACGTTGTATTATCACCAAAGTTTAGAGACACTGCAAAAGGAAAAACCAGCTATGGTGTTTTGTACCAATCAACGACCAATGACAGCAATAGCTCCTCTGTTGGCAGCACAAGATTTAGAAATTCCTACCGCAACTTTTATTTT
This sequence comes from Flavobacterium aestivum, assembly GCF_026870175.2. Lineage (NCBI taxonomy): Bacteria > Pseudomonadati > Bacteroidota > Flavobacteriia > Flavobacteriales > Flavobacteriaceae > Flavobacterium > Flavobacterium aestivum. The sequence continues at coordinate 4,528,184 of NZ_CP113977.2, read as the reverse complement.
TTCTTGGGATAATTTGCCCAAGGCTACCATGGTGGTAGAAACGGATTATTATTTTGTTTGGAGTGATTTGATGAAAAAGGAATTGCTTTTTTATTATCCTTATATTCAAGAATCTCAGGTTTTTGTAACCGGGACTCCACAATTTGAATCTCACTTTGATAAACGTAAGTTGCTCCCAAGAGAAGTTTTTTTTGAACAAAATAATTTAGATGCCAATAAAAAATACATTTGTTATTCGGGAGATGATGTGACGACTTGTCCAGATGATCCAAAATACCTTGAAGATGTTGCTATTGCTATTAGAGAGTTGAACCAAAAAGGAAATGCATTGGGGATTATTTTTCGACGTTGTCCTGTTGACTTTTCGGGACGATATGAAAAAGTGCTTCTTGATTACCAAGACGTAATCAATCCCATTGACCCACTTTGGGAAAAAATAGGGGAGAACTGGAATACGATTTTGCCAAAACAAGCTGATATTGATTTACAAATGAATACTATAGCACATACGGAGCTAGTAATTAATTTAGGATCTTCCATGGTTTTCGATTATGTAGCCCATGATAAAGCATGTGCATTTATTAATTATGATGTTAGCAATAAAAAAATCTCAGATTGGTCAGTAAAGAAAATATATAATTATGTACATTTTCGTTCAATGCCTAATGCTGAAACAGTTTTGTGGATAAATAGTTCTGATACTATTATAGCAACAATCGAGCAAGGAACTGCTATGAATTCATCTGTTATAAAAGAGGCAAAACAATGGTTCGAAATCATCAATAAACATCCTTCACAAGAAGCTTCCAAACGAATTTGGAAAGGAATTAAAACCATCATTTCTAAACAATAATGCTTTTCTTTGCACTTTCAAATTAGAATGAAATTTTTTAAAATAAATTATGTTTTTTAACTCTTTAGCGTTTGCTATTTTTTTACCAATCGTTTTTTTTCTGTATTGGTTTGTTTTCAATAAAACCAAAAGCACTCAAAACGCTCTCCTCATTGTAGCCAGTTATTATTTCTATTCCTGTTGGGATTGGAGATTCTTGTTTTTACTGGTTTTCTCTACTTTTTTGGATTATTATACTGGAATAAGAATAGAGAAGAGTGCGACTGAAAAAGGACGAAAGTTCTGGTTTTGGTTGAGTATTACTGTCAATTTAGGTTTTCTGGGAATTTTTAAATATTATAATTTTTTCTCAGTCTCGTTTGCACAAATGTTGAATACTGTTGGGTTTAAAGCTAGTCCTATTCTATTAGATGTTGTCCTACCAGTAGGAATTTCTTTTTATACGTTTCATGGATTATCCTATGTGATTGATATTTATTTTAAAAGAATTAAAGCCGAATATAATTTTATAGATTATTCATTGTTTGTGAGTTATTTTCCGCTTTTAGTTGCTGGGCCTATTGAGAGGGCAACACATTTGTTGCCGGAAGTAAAGGTGAAAAGAACTTTTGACTATAATCAGGCCAAAGAAGGAGTATGTCAAATAATATGGGGATTGGTCAAAAAAGTGGTTATTGCAGATACTTGTGCAACTTATGCCAATGCTATTTTTGATCATTACACTTCAATGAATTCATTTTCATTGATTATGGGTGCCATTTACTTTGCGTTCCAAATTTATGGAGATTTTTCAGGGTATTCTGATATGGCATTGGGAATGTCAAAATTGTTTGGGTTGGAATTATTACGAAACTTCAATTATCCTTATTTTTCAAGGGATATAGCCGAGTTTTGGCGTCGTTGGCATATTTCGCTTACTTCTTGGTTTCGTGATTATTTATATATTCCGCTGGGAGGAAGCAAGGGCGGACTTTGGATGAAAATCAGAAACACTTTTATCATCTTTTTAGTAAGCGGGTTTTGGCATGGAGCCAGTTGGACTTATATCGTCTGGGGATTAATAAATGCAGTTTACTTTTTACCTTTACTTTTGTCAAAAAAGAATAGAAACAATATGGATACAATCGAATTAAAATGGAATTTTGATTCGGTAAAAGTGATATTCAGCATTATTTCTACCTTTATTATTACTTGTATAGCCTGGGTGTTTTTTAGAGCAAAAACTATAACTGATGCAGTTCAGTATTTAAAGCGAATAATTTTAAGTCGTGATTTTAGTTTTCAGTATTTAGATAACGAGAGGTACAATTATGAATTAATTCTTTTGATTGGATTGTTTGTTTTAGTTGAATGGAATAGTCGTGCTAAAACTGAACCTCTTTCCGGAAAAAGAAATTTGGTCAAAATAGCATTAGCAATTGCTACTATAATTGCTTTTGGAACTTTTTCAGATTATAAAGAATTTATTTATTTCCAGTTTTAATGAAACGTTTTTTAATTTATACAGCCAAAATTTTCTTTGTAATTGTCTTAATTGCAATTGCTCTGGACGGACTTTATACGTATGTTTTTCTTCAATCTAAAAATAGAGGGAAAATAGAAACCGTTTTTAATTCAAAGCCTCAAAAATATGATGTTGTGATTCTGGGTTCGTCTCGTGCCAATAATCATTTTGTAGCACAAATGTTTGAAGACAAAGGATTAAAAACGTTTAATTATGGTATGAGCGGTGGGCATTTGTTTGAAGCTTCACTGTTATTAAAATTAATGATTGAAAAAAAATATGAGATTAAAAATCTAATTCTCGAAGCCGATCTAAATCTTTCTAATGACAAAGAATCTGAAGGTGTTTCAGCATTGTTTTTACCTTATATTCATAATTCAGAGATTATAAAAGATCATTTTATGTCTCAGGAAAATTTTAATGAATTATATTATATTCCATTTTACAGATATGTAAAATATGAAACTAAAATTGGTTCAAGAGAAGTTTATAAAATTATGAAGGAAGAAAGAACAAGTACCTTGAATAATTTAGGTTATTATCCGTTAGTAAAGCACAAAAATGGCAATATGAAAAATAATATTGTCAATCTAAATCCTTTGCCTCACAATAGATATTATGAAGAAATTAAAAACATCTGTAAAAAAAATAAGATTAATTTTATAGCACTAATGACGCCAATGTGCGAAAATGTTGTTGGAATGAATTATTTTGATAAGGTTAAAAAAAAATATCCAGAAATTCATAATTATGAAAATGTGGTTATAGAGAATAAATATTTTTCTTCTTGCGGACACATGAATGATACAGGAGCAAGATTGTTTACGGCTAGAGTTTTGAAAGATTTTTTTAATAAATAGAAACATGCACATTGCTTTTTTAACTCCAGAATATCCACATGAGCGCATACTATATGCAGCAGGAATCGGTACGAGTATCAAGAACCTAGTTGTGGCTTTGATTAAAAAAGGAATACAGGTTTCAGTTTTTGTTTATGGACAAGATGAAGATGTAGTTTTTCTAGAAGAAGGGGTGAAAATACATTTGATAAAAAATCAAAAGTATAAGGGGTTTGGCTGGTATTTTCATCGAAAATATATTCAAAACTATCTGAATAAATACATTGTTTCTGATACAATAGATTTGGTTGAAGCACCCGATTGGACAGGAATAACAGCATTTATGAATTTAAAAGTACCGGTTGTAATTCGTTTCCATGGAAGTGATACTTATTTTTGTCATTTGGAAGGAAGAAAACAAAAGCTTAAGAATTTTTGGTTTGAAAAATGGGCAATTAATAAAGCTAAGGCTTTTATTGCGCCAACTTATTTTGCAGGAGAACTGTCAATGAAGCTTTTTGGAATAAAAGACAAAACAATTCAAACCATACATCATGGGTTAGAACTAGATCAATTTCAAAATATGAACCCTTCGGTTTATGAGAAAGGGTTAATTTTATATATCGGCACTATTATTCGGAAAAAAGGAGTGCTTGAATTGCCTGCTATTTTTAAGAGAGTTAGGGACAAATTTCCTGATGCACAATTGGTTTTAATAGGAAGTGACTCTTTTGATGTACAAACCAACTCTAAATCGACTTGGGAATTAGTGCAACATGAATTTGATAAAGAAGATTTAAACCACATTTCTTATTTAGGGAAAATCCCATATCAAGAAGTAAAAGAATATTTGAAGAAAGCACATGTTTGTATTTTTCCAACTTTCGCAGAGACTTTAGGAATGGTAACGATTGAATCCATGGCGTTGCAAAAATCAGTTGTGAATAGCAGCATTGGTTGGGCTCAAGAATTAATTGTTGATGGTGAAAGTGGTTATTTGGTTTCCCCAAAAGATCATGATAGGTTTGCCGATAAAATAGTAGGATTGTTGCAAGACGATTTTTTATGTTCTATTATCGGAAAAGCAGCAAGAATAAAAGTTGACACTGTTTTTAATATTGAAAAAATAGTTGGGCAAAATGTAGATTTTTATAAATCAATAATAGACTAATTTTGATTGTAGTATACCATAAAAAGAATAGGATTACTAAAGTTCTTTCAGATGATAAAAATGAAATAGCTGTTGCTAAAAATAAGCCTATTGCTTTTGGTTTAATGCAATTGGCTCAACGTTTTCCAGAATCAAAATTGGTTTGGTGTCATGAAGAGTATCAAGAAGCCTTTAATTTGGAAGAGCTTGATACAATAATGCATCACAATAAGATGATGCTTTCCTATAATCCGAATGAAAGAAATTATTTTGGTCCAAAAATAGGCTATGTAGAGGAATCTTTGTTTATTAAAATAAATAAAAAAGTAACATATCCTACCTGGCAAATGAGTAGTTTGGTGGGAGTTATTTACGCTTCAACATTAATAGCCACTAACAAGGCAATAAAGCAGGATTCAAATTTTGATTATTATTTAAATTCAATTGCCAAAGTTTGTAAGCCACTGGGTTTATTATGTTATTCTGAACCTAAATTATTAAAAAAACATTTTTTAGTTTCTTCACCCAAAGCTTCTGTTTTTACTCTTTTTAAATTTATAAGGCAGCATTATAAAAAGAGGTGGATAGTAATGTTGTTTTTAAATTTAATCATTTATGAGCGACAATTTCATTTTGCAGCATTTCTATATGCTTATTTTTTTAAGAACAGGAAAAAAAATAAAACGGATATAAGTGCTATTGAAGTCAATTCCTCTCTTGCAGTTATAGTTAATCCCACTATAGATGTTATCATTCCCACTATTGGGAGAAAGGATCATTTATATGACGTTTTGAAGGATTTAGCAATACAAACGCATTTGCCAATTAATGTAATTATAGTGGAGCAAAATCCAGCTATCGGAAGCGTTTCTGAATTAGATTATATAAACAATGAGGTTTGGCCTTTTGTTATAAAGCATACTTTTATACATCAAGCAGGTGCCTGTAATGCAAGAAATTTGGCATTAAGTCAAGTAGAAAGCGAATGGGTATTCTTGAATGATGATGACAATAGATTTGAATCGGATTTGATTGATAAGGTGTTTAAGGGGATTAAGCAATACGGTATTTTAAGTTTATCAACTGCTTATCTGCAAGTAAATGAACATAAACATAATTTAAATATTCATCAGTCGAGTATCTTTGGATCGGGAAATAGTTTTTTAAAAGCTGATTTGCTAAATAAAGTGTCTTTTGATAAATGTTTAGAATTTGGATATGGAGAAGATACTGATTTTGGGCTACAATTGCGTAATTTAGGAGTAGATGTAATTTCTTTTCCCGAGATAAGTATTTTGCATCTAAAAGCCCCAATAGGCGGATTTAGAATAAAACCAACTTTTATATGGAGTAAAGAAGAGATACAACCCAAACCTTCACCTACAATTATGTATGTGAAACTCAAGTATAATTGTAAAGAACAAATAAGAAGATATAAAACAACATTGTTTTTAAAATATTATAAACATCAAAATAATAAAAACCCAATTCGTTATTTAAATCACTTCAATAAGCAGTGGAAAAAAAGTGTTTTTTGGGCAAATGAATTAAAATTATAAAATATGAAATTTTCTTTAATCATTTGTACTTACATGCGGCCTAAACCCTTACTGAAATTATTAGAGTCGGTTAAGGAACAAAGTCTATATCCGGATGAAATTCTGATTATTGATGGTTCAACTAATGTAGAAACAGAAGTTATTCTAAAAGAAAATCAATTTAAGCACCTAGATTATTTTTTTGTTCCAGCAGAACATAGAGGTCTGACCAAACAAAGAAATTATGGAGTCAAAAGAGTTGGAAGTGAAATGGAAGTTATTTGTTTTTTGGATGATGATACTGTTCTTGAACCAGATTATTTTAAAAATTTATTAGAAACATACAAATTATTTCCTGAAGCTTTAGGAGTTGGAGGGTACATTAATAATGAAACGAAATGGGAGTGTGTTGGTGTCAATTATATGCCTAAATTGAATGAATTTTATTTTGATGGATGGAAACGTAAAGATGGTAGTAGGTTTATTTTAAGAAAAAAACTTAAATTAGATAGTGATTGCCCGCCAGGATTTTCTCCTTCTTTTTCTCACGGAAGAAGCGTTGGTTTTTTGCCTTCAAGTAATAAGATATACCAGGTAGAGCAATTAATGGGTGGGGTTTCGTCTTTTAGAAAGTCTGTTTTTGAAAAGTTTTCGTTTTCTAATTATTTTGAAGGTTACGGTTTATATGAGGATGCCGATTTTACTTTAAGAGTTTCAAAAAGCGGAAATTTGTATTTGAACACTGCAGCTCAATTATCACACTATCACGCTGAGTCTGGACGTCCCAATCAGTATAAATACGGTAAAATGGTAGTAAGAAATGGTTGGTATGTATGGAGAATAAAGAACCCAACCCCAAGTTTTAAAGATCGATACAAATGGAATGCTATAACTATTTTGCTGATATTAATTAGATTTACTAATGTAATTAATGACAGTAATAAAAAAGGAGCTGTTACGGAAGCATTAGGAAGAACAGTTGGGTGGTGGAGTTTGTTATTTAATAAACCAATTTTTTCAAATAATTTACTATAATGTAAAAATAACAATTATGAAATTAGAATTTTCATCTTGGACACATCATTTAAATCAGCTCATATATTCCTACTTTTATTTTTGCAAAATAGAGAAAATAAATGTTGACATTATTCGAAACAATAATATAAAATTTAATGGTGCAGTTTTATATATCGATAATAAGACTGTTTTTTTTGATTATTCTGATGATACTAAATTTATAGATATTCCTGAAAAATTTGATTATTATTTTAAAAGATCACTGCTTCCTAAAGATAAAATTGCTAATGTATATCCATTAAATTTTAATGTCCCAATGGCATATAAAAGTCATTTATTGCTTCTGAATTTAAAATCAGATTTTTTATTTGATAGGAGTAGCAGAACAGAAGTAATAAGGGCATTAGACAGGTTTTCGATATTTACAAATTCATCACATGCTGTTTTAGATATTAAAAGATACCCTAAAAGAGAAATCGATTTTGGAGGTAATATTATTTTTCAAACAAGATTGTGGAATCCTGATAATCATTCAGATGAAGATGAGAAAGAACGTAGAAGAAATCAAAATGAGTTTAGAATTAATGCTTGTCGTATTATAAAAAAGACATTTAAAAATGCTTCGGTAGGTTTATTTGCTGATCATCTGTCTAAACAACTAGCTCCGGATTTATTATTAGATTCTAAATGTTCAAATAAAAACAATTATTTTAACATGTTAAATAATTATAATATTTGTATTGCCGATGATGGTCTTAAAGACACTCCGGGATGGAAAATTGGCGAATATTTATTGTTTGGAAAAGCTGTTATAACAACTCCATTAAATGTTTCTATAGATAAATTTGATGAGCATGTAAATTACGAAAAATTAAGTTCTCGCAGCTCTTATATGGAGTTGCCTGAAAAAATCGAATATTTGCTTAATGAAAATAAATATCTGGAAATGGGACATAATAATTTAATTTGGAGTGATAATTATTTACATCCTCGAAATTACATTAAGAGAATATTATCTATTGTAGACAAAACGATTTAATCCAAAAGTAATGATTTTTACAATTATTACCCATGTCAATCATATCAAAAAGAATAACCAGTATTTTGGTTATGCTCCTTATGTTCGTGAAATGAATGTTTGGTCAAAATATGTTGATGAGGTAATTATTGTTGCGCCTATTATTCAAGCTTCAAATACGGCAATTGATAGTCCATATAATCAAGAGAATATTAAGTTTTTCAAGATTGAGAATATTAATCTATTGGGTTTTAAATCCATTTGTAATGCGATTTTAAAAATCCCAAAAATAAGTTGGCAAATTTTTAAGGCCATGAAAGAAGCTGATCATATACATTTGCGTTGTCCCGGCAATATTGGTTTGTTGGGATGTTTGGTTCAAATTTTATTTCCCAGTAAACCTAAAACGGCCAAGTATGCTGGAAATTGGGATCCAAAATCAAAACAGCCTTGGAGTTATTGTTTGCAAAAGTGGATTTTGAGTAACACTTTTTTGACCCGCAATATGCAGGTTTTAGTTTATGGAGTATGGCAAGGAAGTACTAAAAATATTCTTCCTTTTTTTACAGCTTCTTATTCTGAAAAAGAAAAAGAATTAATTAAACCATTGGATTTAAAAGGGGTAATTAATTTTGTATTTGTAGGAACCTTATCAAAAGGGAAAAAACCATTGTATGCTATTCAGTTGGTAGAAGGTTTATGGCAAAAAGGTTATAACGTGAGTTTGGAATTGTATGGTGAAGGAGTCGAGAGAGATTATTTAGAACAATATATTAGTTCAAGGGGGATAGCAACATTTGTCAACCTATGTGGAAATCAGGAAAAAGAAGTAATCAAAAAGATATATCAAAAAAGTCATTTTGTAATTTTACCTTCTCAAAGTGAAGGTTGGCCAAAAGCAATTGCCGAAGGAATGTTTTGGGGATGTGTCCCAGTTGCAACTGCTGTTTCTTGTGTTCCTTTTATGCTGAATTATGGAGAAAGAGGAGTATTGTTACAAATGAGTTTAGAGAAAGATGTACGTGAGGTAGAAGCTGCTTTAAATAATAAAATTGATTATGATGCTAAAAGAAAAAAAGCATCGGAATGGTCACAAAAATACACACTTGATATTTTTGAAGCAGAAATAAAAAAAGTATTGTTATAATGAGAATTATTCAAATCATAGACTCACTAGATGCAGGAGGAGCTGAGCGTATGGCGGTAAATTATGCGAATGCTTTGGTCGATAAAATTGAATTTTCGGGTTTAGTTGCTACTCGCAAAGAGGGTTCTCTACTGCATCAAATTCACCCAAATGTTTCCTATTTGTTTTTGAATAAAAAAAAGCGACTTGATACAGCAGCTCTTTTTAGATTACGGTCTTATGTTTTAAAGAACAAGGTTACTCATGTTCATGCACATAGTACTTCTTTTTTTCTTGCTTTTCTTTTAAAAATGAGCCTACCATCGTTAACGATTATTAGACACGATCATTATGGTAATAATGAATTTTTAGCAACTAGACCTTATTTTGTATTGAAACTGACAGCTTATTTTTTTAATGGAATTATCGCCGTAAATCAAAAGCTTAAAGATTGGTCGGAGCAGAAACTAAAAGCTAAAAACGTTATTTTTTTGCCTAACTTTCCGGTGATTGAGATGGGAATTGTGGGAGATACAGTCCTAAAAGGGGTTGAAGGAAGACGAATTGTATCTTTGGCTAATTTAAGAGAACAAAAAAATCATTTTTTGTTGTTAGAGGTAGCTAGAAAACTTAGACAATTCCAGCCAAATTGGACTTTTCATTTGGTTGGGCAAGACTTCGAGGATAAATATTCTGAGCAAATTAGAAGGCTAATAATGGATTATGATTTAGAAAACAATGTGTTTCTATATGGTTCCAAGCAAGATGTAGAGAATATTTTATCACAATCGGATATTGCTATTTTGACTTCACAATCCGAAGGACTTCCAGTTGCACTTTTGGAATATGGATTATATAAAAAAGCAGTTGTAGTTACACGAGTGGGAGAGATTCCGATGATAGTGCAACATGGGAAGAATGGTTTTATTGTCGATTCTAACGAACCTGATTTGTATTATCAATCTCTAGTAGAATTGATAAAGGACGAGGCTTTGAGATTTGATTTCGGGAATGCTCTTTATAGCTGTATTCAAGCAGAATATTCAGCTGAAAATGTATTGAGAAAGTATTTAAATTGGTTAAAAAAAAGTTGAAATGAAGAAGGAAGAACTGTCTTATATTTATTTAATACTCTTTCATGCTTTTCTTGGGGCATTAGTATATGTTTTGCCTATCATTTCTAAAGTATATACTTTGATAATATTTGTATTTGGCGTTTACTATATTGTAAAAAAGAAAAACAAAAATAATGAAGTACTTATAATGTCAGCCTATGTAGTTAGTGTTGAGGTGCTTTTGAGAATGACTGATGGAGTAATCTTGAGCGAGTTTGGTAAATATTCGATCTTAATTTTTATGTTTCTAGGAATGATTTATTCTGGATTTTCAAAAAATGCTTTTTTATATTGGGTCTTTTTGACATTGTTAATTCCAGGTATTATTATATCGATCCTTTCTATGAATTTTGAAACTGATCTCCGAAAGGCAATAGCGTTTAATATTTCGGGGCCAGTTTGTTTGGGAATTTCTTCGATATATTGTTACCAAAGAAAAATTGCTTTTGACCGATTAAAAGGTGTAATTACAACTTTTTCTTTGCCTTTGGTTTCTATAGTGGTTTACCTGTTTTTATATACTCCCAGCGTGAGAGATGTAGTTACGGGAACACAATCAAATTTTGAAACCTCAGGGGGATTTGGACCTAATCAAGTATCTACTATATTGGGATTAGGGATTTTTATTTTTTTTGTACAATTGCTGCTAAATTCAAAAAGCAGATTGCTGCAAATAATAAATGCGGGATTTGTTTTGGTTTTTGCTTTTAGAGGAATCGTTACTTTTTCCAGAGGAGGAGTAATGACGGCAGTTTTGATGATTTTTTTACTTATGACAGTACTGTATTTTCAGGCTAATCTTAATACAAAGCCTAAAATGGGATTGATTATTATACTATCTTTTTTGGCTGGATTAGGAGTTTGGGGGTATAGTTCTATGCAAACTGGCGGATTGATTAATAAGCGATATGCTAATCAAGATGCAACGGGAAGAGAGAAAAAAAGTCAATTTAGCGGAAGGGAGGAACTTATGCAGTCTGAGTTACAGATTTTTTTTGATAACCCGGTTTTAGGGGCAGGTGTGGGAAGAGGTAAAGAAATTAGGGAAGAAGTAACTGGGAACGTAGTTGCCTCACATAATGAAATTACTAGAATGTTGGCAGAGCACGGTTCACTAGGATTAATTGATCTAATGATTTTATTATTTACTCCTTTATTATTATTTGTAGATAGCCGTCAAAATTTATTACTGTTGTCTTTTCTAGCTTTTTGGCTGCTGACCATTAACCATGCCGCCATGCGACTTGCAGCTCCAGCATTTGTTTATGCGCTTTCATTGTTAAAAGTTTATATTGAAGAAATTGATACGATTCCAAAAGAGACAGAAATGAAGAATGGTGATGCCATATTTCACTAAAGAGAAATATATCTTTGTATGAAAAAAATACTCTACATAGGAAATAAGCTATCTAAACATGGAGTTACTCCAACTACCATAGAAATTCTCGGACCACTTTTGGAACAAGAAGGGTTTAGTATGACTTATAGTTCTTCAAAAAAATATAAGCTGCAAAGATTGATTGCTATGCTTTGGAGTGTATTGCAAAATAAAAAAGCTAATTATGTGCTTATCGATACTTATAGTACCACCAATTTTTGGTATGCATTCGCTTCTTCACAGTTGTGTAGGTTACTAAATTTAAAGTATATACCAATTTTACATGGAGGTAATTTGCCTTTTCGGTTAAAGAAAAATCCAAAAATCAGTAATATGATTTTTAAAAATTCTTATCAGAATGTTTCTCCTTCTAAGTATTTATTAGAGAAATTCAAAGAAAAAGGTTTTGATAATTTGATTCATATTCCAAATGGGATAGAAATAAAAAACTATCCATTACATGAACGAGAAAAAGCTGCTCCAAACCTTTTGTGGGTTCGTTCTTTTGCTCAAATATACAATCCGTTAATGGCTATTGAGGTATTTTCTTCAATAAAAAAGAAATATCCAGAAGCGAGACTTTGTATGGTTGGGCCTGAAAAAGATGGGAGCTTATTAGAGGCAAAAGAAAAAGCCAAAGATTTAAAATTGGAGGTACTCTTTACAGGAAAATTATCAAAACAAGATTGGATAAATCTTTCTAAGGAATATGCAGTTTTTATAAATACCACTCATTTTGATAATATGCCAGTAAGTGTTGTTGAAGCTATGAGCTTAGGATTGGCAGTAGTTTCTACGAATGTTGGAGGTATCCCTTATTTGTTAGAAAATAAAAAAGAGGCTCTATTAGTATTAGATAATGATGTTAATGGAATGGTATCGGCTATAGAGGAAATAATTGAAAGTCCGGATTTATTTATTAGGCTAACAGGAGATGCTAGGCAAAAAGCAGAGAGTTTTGATTGGATATCTCTAAGACATAATTGGATTAGAATCCTAAAATAATTGTTTTCTTTTTTGTATATTTAATTACCTTGCAACATTATATGACTTTTTAATCTTATGAGTAACCAAAAAAACATACACTTCGAAATTTCTGAGAGAAAGCTCCTATTGCGCTTTTTTGATGTTATTTCTGTTTTGTTTGCGTTATACCTAGTTGGTTTTTTATTTCATTTCGAATATTTTAGATTTTCTGTCACAAACTATTATTGGACAATAGTTTTGGCTATCTATATAAATGTATTTGGTGCTGTTTTTGAAATGTATAATCTTCAGGTGGCTAGTAACCACTTTCAAGTTCTGAGAAGCACTGTTCTTGCGACTACTGCCACTGTGGTATTTTATTTGCTGACACCAATTTTTTCTCCTCAATTGCCAAAGAATAGGCTTCAATTATTGTTTTTCTATCTGGCAGTTTTTTTAGCATTATATACATGGAGAATGATTTATGTTCGATTTTTAGCCTCTAACAGATTTGTGCAAAAAGTGTTGTTAATATGTGACAGGGAGCAGGTTGAGGAATTAATTTTGGGGATTGAAAACGCAGATCCTCATTATAAAATAATAGGATATGTAAATGCTGAGCAGCCTATTAATGATAATTTCGAGGATCATTATGTACGATGTATTAAAAGAGAAGAATTAAGCTTGTTTGTAACGGAAAATGGAATTTCTGAACTTGTTGTAGCGTCCCCAAAAACCGACGGTATAACAGTAGATTTATACCAACAGTTGCTTCAAATATTAGAATCAGGGGTAACTATCAGAGAGTATACACAAGTTTATGAAAACAAAACACTGCGTATTGCTGTACAATATATTGCCAGAGATTTTTATCGTTTTTTTCCTTTTAGTCGAAGTAACCAAAATAAACTGTATTTATCAATTGTTAGATTATTCGAAATAGGTTTGTCATTACTGGGTATATGTATTGGTTTGGTTTTGGTTCCTATAATTCTCTTAGGAAATATTTTTTGGAACAAAGGACAATTGTTTTATACCCAAGAAAGAGTTGGTAAAGATGGTGTTGAATTTGAAATTTTAAAGTTCAGAACTATGATTAAAAATGCGGAAACCAAAGGAGCTGTTTTTACCACAACCAATGATTCTCGTATAACCAAGTTTGGTAAATTTTTGAGAAAAACAAGAATAGATGAGGTTCCTCAGTTTATTAATATTCTGAAAGGTGATATGGCCATTATTGGACCTCGTCCAGAGCGCCCTTATTTTGTAAATGAAATTGCTAAAATAATGCCTTTTTATGAAACTCGCCATATTATTAAACCTGGTCTAACAGGTTGGGCTCAAGTGAATTATTCATATGGCGAAAAAATAGAAGACAGTTTGGTAAAACTTCAATACGATTTGTACTACATCAAACACCGAAGTATTTATTTGGATTTGAGTATTGTCTTCAAAACAATTTCTACCGTCTTGTTCTATAGAGGTCAATAAATTAGATTATTATTGGAATACGCTTTTTATTTCTGATAGCTAGTCTTATTAAAACAACTAGGTTAGTTATTAAAATAGGAGCAATTATCAGTAAATGAACTTTATTTAGCATCAAAAAGAAATATAAAACCATAGTGAGGATAGTAAAACCAGCTGTTTTATATGTCCATTTTGAGTTTTTTGTACTCCAAAAAAACAATGCTATGAAAAGTATGGGATTAAATAATAGTATGTTGTAGTTATATCCTAGTTCTTGATGAGAGGAATAAAATCCTAAAAAAACAAATAATGATCCCAATAAGGCTATTGTAAATAGATAAACGAAGTCAATAGCTCTTTTATTTATTAGTATTACAAATCCTAAGAGCAAAAGATAAGAATAGCAATTATTCCACCAAGAAGATGGGGTTTCCTCCTCAAAAGTAAGTATAGTTTTGTTTTCTCCACACAAAGGATGGTTTTGGTATTGAATGAGCTTTAGGCTTTTTTGAAGCTCAAAAGGTAAAAATATTTTAGTGCCCATTTGATCCACTTTTCTCCCAAATACAATGCTTGTTCCTAGTTTTTCATAAAAATGGTTGTCAAAGTAAGGAAAAAGAATAGATCTGTAGGTTTGATCAGTATCTGTTTTTTTGATAATTACTTTAGATTTTAAAGTTTTATTGATCACATCTACAACCTTAGATGTACAATTATTATCTATAAATTTATAATTGTATAAGCGTTCATCAGATAACATTGATTGTGCTAAGTTGTTAAATAGTTCTTGTTTAAGAGCAAGAGGGATATTCAATTCTTGTTCATAGACATCTCTTTTTTCATAAGTGTACTGATTGATAAAATCAATATATCGATTGTTTGTTATAAAATAATTTAAATCACCTTTGGTAAATTGCATTACAAAATTTGGCGTATCAAAGTCAAATGCACCATAGTTGTAAACTATGTCGATATTATTGTCAATATCGCTTACTCTTATTGCAGTATGGCCAAATAACGAATAAGACTCATTCCCGGTGCCACAAGTAAGTACACTAATATGGGCATTTTTTGATAATAAAACATCTTGACCGAAAGAGTTATAAATTGAATTCAGTAAAAGAATACAAACAAAAATGTTCTTTAATTGGCTAGCTTTCATTTTGTCAATTTTAAAATATAATTAAGATGTAATTTTTTGAATAGTCTAAAAGTTAATTTCTAAAAAGCGATAAATCAATTTTTAGAGAAAATACATTCGAGTACAGAGCAGTACTTTGGTTGCCTAGAGCAGTTAGCGCATAATCAATAGCGATGCCTTTGTATTTAAAACCTAAACCAATATTAGGTTGAAACCCTATTTTTTCTGTATTGTCTAATTGTGTTACCTGCTGAAAATTTCCAATACCAGCTCTTAAGAAAGCAAGATTGGTATAACCAAATTCTAAACCAATGGCAGGATCGATACTTACAAAGCTGCTTGAAATTAAATCATTGGTTTTGGTAAATTGCATGTTCATATTGGCAGTAGTCAAGAGACTGTAATCTTCATGAAAAATAAACTTTTTTGCCACTCCCAGTTGAGCTTTAGGAAGTGTGATTTCTGAACTTTCGGGCATTTCTTGGTTTTGACCAGGAATAGCATCTGCTATTTTTTGATAAGCAGCTTCATTAATGTTCCAAATATTATATGTAGTGGTGATATCGCGAAGCATTAACCCGAATTGCCAATCATTTTTTTCGAATTGCAAACCAAAATCAAAACCAAATCCCCAAGAACTTGCAAAATCTCCAATTACTCTTCGGATAATTTTAGCATTAACTCCATATTGAAATCCGGGTACAGGTAACTTTACAGCATAAGAAAAAGTAAAGCCATAGTCTGCAGTTGAAAAAAGTTTAATTCGATTGTAATCTATATGGCCTTCGTTGTCAATTAATTCGGTTGTGTTTAAAATGTCATCTACACCAAAACGAATTATTGAAATTCCCCATGCACTTCTATCATCAATTGGACTTGCATAGGCGGCATAATCGTATTTAGCAATATTAGCGAAGTAATTGGCATGCATTAAAGCGATTTGGTTATCCTCCAGATGAATTAGTCCAGCGGGATTCCAATAACATGAATTTACATCGGCGGTAGAAGCAACAACAGCATTAGACATACCCAATGCAGCGGCGTCTACACCAATATTCATGAACTCATTAGAATATTTGCGAACGGTTTGGCTATAAGAAGATATAGCAATAAAAAGCAATAAAAAGAGCTGTGTTTTTCTCAAAAGTTGATATTTGTAAGCAAAAAATGATTTTTAATTTTTTCCAAAAATAAAGTTTTTTGATGATGTAACTTCTTCATTTCTATAAATTAATAAGATTTGATAAAAAGTAGTCGAAAATCTCCATTAAAAACGCGTATCTCATCCACATATTGTATTAAATTTGTCGAGCATAAAATTCAATTAAAAAACTATGAACATCAAAAAACACATCCCAAATACAATAACTCTGTTAAATCTTTTATGTGGTTGTATCGCTTTAGTATATACTAGTAATGATCGTTTTGAGATGGCATTCATTTTTGTTTGTCTAGGTATCTTCTTAGATTTTTTTGATGGTTTTTTTGCTCGTTTGTTTAAAGTAGCCGGTCCTCTAGGTCTACAATTGGATTCATTGGCCGATATGGTAACCAGCGGTGTTGTTCCCGGATTTGTGATGTTCAAAATGATGCTTAGCAGTTCGGTAGATATGAGTGAGGGATATCTTCAATATTTCCCTTATTTAGGATTTATAATTACATTGGGGGCGTGTTTTCGTTTGGCTAAATTTAATATAGACACCCGTCAGACAGATTCGTTTATAGGTTTGCCAACACCGGCTAATACTCTTTTTATATTGAGTCTTCCTCTAGTATTAGAATATTATTCTGCTGAGTCATTGATGGTACTCGAAATTTTAACTGAAAAATGGGTTTTACTACTAATATCATTGTTTAGCGCCTATGTCATGAATGCTGAAATTCCTTTATTTGCATTGAAAATCAAGAAATTTAATTTCAAGGATAATGCACTTCAGATTGTTTTTTTAACCATCTCTGTTTTGTTGTTGTTTTTTCTTCAATATTTAGGAATAGCATTGGTAATCATATTCTATGTATTACTTTCAATAATTAATAATAAGTTTCTAAAAAAGTAGTTTTTTTGGATGAAGAAAAAGAATACAAGAACAGCTTATAGTCGTAAGTCTAAAAAGAAGAGAACCGTTTTCTCGGCTAAGATATTTGGTTATTTTATAGTTGGTTTCTTGATTGTGGCGGTATTGTCAGTTGCATATCATTATCGTTCCGGTTTAGCGAATTATTTAGGTTTTAAATCGCATTACAATAGTCATACCGATGTTTTTTCTGAAGCTAGGAATCTACGGGTTTTAGAAAAAAATGAGGGTAAAATAGTAGGCTTGGATGTTTCCGAATATCAGGGGAAAATCCGCTGGTCTTATGTTGATACTTTAGAAAAAAAATATCCGTTGCATTATGTCTTCATTCGGGCAACTGTTGGAAATGATAGGGTAGATCACCAATTTAAAAAAAATTGGCTTGGTGCCAAAGAAAACAAAATGATACGGGGTGCTTATCATTACTATCGTCCCAACGAAAATTCCTTAGAACAAGCCAAACTCTTTATAAAAACGGTTAAACTAAGAAAAGGAGATTTACCACCAGTTTTGGATATCGAAAAACTTCCTAAAGAACAGTCTATTGAAAGATTGAAAGTAGGTTTAAGACGTTGGCTGAATGCAGTAGAATTGCATTATGGAGTGCGACCAGTAATTTATACTGGAGAGAAATACTATGATGATTTTTTGAAAGAGGAGTTTAGTGATTATCTTTTTTGGATAGCCAATTATAACTTTTACAGAGAAAAAATTCAAGACAACTGGCTCTTTTGGCAATTTACAGAAAAAGCCACAGTCCCAGGAATCGATTATAGCGTAGACGTAAATATCTATAATGGCGATTTACAGCAACTACATTTTATTACCGTTGAATAGTCTTGGACTATGAATGTTAGCTCTTGAGATTTTTTATTTAAAATTAGCAGCTGTTTATCTAAAAAAATTAAAACTCTAACTTCTTCTTTCTTAATTCGAAATTCTGACCTAGATATACGCGACGTACCATTTCGTCTTCAACCAATTCTTCAGGTATACCGGCTTTTAGAATTCCTCCTTCAAACATAAGATACGTTTTGTCAGTGATGGCCAGAGTTTCCTGCACGTTATGGTCAGTTATTAAGATTCCGATATTTTTATTTTTTAATTGAGCTACAATTCTTTGAATATCTTCTACAGCAACTGGATCGACACCTGCAAAAGGTTCATCAAGTAAGATGAATTTTGGATCGGTTGCTAAACAACGGGCAATTTCGGTACGACGACGCTCTCCTCCCGAAAGTAAATCCCCGCGATTGGTACGAATGTGTTCTAAACTAAATTCGGCAATTAAGCTTTCCATTTTGGCTATCTGCTGCTCTTTGGAAAGTTTGGTTAATTGCAATACACTTAAAATATTATCTTCGATACTTAATTTTCTAAAAACGGAAGCTTCTTGTGCCAAATAACCAATTCCTTGCTGTGCTCTTTTGTACATCGGATAATCCGTAATGTTCAAATCGTCAAGATAAATGTTTCCTGAATTTGGCTTAACCAATCCTACAATCATATAAAATGAAGTGGTCTTTCCAGCGCCATTGGGACCTAAAAGCCCTACAATTTCGCCTTGGTTCACTTCTACAGAAATGCCTTTTACGACACTACGGCCCTTATATGTTTTTATTAAATTTTCTGCTCTTAATTTCATTGTTCAATTAGATAATTTAGGTAATGTGTCAATATAGATAATGTGTCAATTAGACAATGAGACAATGTTTCGAAAATCTAATTTATCTCATTATCAGATTTATTAATTATCTAATTTCCTTGCTCTTCCAATGCTTCCCAAAATTCATAAGCTCTACGCAAATGAGGTACTACAATTGTGCCACCAACAAGGGTTGCAATTCCCATAGCTTCCATCATTTCTTCTTTAGTAACTCCTTCTTTATAGCTGGTTTCCAAATGATATTTTACGCAATCATCACAACGCAAAACTGCCGAAGCTACTAAACCTAGTAGTTCTTTGGTTTTTACATCTAAGGCTCCCGCAGCATAAGCATTGGTGTCAAGATTGAAAATGCGTTTCACTATTTTATTATTGTCGGCCAATAATTTTTCGTTCATTTTAGAACGATAATCATTGAATTCTTGTACGATATCAGACATTTTCTTTCTTTTTATTTAATACGACAATTTTTGAAATCAATATGCTTACTTCATAAATGATCAACATTGGTATAGCAACAATAGTTTGGCTCACTACATCAGGAGGTGTAACAATTGCAGCAACAATTAGGATTATTACAACGGCATATTTCCAATATTTCCTTAAAAACTCAGGTGTTACCAAACCTAATTTGGTTAGAAAATAAATGATAATAGGTAATTCAAAGAATAATCCACTGGCTAAAATGCTAGTTTTTACCATTCCCATATAGGAATCTAATGTGAATTGGTTTTTTACTACATCACTTACTGTAAAAGTAGCAACAAAATTAACCGACATTGGGATGACCACAAAATAACCAAATATAACTCCTAAAAAGAAAAGTAGGGAAGAAGTAAATACAAATACTTTCGCGTTTTTCTTTTCTTTTTCATATAAAGCAGGACTGATGAATTTCCAAACTTCCCATAAAATATAAGGGAAACTTAAGATAAAACCAGCCAAAATACACATCCAAACAAATACGTTTACTTGCCCTTCCATTTCAGTGTTCTGAATGATAAATGGCATTTCGGTAATGCAAATACTTTCGGCAAAACCTAGTCGGTGCGATAAATCACAAAAAAAAGTATAAGTAAAAAAGGAAGGTCTTGTTGGACCAAAAATAATGGTGTCAAATAAGTAATCACTAATAAAATAAGTAATACAAGCCATAATAATTACAGCAATTGTACTTCTAACCAATAACCATCTTAGTTCTTCAAGATGATCTAAAAACGACATTTCGCCTAGAGTTTTATTTGCCATTATACAATACCTTCTTTTAATATATCATGCAAGTGTAATACTCCTTTGTAGTCACCATTATCAACAACCACTAATTGAGTGATTGAGAAATCTTCCATAATATTGAAAGCATCAATAACCATACTTTCTGAGTTTGTTGTTTTTGGACTTTTCGTCATGATATCTTTTGCAGTCAAATCGGCAAAAGTGTCTCTATCATTTAGCATTCTACGAATATCACCATCGGTAATTATTCCGACTACTTTGTTGTTTTCTACAACAGCGGTAACACCAAGACGTTTTTCTGAAATTTCAAAAATGACTCTTTTAATAGAAGCATTTGGGTCAACTTCCGGTTTCAAAGTATGTTCTAGCATGTCTTTTACTCGGAGTAATAGTTTTTTTCCTAAAGCACCACCTGGATGAAATTTTGCAAAATCTTCGGCTTTAAAATCACGCATTTCCATTAAGCAAACTATCAGGGCATCTCCCATGACCAATTGAGCAGTAGTGCTATTTGTTGGTGCTAAATTTAAAGGACAAGATTCAGTATCTACAGTTGTGTTCAATACAAAATCAGAACCTTTAGCAAGAAATGATGTCATATTGCCCGTTATTCCGATTAATTTATTGCCAAAACGAGTCAAAAGAGGAACCAAAGCTTTAATTTCTGGGCTATTACCACTTTTTGAAATACAAATAATCACATCGTTATCTTGTATCATTCCTAAGTCACCATGAATGGCTTCTGAAGCATGTAAAAATAAAGAAGGTGTACCGGTAGAATTAAAGGAAGCTACCATTTTTTGGGCAATAATAGCACTTTTTCCTATTCCAGTTACGACTAATCTTCCTTTAGAATTAAAGATGCATTCTACAGCTTCCGCAAATGTGTCATCTATATAATTCAATAGTTTAGAGATTGATTTGCTCTCGGATTCGATAGTTTTTTTGGCTATTGCCAATATATTTTCTCTTGTTATCAAAACAGATAATTTAAAGTTTGTAAGTATAAAAGAAAGTAGTATCTTTATGTGCCGCAAATTTATATAAAATACCACATAATAAAGAATGAATTCATACGAAATTGACATACACAAAGAATTAAAGAGATATTTTGGCTTTAGCCAATTTAAAGGGCTGCAGGAACAGGTTATAAAAAGCTTGCTCAATAAGCACAATACGTTTGTTATTATGCCTACGGGTGGGGGAAAATCACTCTGTTACCAATTGCCTGCTTTAATTCAAGAAGGGACCGCAATTGTGGTGTCTCCTTTAATTGCATTGATGAAAAATCAGGTAGATGCTATTCGAAGCCTATCTTCAGAAAATGGCATTGCCCATGTTTTAAATTCCTCACTTACCAAAACAGAAATTGCTCAAGTTAAATCTGATATTGCATCAGGATTAACAAAGTTGCTTTATGTTGCTCCAGAATCCTTGACCAAAGAGGAATATGTTGCTTTTCTTCAAACTGTGCCTATTTCTTTTGTAGCCATAGATGAGGCGCACTGTATTTCAGAATGGGGACATGATTTTAGACCAGAATATAGAAATCTTAAGAGTATTATTAAGCAACTCGGTGAAGTACCTATTATTGGGCTTACTGCTACTGCTACGCCAAAAGTGCAAGAGGATATCCTGAAAAATCTGGATATGGCTAATGCAACTACTTTCAAAGCCTCATTTAACAGAGCCAATTTATTTTATGAAGTAAGGACTAAAACGAAAAATATAGAATCCGACATTATTCGTTTTATAAAACAGCATAAAGGAAAATCAGGAATTATTTATTGCTTGAGTCGTAAGAAAGTAGAATCTATTGCCGAAGTTTTGCAAGTAAACGGAGTTAGTGCTGTACCTTACCATGCAGGTTTAGACGCAAAAACACGTGCCAAACATCAAGATATGTTCTTGATGGAAGATGTAGAGGTAGTTGTAGCAACTATCGCTTTTGGTATGGGAATAGATAAACCCGATGTGCGTTTTGTAATTCATCATGATATACCAAAATCATTAGAAAGTTATTATCAAGAAACCGGACGTGCAGGTCGAGATGGAGGCGAAGGACATTGTTTGGCTTATTACTCTTATAAAGATGTAGAAAAATTAGAAAAATTTCTATCCGGAAAACCGGTAGCCGAGCAAGAAATAGGTTTTGCTTTATTGCAAGAAGTGGTGGCTTATGCGGAGACTTCTATGTCTAGACGAAAATTTTTACTCCACTATTTTGGTGAAGAGTTCGATAGCGAAACTGGCGAAGGTGCTGATATGGATGATAATGTTCGAAACCCTAAAACAAAAGTTGAAGCACAGAATGAAGTGGTTCAATTGTTAGAAGTTGTTAGGGATACCAAGCATATTTATAAATCTAAAGAAATCGTATTTGCTTTAATTGGTCGTGTGAATGCCATGATAAAAGCGCATAAAACAGATTCACAATCATTTTTTGGTTCAGGTTCAAAACATGATGAGAAATTCTGGATGGCATTATTAAGACAAGTTCTTGTAGATGGCTTATTGTCTAAGGATATCGAAACTTATGGAATCGTAAAAGTTACTAAAAAGGGATTGGCTTTTATCAAAAAACCAACTTCATTTATGATGTCTGAGGATCATGAGTATAATGAAGCTGATGATGAAGCTATTGTAACAGGATCAAAATCTTCTGGAACTACAGATGAATTATTGATGACTATGTTGCGTGAATTGCGTAAAAAAGTAGCTAAGAAACTTGGAGTTCCTCCTTTTGTGGTCTTTCAGGATCCGTCTCTTGAAGACATGGCCTTAAAGTACCCTATTTCACAAGAAGAGCTAGTTAATATTCACGGGGTTGGTGAAGGAAAAGCAAAAAAATACGGAAAAGAGTTTGTTAGCCTAATCAGCCGTTATGTAGAAGATAATGATATTGTTCGTCCTGATGATTTGGTTGTAAAATCAACCGGTGTCAATTCAATTAATAAATTATACATCATCCAAAATATCGACAGACAATTGGCCTTGACAGATATCGCTTCTGCAAAAGGGTTAAAGATGGATGATTTGATAAAAGAAATGGAACAAATCGTGTATTCTGGTACCAAACTAAATATCAAATATTGGATAGACGAAATGCTTGACGAAGACCAACAAGAAGAAATTCAAGAGTATTTTATGGAATCTGAATCCGATAGTATAGAAAGTGCTCTTAAAGAATTTGATGGAGATTATGATCTTATTGAATTGCGCTTAATGCGAATAAAATTTATTAGCGAAGTGGCTAATTAGTCAAAAGCTTAAAGATAAAAATGAAAAATCCAAATTCCAAACTATCACTAGTTCTTGGAATTTGGATTTTTTTTATTGAATATTTATTCTTCATAAATTTCTCCTCGATGCGGTTTCAAAGCATCTCTTACTTGAATCATATTTTCGTCGGTTACGACCATGAAGGCTGTAGCGTACATATCGTTTAGAATTGAAAAACCAGTGATATTCAAAGGAAGTTTTTCAATTACAATATATTCTTTCAAATGAATTTCGTGGTGTTCGGCTGTTTTAGCGGAAGCAGGGCCTCGAAAATCCCAAATTAATTTTATTTTTCTGGACATTATTTATTAAGGTACAAAGGTTCTAAGTGACAAAGGTACAAAGTCTATTTTTAAAATGGATTTTATATTAAAGAACTAATTTCATTTCAAAATGTTACTTTTGTAACTTCTTTTCATAGAAAGAAAAGCTAATAGAATAAATAAAATACAATGCCAAGAGAACTTTTACTTCAGGTAACCCCAGAAACTGCTGCAAACGAAGTGTTGCTTAAAGATTATTTGTCTAAACAAATAAAAGTTTCTCCAAACGAAATTCAGCATATTTCAATTTTAAAACGTTCAATTGATGCGCGTCAAAAAGCGATAAAAATCAATCTGAAAGTTGTTATCTATCTAAAAGGTGAATCTTTTCAAGAAAATAAAATAGAACTACCGGATTATAAGAATGTGTCAACTGCACAAGAAGTTATTGTTGTTGGAGCAGGACCTGCTGGACTTTTTGCTGCTTTGCAATTGATTGAATTAGGCTTAAAGCCAATAGTAATTGAACGCGGAAAAGATGTTCGTGGACGTCGCCGTGATTTGAAAGCCATCAATGTTGATCATATTGTTAATGAAGATTCCAATTATTGTTTTGGAGAAGGTGGAGCAGGAACTTACTCAGATGGTAAATTATATACACGTTCTAAAAAACGTGGCGATGTTACTAGAATATTAGAGCTATTGGTTGCTTTTGGAGCTACTGGGGATATATTGGTAGATGCTCATCCGCATATTGGGACCAATAAATTGCCACAAATCATACAAGATATCAGAACAAAAATCATCGAATGTGGGGGGCAAGTTTTGTTCGAAACTCGAGTGACTGATATTCTTATAAAAAATAATGAAGTACAAGGAGTTGTAACTCAAAATGGAGAAACAATCTCTGCAAATAAATTAATTCTGGCAACAGGGCATTCCGCTCGAGATATATTCGAATTACTTGATAGAAAGAAAGTTCTTATCGAGGCAAAGCCTTTTGCATTAGGAGTAAGAGCAGAACATCAACAATCCTTAATAGACAGTATTCAGTATAGTTGTGATTACCGTGGTGAATATTTACCGCCAGCACCTTATTCTATAGTGAAGCAGGTTAACGGTCGTGGTATGTATTCGTTTTGTATGTGCCCGGGAGGGGTGATTGCACCTTGTGCTACTAGTCCCGGCGAAGTAGTGACTAATGGTTGGTCTCCATCTAAACGCGATCAAGCCACCGCCAATTCTGGAATTGTTATCGAATTGAAACTGGAAGATTTTAAGCCTTTTTCTAAATTTGGAGCTTTAGCTGGAATGGAATTTCAAAAAAGCATCGAGCAAAAAGCATGGCATTTGGCCGGAAAAACCCAAAAAGTGCCAGCTCAACGCATGCTAGATTTTACCCAAAACAAAGTTTCATCGGATATACCTAAAACTTCCTATGTTCCGGGAACTACTTCGGTAGAAATGGGACAAGTTTTTCCAGGATTTTTATCACAAATTTTGCGCGAAGGGTTCAAAGAATTTGGTAAATCTATGCGAGGATATTTAACAAATGAAGCTATCTTGCATGCACCTGAATCTAGAACTTCATCACCGGTTCGTATTCCTAGAGATGCATTTACTTACGAACATTTGGAAATAAAAGGTTTGTATCCGTGCGGAGAAGGAGCTGGTTATGCAGGAGGGATTATCTCTGCAGCCATTGATGGAGAAAAATGCGCCTTAATGATTGCCGAAGCTTTAAAATAACATATTTCAATGAAAAAATTTTTTTCTAATTTATTTGGTGGAAATAACAATCAAAAATCAATTGTATCTTTTGATGTTATTGATTCGATTTATTCTTATTTGTATACAGAGGAAAATAGCCTGGAATTTAAAATGAAAGGAATTCATGATACAGTTTCTGTGAATTTGTATACGTTTCCAACTTCATTTGATCATGAAGAAGGGAGAAATGAAATCAAAAAAAGCGGTTTTAAAAATGCTTATGAAGTTTTAAATGAGTTGTATAAAAAGATAAATATCGGTCCAATTTCTGAAGAGCATATGCTTCAGGAATTAGAATACGATTGTATTCATATTCAATTTTATACGGAGCCAATTCCAGAAATGAAAAATTATCTAAAACATGTTTTGCATAATTTTATCATTTTCTTTTGTTGTACTGATAGTTTGGAAACAAATGATTTTAGAATTTTATACAGTCATGATTATTTTTCGGATTACACAAAAGCGATTTTGGATACAGAATATATTGATATAAATAATCCTAAAAATGAAATTCAGAAAATAGGGTTTAAAGAATTTGAAAGAGTTTTGCAGGGAATTTGTCAGTATCTAGAAATCGAATTGCCTGAAGACATTAATGTTCCTACACAAGAGAATTTATTGCCAGAAGAAATCGAGGTTACTGAAGAAATTTTCGAAGAATTTATAAAACTGGTTTCAAGAGGAGATATAGAAGAAGAACTGCTTCAAGAGCAATCAAAAAAACTTTTGGAGAATTTTAAAAAAGAACCAAAAGAATATCATTCGAAAGTTGAAGGTCATTTTGATTTTTTTGAAAGTATAGATAGTTGGAACAGTGATTGGAAATTTGGCCCAGAAGATGCAGAATATTTCATTTCAGAGTTAATAGGTGAAGATTTCAATTTTGAATACCCGGAAAAAACATATTGCCATGATTTGTTTCCTTATATTCAGTCTGCTTTAGCAAAACAAAATCTTGAATTAATGACTTACGAAACGTATGGAGATAATTATTTGTTTTTTGTGGCAAATAAAAGTGAAGTAGACAGAATTTTAGAATTATCTGAATTAACGAAGATTGAAGTTAATCAGTTATAATAGATTTTTTCCGTGAGGAATAAGAGGAAGCTACCGAAGTAGCTCGGATAGCCCGACACCAATATAAAAAGGGCTGACTTTAGCACCGCTTAGTCAGCCCTTTTTATATTGATGGCACGCTCTGATTATTTACGGAATCAGGATAATTTTTCCAGTGCTTTTTCGGCTTTCTAAATAATCATGAGCATTTTTGCCTTCTGATAGTTTGAAAATTGTTGGAGTTGCTATAGTTATATCACCATTGGCAATCCAATTAAATAATTGGTGAGCTCTTTTGATGCGCTCTTCTTTTGAAATCAAATAGCTCCATAAATCACCACCCGTCAATGTTTTAGAAGTATCCATCAGCATTCTTGGGTTTACAAATTCAGGATCGCCACCAGCCATTCCAAAAAATACAACTTGCCCACACATTTTGGTTACTTCAAAACTATCATTCAAGGTGCTGCCAATACTGTCGTAAACAACATCTACACCATTTGGGCAAAAATCTAAAACTTGCTTTTTCCAATCTTCTGAATATAGAAAAACAGCGTCAGCTCCATTTTGTTTTGAGACTTCAGCTTTTTCAGAAGATGATGTTAGTCCAATAACTCTAGCACCTAGAAGTTTACTGATTTGTGTCAAGAATTGCCCGACTCCACCAGCCGAAGCATGAACCAATACTGTTTCTCCGTTTTGGGTTTTATGACTGTCGGTTGCCAAATAATGAGCGGTTAGTCCTTGCAACAAAATAGTCGCTGCGGTTTCGAAAGATATACTGTCTGGTAACGGAATTACATGGTCAAGAGGAACTGCTACCAATTCAGCATTAGCAAAAGGAACATCGGCAAAAGCTACACGATCTCCAACTCTAAAGTCGGAATTTCCATTGGTCTCCACCACAATTCCGGCACCTTCATAACCAGCAATAAAAGGAGGATTCCCTTTGAGATGGTAATTTCCTTTACGTCTATACACATCGGCAAAGTTGAGACCAATAGCTTTCATTTCGACTAATATCTCATCTTTTTTTAATACAGGAGTTGGGATTTCTATATATTCAAGAACATCTGAATTTCCAAAGGAAGAAAAGGTAAGTGCTTTCATTTTTTTATTTTTTAGAGGATACAAAGAAAGCTAAATTTTATTAGCTAGATAATGTTTGGTTCTGCTTCTTAGCTGTCCAGTCTTTATAGGTCATTTCAAACTTAATTTCATTTTTTCCGTGCGTTCCAATCTCTGTCCAACCAGCTTTTCTATAAAAAATTTCAGCTCGAGTCATTGGAGAAGTTCCCAGCCAAACATTGTCTTTTGTTTGCTCAAAATACCAGTCAAGCATAATGTCATGAAGTTGTTTGCCAATTCCCTTCTTTTCAAATTCTGGCTTCATAAATAGAGCCCAAATATTGTTGTCTTTTAGATCAACAATTGAAAAACCAACAATTTCATTATCAATTTCACAAACCCAACCTTTTCCTCGTATCGTCAAGAATTCTCTACAATCTTCGTCTGTTACCAAGTTAGGGTTTGATAAGGTGTTCTCTAAAACAGAATTCCGTACGATTTGAATTTGTTTTATGTCTTCAATTTTAGCTTCTCTAATAGTCATTTAGAATGTTTTTAGCATTAATTTGTTGTTCCCGTATGACAAGTAATTATGCAGGAATGGTAATTTTTATGATTAATGATCGTAGCTAATCATTCTTGAAACTTTCCATTGATTATCTATTTTTTTCCAAATAGCAACAAATTTAAATGTACCTACTTCTTCTTTCCCGTTTTCCATATGTCGGAATTGATGAGTAGCAATTTCAATAGCGCCAAAATCTTTTATAGGATGTACTTCTAGGCTTCCTTTAACCAACTGTCGAGTGAGTTTGTTTTCATTATTAAACATCTTTTCGAAATTTGAAAAAACGGTTTGATAGGAAAGCAATCCGCCATTGTCTTGATACCATTCTAAATCTTCTGTAAACAGAGGCTTGAATTTAGCCATGTCTTTTACATTGAAAGCGTCAAAAAGAACAGTATCCATTTTTGCAATTTCGTTGTATAATTCTTGCGAAGTTGGAGCCACTTTTTTTTCTTGGGCTTGTGCTAAATTTAGCACCAGGATCAATAGAAGCGACAGATAAAAGGTTTGATGTTTAAGTGTTTTCTTTCTCATAGTTATATTGTTTTTTGGTAATGTATTTTTAATTGTGTTTTTGGTTGTATTTTTTATTTACACACCAAAGGTATAAAGGAATAAATACAGTTGACATTCTTCCAATCCATGCTGGTAAAATATAGGAAATCAGTAATCCGGAGAGAAATATAGTTGGCATCATCAAACTTTTGGCAATTGAAGCCTTTATCAGATTTTCATCTTCAAATCCATCAGTAATATTATTTTTTGAATAAGCTAAATGTTTTACCAAGAGAAAACTAATTAAGCCTGTTAAACAGATATTAATAGTGTAAATTAAGTAGGGAATGTGTAAATGAGGCTGGAAAAATTCACTACATAAAGCAGTTGTAAAGGGCATAAGAACTATTGAAAATAGAAATAAAATATTTAACCATATTAATTTTGTGTCATAATTAATCAAATAACTAAAAAGACGGTGATGAACTGTCCAGTAAATTCCAATTACAAAAAAACTAACCACAAACCCAAAGAATTTTGGTATCAGATGCAAAAGCTCATTAAAAACAATAGTGTCATTGATATTAGTCTCAATGTGTGGAACTTTAATTTCTATTACCAATAAGGTAATTGCAATTGCAAAAACTGCATCACTAAATAGTATTAATCGTTCGAGTTGAAATTCTCTTTTTAATTCTTTTTCAAGTTTATCCATGCTTTTTATGTTATTATTTTTTATTGTTTAATTTGAATAAATGTATAAAAATATGTTTTGAATTATAGGAAATGAGAGTCAGTTTTTTTAATTTTCTGTAAGAAAGAGTGATTTTACACGCTTCAAATCCATTGTTTGATTTATCTCTAAAAAATAATCCAATTGCCATTTCTGTGTTTTTTGAGCTTGTTTACTAGTAGTTACATCCCACGGCGGATAAACACGAATAGCACGTTTTCCTTCTTTTTTATCGGAAACGATTTCTTTGGTTATCAGTACTGATTTTGGGAAAATAAACAGCCCAAAGTGATTTTCTTTTCTGGTACTAATAATAAATAAATCGATAGGGTCATTACTGTCAAATGGCTGAATAGGACCTTGATTAATTCTTTTCCATAGCGTAACAAATTGACCAGTTTTTGTAGGAGTAATTTTTGCAGTTCGGTATCGAATGTTTAGATTGTTTAGAACGAAAGTACAGGCTCCGTATTCTGAACTTTCAGGTTCAAGAAAGGGATGGCTAATTTCAAAGTCACCAATGTCATTTAGTATTTTCTTTATCAGGATAAGATCATTGGGTAATTCCTCGATTGCTGTACTTGGGTTTTGGCTGTTCATTTTATAAAAAAATATATGGAATGATTTTGTTATTTTGAGATATTAAAAAAGGCGAAATTGATATTCCGCCTTTAATTAATTTGATAAAACTACTTCTTATTTTTCAGTTTGTCTTTAAAAATTTTTTCGAATTTTTCAAGTTTTGGCTGAATGACCATTTGGCAATAGGGCTGATTTTTGTTATTGGCATAATAGTTTTGATGGTAATCTGCAGCTTTGTAAAATTTAGTAAAAGGTTCTAATGTAGTCACGATTGGGTTTTCATATACTTTAGCTTTTTTTAATTCAGCTATAATAGATTGAGCTTCCTGTTTTTGTTCTTCATTATTATAAAAAATTACAGAACGGTATTGGGTTCCTCTATCGGCACCTTGTCTATTAAGTGTTGTTGGATCGTGTACAGTAAAAAATACTTTGAAAATTTCATCGAGACTGGTTACGTTTTTGTCAAAAGTAATTTGAACTACTTCAGCATAACCTGTGGTACCAGAACAAACTTCTTCGTAACTTGGATTGGCTGTTTTGCCTCCTGAAAATCCGGAAACGACTGATTTTACTCCTTTCAGATTTTCGTAAACAGCTTCTACACACCAGTAGCAGCCACCTCCAAGAGTTATGGTTTCAAAATTAGATTGTGTCATTTTTTTAGTTGTATTATTATTTTGAGAAAAAAGGGTTCCGGTGATTAGCAAACAGGCTAAAATAATTGTTTTCATTGGGATAAAGATTGATTTGATTTTTTATTTAGTATCTGGAACAAAATCAAGTGCTATAGAATTCATACAGTATCTTTTGCCGGTTGGAGCAGGACCGTCATCAAATAAGTGACCTAAATGACCTCCACATCTGCCACAAAGAGCTTCTATTCTTTCCATTCCTAAAGAATTATCGTTTCTAAATACAATACTTTTTTTGTTTTCTTGTTCAAAAAAACTTGGCCAACCACAACTGCTTGCAAATTTGGCTCCTGATCGGAAAAGGGTATTACCGCAAGCAGCACAATAATAAGTGCCTTTTTGGTCAGTATTCCAATATTTTCCGGTAAATGCTCTTTCCGTATTAGCTTTGCGAGAAACTAAATAAACGTCTTCCGGCAGGATTTTTTTCCATTCGGAGTCAGTCAAATTTAGTTTTGTAGTGTCAGTGTGCGAGTAGTACGGATTTCCAGGTTTTGTTTTATAGGTTTCAACTGGAGTCATAGCGCTGCTCTTAGTTTCCTTACTCTGTCCGCATGCATGAAAAGCAAATAGGGGAAGCAGAAGTAAAATGTAAAAAAATGATGTTGTTTTCATTGTGTTTGTTTTTATACCTCAAAGATAATCGACGAATAGGAATCGAAATGTCGGGTATTTTACAATTCTATCTCTATTTATAAAATATTTAACTATTGTTAGTTGTGTCAAAAATGACTTCTTGGTTTTAAAAAAGTAATAGATAGGATGGTTTTTAGATTCTATCTTTTCGGGTGCTTTAACAGTTGGATCAATTACTTTTTTTAGTATTCAATCCTGTTTAATAGGTTGATGTTTTTTATTCTTTTTTTTCTAAATAGATTAGTATCAAAGATACAAAAAGAGAATGTAGAATTTCTTTGATTGGGATTCTAAGATTCGTCAAGAGAAATGATCTCAACAAAGAACCAAAAGGATGTTAAAGCCTTTATAAAGCATATCTTTTTTGTACTTTTGCTTCATCAATACAATATATGGAAGAAGAACAAGTAATATTAGTGAATGAATTAGATCAGCAAATTGGTTTAATGCCCAAATTAGAAGCACATGAAAAAGCCATCTTACATCGTGCTTTTTCTGTTTTTGTTTTGAATGATAGAAACGAAATCATGCTCCAGCAAAGAGCACATCAAAAATACCATTCTCCTTTGTTATGGACCAATACTTGTTGTAGTCATCAACGTGAAGGCGAAACAAATATTCAAGCCGGTAATCGAAGATTGTTTGAAGAAATGGGGTTTAATACAGAGTTGAAAGAGTTATTTCATTTTATATATAAAGCACCTTTTGATAATGGTTTGACAGAGCATGAACTGGATCACGTAATGATTGGTTATTATAATGAAGAACCGTTGATCAATAGAGAAGAAGTTGAAGATTGGAAATGGATGAAAATTGAAGATATTAAAGAAGACATGCTTTTGAATCCAGAAATTTATACCGTTTGGTTCAAAATCATTTTTGATGAGTTTTATCATTTTTTAGAAGAACATACAATATAAGATTTTAGATTACTGTAATCTAAAATCGACAATCTAAAATCTAAAATTACCTATGAGAGTAACTATATCCAGAAAAGCCCATTTTAATGCTGCCCATCGCTTGTATCGAAAAGATTGGACTTTCGAACAAAATGATGCCATTTTTGGCAAATGTAATAATCCTAATTTTCATGGGCACAACTATGAATTAATCGTTAGTGTTACAGGGGAAATAGACAAAGAAACAGGTTATGTTATGGATGTAAAGTTTCTGGCAGATATTATCAAAGCTGAGGTTGAAGATCAATTTGATCATAAGAATTTGAATCTGGATGTACCAGAATTTCAAGATTTGAACCCTACAGCAGAGAATATTGTAGTTGTAATTTGGAATAAAATCAGAAAAAAAATAAAATCAGAATTTGATTTAGAAGTGGTTCTTTATGAAACACCTCGTAATTTCGTAACCTACAAAGGGGAATAATGGGATTGAAAATAGGAGATAAAATCCCAGATTTTACCGCGAAAGATGCTGCTGGGAATGATTTTGATAGCCAGAGTGTAATAGGTGTAAAACCATTAGTTATTTATTTTTATCCAAAAGACAACACATCAGGTTGTACTGCACAGGCTTGTAGTTTTAGAGATCAGTATGAGGATTTTAAAGATCTGGGAGCCGAAGTAATAGGAATAAGTAGTGATAGTGTGGCTTCGCATCAAAAATTCACTCGGCAATTTCAGTTGCCTTTTATACTTTTATCAGATCATGATAAGAAAATAAGAAAACTTTTTGGAGTGCCTTCTCGTTTATTCGGAATATTACCGGGAAGAGTTACCTATGTAGCAGATAAAACGGGAACTATAATTATGATTTTTGATAATATATCGGCAACTCAACATATCCCAAAAGCGCTTGAGGTTATAAAGAAATTACATTAAATGAATTAACACAATAGTATTTAAATTTTCACAAAAAACATGAATTCAAAAATTTATCCATTACAGTTTGAAGCGATTTTAAAAGAAAGAATTTGGGGCGGAGAAAAATTAAAGTCAGTTCTAAATAAACCGATTACTTCAAGTATAACAGGAGAAAGTTGGGAATTATCTACAGTTGAAGGAGATGTTAGTGTTATTGCTAACGGTGATTATAAAGGAAAAACATTGACGGATTTGATCAATGAATATCCAAACGAAGTTCTTGGAACAGCTGTTTATAAAAGATTTGGGAATCAATTTCCATTGCTTTTTAAATACTTAGATGCTCGTGAAGATTTATCGATTCAAGTGCACCCTAATGATGAATTGGCTAAAAAACGTCACAACTCTTTTGGTAAAACTGAAATGTGGTATATTATGCAGGCAGATCAGGACGCAAGAATTATAGTGGGGTTTAAAGAAGATTCAAGCTCAAAAGAATATTTAGAGCATCTTGAAAACAATACCTTGGTTTCTATTCTGGATGATGTGAAAGTAAAATCGGGAGATGTTTTTTTCTTAGAAACAGGAACGGTTCATGCCATTGGGGCAGGATTAGTGGTTGCAGAAATACAGCAAACATCGGATATAACGTATCGTTTATACGATTTTGATCGTAAAGATGCTCAAGGAAATACAAGAGAGCTGCATGTAGATTTGGCTCTTGATGCTATCAATTACAATAAAGTCAATACATTTAAGGAATATACTAAGGAGGTAAATAAATCTAATACAATAGTTGATTGTCCTTACTTTACAACCAATTTTCTTCCTTTAGATGGAGAAAAGACAATGCATAGAACAGGAGAAACTTTTACTGTTTTTATGTGCATTGAAGGTTCTTTTGAAATAGAATACAATACAGTAAAATATAATTATAAAAAAGGAGATACGGTTCTAATACCGGCAGCTATGAATGAATTTAGCCTAAGTGGAAAAGCTTCTATCTTAGAAATTTACATTTCATAGTAGGTAATAGAAAGATTATGTGTACTTTTGCAAACGCAAATTAAATAAAAATAAAATGGCAAACGTTAAGAATTTAAAGAAAGACATCAACTACGTTTTAGGAGATATTATTGAAGCAGTTTACTTGTTCGAAATTTCTACAACAGGAAAACCTACAACAGAAACTAATGCATTAATCGACGAAGCTATCGCTGCTTTTGACGCTTTGATCACTAAAGTGAACGAAAAGAAGGTTGAAAATAAAAAAGCACACTTCAAACAAATAAATGTAGAATTGGAACAAGTTGCTAATCAATTGATTGCTAAAATCAACGAATTATAGTAAAAAAAAGGCAAAAAAAAGTCTGTATTTATTTTGAAAAAACGAAATACAGACTTATATTTGCACCCGTAATGAGGCCGATGTAGCTCAGCTGGCTAGAGCAGCTGATTTGTAATCAGCAGGTCGTGGGTTCGAGTCCCTCTATCGGCTCAAAAACCATCTATTTCTTTAGGTGGTTTTTTATTTAAGTTAACAACATTACAAGATATATTGAGTCTGCCAGCGTAGCTCAGTTGGCTAGAGCAGCTGATTTGTAATCAGCAGGTCGTGGGTTCGAATCCCTCCGCCGGCTCTTTATAGAAACCATAACATTCATTTGTTATGGTTTTTTTTATGGAAAAATATGAGCAAAAAAATTATCTCAATAAGGAATTAGGAGGCTCTTTTGTGGTTCTTTAATAAAAGCATCTAACTTTTGTTAGGTGTTTTTTGTTTTAGAGGTATTAGGTTATTAGTTTCAATAAGCCCTATAGGGGGGAGGACTGTTTTATCAATTTATTCGAATAATGGCTTAGAGAATTTGATTTAAAAGATTTCATTGGAGTAGTCTAAAACGTTTAGTAGTATTATGGAAAAGATAAATAAGTAATATGCAAATTAGCAGCTTTTTTTATAGTGGGGTCTTACTTGAATGTCTGAATTATAGAAACAAAAAAACCGCCTTGAATAAAGGCGGTTTTTGATATGTAAATTATTGTTGAATGCTATTTTGCTTCACTTTTTTTGATATCATTTACGTATTTGGTCAATTTTTTACCATATAATGAATTAGCCACTTTTGGAGTCATTGATTTTTGAATGGTATCCAAATATTTAATGTTGATGTCATAAATTTCGGCTAAAGCAATATAAGGAGAAACTTCATGATCTTTATTGTTTACAGCAAAATTAGTAGCATAAAGGTATTTACGTTTGATATTGGATTCTTGTTTTGCGTTTATGCTATCTAGAGCTTTGGTGTTATTATTTTTGATAGCGTTAAATTTATCTTGTATCAAAGTTAGATTTTCATCATTGAATCGAGAGTTTATCTTTTTGTACTCTTCATACAATTCATGGTTTTTAGAACCTGTGATTTTTGCACTTGCAATAAAAGTATCTAGGTTGGTGTCTATGTTTATAGTGCCTGGTTCTGCAAAAAACATAATATTATTGTCAAGAGAATTAGTAACTCCTCTGTCAAGATATAGATATAACATTTCTGGTGATTTTAAGTCAATATCACTTGTAAAAGCTGAGTTTCCGTCAATCTTGATGCTGTCAATTGCTACAAGAGCAGTGTCAACCACTCGTTGAATGTATATAGTACCTTCTTTCAACCCTTTGATGTTTCCGGTAATATGTAAGTTAGTTTTTGATTCATTTTTGTTACAAGAAACTAAAAGTAATAGTGTAACAAAAGCAATAATTGAATTTTTCATGTGTAATTAATATTTGTTTTTTTAGAACATGTTGTTGCCATTGCTTATAATTATGACAACTCCACTGTTTTTTAATTTTGGCGCAAAATAAAGAAAAATGTTGGATTGGAGGATGTAATAGAGCTGAATTTAAAAAAAAATCCCAATCTAGTAATAGATTGGGATTTGGGTGATTTTTTTAAAAGGATTATCCTTTCAACCAAGCTTGTCTTAAAGCGGCTTTTGATGCATCAGTTGCTTCAAGCCCATTAGAATCGATGTAAGGGAATTTTACAGTTCCTTTTAATACTTGTTCTTTACCATCTCTTTTTATTTTGATAGTAATAGCATCATCTTCTTTCCATTTTTGACTATCAGTAATCATTTCATAAATATTGTCTAATGAATACGCTTTGTCATTTATAGCAAGAATTATATCTCCGCCTCTAAGGTCTAAATTAGAATAGAAAACATTCAATTCTTTATTTGGCACTACAAAAATTTCTTTGCTTTCGTGGCTAACACCTATATAAGGGACTTGACCTTTTATGAATATTCCTTCTGGTGTTTTTTTGACAACTTTTGTTACACCTACTTTTGCTAAATATTCATAATAAGGAATTGGTGTTGGTCCTGCTACGTATTTGGTTAGGAAAGCACCTACTTCAGGATAAGTTAATGAAGTTATTTTTGCGAATAAATCGGCATCATTAAATGGTTTAGAAACTCCGTATTCATTAGATAGTTGATGCATTAAATCAAGAATTCCTCTTTTTCCTTCGCTGCTTTGTCTGATTTGAATATCCAAGCACATTCCGATTAGTGCTCCTTTTTCATATACATTTAAGTATTGATCTTTATAAGGCTCTTTTAGTACATTGGCACTCATAACTGTAAATGGTATGGTGTCATTCATGGTATTGGCATGTTCAATTTTTTCGGCAATTCTAGAGTAGAATTCGTCTTCATTGATTAAACCTTGGTTGATTTGGAATAGATTGGCAAAATATTCAGTTACTCCTTCGTACATCCATAAATGTTCAGACATTTTTGGAGCGTTATAATCAAAGTATTGAATTTCTTTTGAGTGAATAGTTAATGGAGTTACGATATGAAAGAATTCGTGAGATACTACGTCTTTCATTTGTTTTACCAATTCATCTTTTGGCATCATTTCAGGCATGACAACAGTTGTCGCTGTAGGATGTTCTAAGGCTCCAAAACCTTTTGCATCAGTAGGAGTCATTGTAGAAAGGTAAAGAATAACAGTGTATTTTTTAGTGGAATTGATTTTTCCTAAAAATGTTTTTTGAGCTGTCATCATTGTTTTCATTTCAGGAGTAATGCTTTCTGCAGTAAATTTTCCTGTTGGAGAGTAAACAGCAATCTGGATATTCATACCATCTACTGTAAAAGTAGTATAATCAGGTTTAGAATACATTATCGGGTTTTCCAACAATTCAGAATAAAGAGGCATCTCAAAAATATCATTTGTAGATGATGCATCTTTGTCGATCATTGAGGTTGCTCCCCAAAGAGATGCTGGATGTGTTATTGTTACTGTGTATGGTAGTTCTTTTTTGTCTTGGAAATAACCAACAAAACCATGTAGGTTTAACATAAAGTTTTTGTTGGCATCAATGTTTGTCCCGGCAGGAGAAAAGACATCATCTTTCCCGAAACCTCTGCCTTTTTCAGTGTCATAGGTATCATTTACCAAATAGGTGATCTTTGCCAGTGATTTTGCATTTTTGATTACCCAAGTATTATCATCAGATTTAGAAACAGTCAATAAATTTCCTTTACTGTCATAAGCTTTAAAATCAGCGATATATTTTCCATAATCGTCCGTTGAATAAGTTCCAGGGACTGTCTTTGGAAGGCTATAAGTGATTTCGTTTGTGTTAATTTTTGGAGTCTTAACGCTAACAAGAACTTGATCGTCTTTTACATCATTCAAATTGATGGTAACTTCAATTTTTTCTTTTTTAGGATTACCAGGAGTTGTAGAGGCGTTGGCCTTACCTGACCAAAATAAAGAAGAAAAAGCAAATGTAAATAGTAATTTTTTCATTTTGTTGTTTTTTGTTTTATAATAAGTGTATAAAAGAACTAGATTGTTACAGAGGTAGTAAAAAAACTGAGGCTAAAAAAAAACTCCTGTTTTTTAAAGGAGTTTTTCTTTTGATTAGTCAAGTTTGTTTTTTATGTAATATTTACCGTCTAAATCTTCATCAAAGTCATCAATTTTTATAGGTTTTGGTTTTGGTTTACTAGCAGTAGCCTTTTTTTTCCACATTTCAAATTTTTCTGTGGGCATTTTCTTTTTCATAATTTCCAGAACCTCTTTTTCAGCTAATCCAAATTCTTTTTTAATAATTTCAAATGGATTTTTTTCTTCTTGGGCCATTGTAACAAGTTTCTCTGTTTGTTCCCAGTTCAATTCTTTGCGGTTACTCTTTTTCATCAGGTGAAAATTAATTCAAATAGGTGTTAATGATTAATATAATTTATTTTAAATCTGATATCAATATTAATAAAAATAATAATTACTTTTTATTAAAAATTGAAAAAAATTTTGCTTTTAACTATTTTATAATGAGGGATGTTTTTGGGTGGTATTCTGATTTAATTTTTATAAATATAAGATTTATTTTATAAATAACAAGCTTTTGGGTTTTTAGATGTTTGATCTTTCTTAAAAGGTTGTGTAGTTTTTTGTGTTATTAATGAGGAATCTTGTTCGAGAATATTTTTTTGAATAGAATCAGAATTGTGTTTCAATTAAAAAACATGTTCAATGCTTATGTATAATGACGTAGTTGTTGGATTTGTAATCAATATTAATTAAGGGTATAGTTGCAAAATTGTCCCGAAACATTTTCGAAACAGGATTTTATTTTTCGCAGAAATGATATCGAAGGATATGGTTGTATGATGATGTTAGAGTAGGAGTAGGGCTTTCTTTCATTTCGATATTTAGTAATTCTATGTATTATATGCTGTGATTGAAAAAAAGGAATTTATGTCGCAAAAAATAAAGAGAAAAAGGAAGTGATTAAACTTTCTTTTTCTCTTTATAATATAGTTTTGATCAAAAAAAGCTAAGCTTCTGAATGGTCTTGCAGTAAGTTTTTATAAATGAATCCAGCCACAATAGCGCCTAAAATTGGAGCTACCCAAAACATCCAAAGTTGTGATAATGGTTCGCCACCTACAAATAAAGCTTGTGATAATGATCTAGCAGGATTTACAGAGGTGTTTGTAATTGGAATACTGATTAAGTGAATTAGAGTTAGACCTAGTCCTATGGCTACTCCAGCAAATTTTCCATTTGCAAATTTATCGGTTGCTCCAAGAATTATTAATAGAAAAAACAGTGTTAAGGCAAACTCTGCAATAAATGCTGATTGCATTGAGTATCCATCAGGAGAAAAAGCTCCATATCCATTAGAGGCAAAAGCTCCGGCCTTGGTGTTGTCAATCATGAATCCTGCTTTTCCGGATGCAATAGTATATAATGTTCCAGCCGCAGCAATGGCACCTATACATTGTGCAATAATATAAGGGAGTAATTCTTTGGCAGAAAAACGTCCACCAGCCCATAGTCCAAAAGAGACAGCAGGATTAAAATGCCCTCCCGAAATATGCCCTACTGCATAAGCCATAGTTAAAACGGTTAATCCAAAAGCAAGTGAAACACCAACAAAGCCGATGCCGGCTCCGGGAAAATTACAAGCAAATAATGCGCTACCGCAACCTCCAAATACAAGCCAATACGTTCCGAAAAATTCTGCTAATAGTTTTTTCATAATGTTAATTTTAGGTTTTAATTGTAACGAATTTAGTAAAAATACTGTTAATGTGCACCTTGTTAAATTAAAATATCGCAAAATGAAAACAAAATTTATTGGAATTATAGTGTGAAGTTTGTTGTTAAGTCATGGCGGTATAAGTTGTTTATTTGTCTTCTACTCTTGAATAATCAATGTAGCTTTCATATTTTTTACCAGTTTTATGATTGTAAAAGGTGATATTGTTATTTTTTATTTTAACAGTTACTTCTCTACCGTCCTTATGAATTAGTTCATATGTTTTTACGGTTGTTTTAGGATCTTTTTTTTCACTCACAATTGTAAAAATTTGAGGTGTCTTGTAGTCAATACGAACGCTGCATGTTTTATCTTTTTTATTGAATAAAAAAGCAACCTCATGATTTTCGGTAGAAGTAGTGCCGTCAGGATTTTTGATTTTGACTTTATTAACTTCAAGATATCGTTCTTGTGAAAATGAAAGAGCAGTAGTTAAGAATGCTACAAATAAAAGGAGTTTTGATAGATTCATTTTTGAATTATTTAGATAGTTAGTTTTTAGATTAAAACGACTGAAGCATAGCTATATACTAACAAAAATAAAACAATAATGTAATACTTTATGTTTATTCTTTTAATTGTTGTTGTTTCTGTTGAAATTTATATTCATTAATATTATTGCTAATAAGATTAGAGCAATGCCAAACCATTGAGTGATATTTATATTTTCATTCAGCAGAAAATAAGCCATTAAAACAGATACAGGAAGTTCAAGAGCCGAAATAATGCTGCCAAGTCCAATTCCGGTAAGAGGGAATCCGGCATTCATAAGCATAGGAGGAATGATGGTACCAAAAAGAGATAGGACGATTCCCCATTTTAGAAATATTGAAAGATTAAGTGGAGTATTCTGTGATGCTATTGCAAACCCAAAAACGATAACAGCACCTCCGAGAAGCATATATAAACTTCTTTGAGCAGATGATATTCCTAAGGCAATGCGATTTGCGGTAAACATGGTGGTGGTAAAGGAACAGGCAGCCAACATTCCCCAAAGTAGTCCGCGCCAATCGAGTTGTATCTCGTTTTTAAGGATGTCAGTTGCTAATAGGGTTCCGATTAAAACAATGACTACCGATACTATTTTTTGTTTCGAAGGAATTTTTTTCTCCAAAAGCATTTCTAATACTACACCAATCCATACGGTTTGCATCAACAATACAATGGCTATTGAAACAGGAACGTATTTTACTGCCATATAATAAAAGACACTCGTCATACCAAGTGATGTCCCAGCAGCCATTAATTGGAATATGTTTTTTTTAGATGCTTTAATAACATCTTCTTCGCTTTTTGCTTTTTGGAAACCATTAATGATAAGAATTCCGGTTATTCCTAATACAAATTGAGAGATTGTTACCTCTGCGGTAGTATATCCTTCCGCGTATGCCATTTTTACAAAAGTTGCTAGCATCCCAAAACTGGTTGCTCCAAGGGCTACTAGAAATACTCCTTTAAATACATTGTTTTTAAACATTTCGTTTCTTTTTTTTAATCATTAATTTTTTGTCTAATCTTACTTCTTTAGGATGGTGTTAGAATTCCTTAATATATAGGAGTCTATTGTTTAATAGTGACTAGCTGCCGTTTTTAAAGTTCTTGATGATTTAGGTCACTCAAATGCAATCGAAGAGCATTAATAGAAATCAATAAGGCTTTAGTTTTTATGTAAAGAAGAGTCATTTATATTTTGTTGGGCCGCAAAGTTCGGTTTTTTAAACATGAATAAAAAATGAATAGGGGATATAGTATTTTTAGAAAAGGGATGATGTATGATAATATAGTTTAGCAGCTTTATCCCGCTCTTCGTTCCAATCTTGTTGCCCGAACACCGGCCAACAAGGATTTTCACTACTATCGGGGCTAGGGCATAGGTCTTTCATAAGAGAGATTCTTCTATACATAAGGTGACATATATAATATAGGATTATATAAAAAGACATGCTTATTATATAGGAGAGACTGTTTTGAGGTGAGAATCTATATAAATAGGTGTTTTGGCTTAGCTGAATTGGTTGCATCCGCCTGTAGTTTGGGTGTTGACATCTTCAATCTGCCACTAAAAACGGTGCAAAACGTCAAAAACCACTCTAAAGTGAGAGCTAAACGGAAAGAAACGTAAAAAAGAAGAAATGTAAATAGCGCAAAACCAAAGTGTTGAAAAAAACTTTAGGATAAGGTTAAAAAAAGGTTAGAAAAAGTATTGTTTAAGTGAATAAAAGGTCTACTTTTGCACCCG
Organism: Flavobacterium aestivum; assembly: GCF_026870175.2. Classification (NCBI taxonomy): domain Bacteria; kingdom Pseudomonadati; phylum Bacteroidota; class Flavobacteriia; order Flavobacteriales; family Flavobacteriaceae; genus Flavobacterium; species Flavobacterium aestivum. Next base: position 4,486,265 of record NZ_CP113977.2, on the reverse strand, counting down.
CAACAACGCAGACGTTCATAGAGAGACTGGCAAGAAGAAGAAATTGAGATTGAAAAAAAATTCAAAAAAGATTTCAAAAAGCTTGCGAGAATTAAAAATGATGTTTACTTTTGCACCCCGCAAAATGCGCAACGTTCCTTGAGAGACTGGATAGAGAAAGAGAAGAAATCGAGATAAAGATTTCGAAAAAAAAACTTCAAATTTTTCTTGCCGGTTAAAAAAAGAATTGCTAGTTTTGCACCCGCTTTGAGAAACAACGAAAAGCGCGAAACACGGACTCACACTGAGATGTGATTCTTAGAAAGAATTAAGATACGTTCCTAGACATATTGAATTGACAGCCGTCTCGATTAATCGAGACAAAAGAAATAAGAGTAATAGAATCGAAAGATTTGAATAAAACCACTAGACCTTCAGTCAAATAAATAAAGAGATTTAAATCTCAAACAATATACGATGAAGAGTTTGATCCTGGCTCAGGATGAACGCTAGCGGCAGGCTTAACACATGCAAGTCGAGGGGTATTGGTTTTCGGACCAAGAGACCGGCGCACGGGTGCGTAACGCGTATGCAATCTACCTTTCACAGAGGGATAGCCCAGAGAAATTTGGATTAATACCTCATAGTATTAAAGATCGGCATCGATTTTTAATTAAAGTCACAACGGTGAAAGATGAGCATGCGTCCCATTAGCTAGTTGGTAAGGTAACGGCTTACCAAGGCTACGATGGGTAGGGGTCCTGAGAGGGAGATCCCCCACACTGGTACTGAGACACGGACCAGACTCCTACGGGAGGCAGCAGTGAGGAATATTGGACAATGGGCGCAAGCCTGATCCAGCCATGCCGCGTGCAGGATGACGGTCCTATGGATTGTAAACTGCTTTTGTACAGGAAGAAACACTCCTACGTGTAGGAGCTTGACGGTACTGTAAGAATAAGGATCGGCTAACTCCGTGCCAGCAGCCGCGGTAATACGGAGGATCCAAGCGTTATCCGGAATCATTGGGTTTAAAGGGTCCGTAGGCGGTTTAGTAAGTCAGTGGTGAAAGCCCATCGCTCAACGGTGGAACGGCCATTGATACTGCTAGACTTGAATTATTAGGAAGTAACTAGAATATGTAGTGTAGCGGTGAAATGCTTAGAGATTACATGGAATACCAATTGCGAAGGCAGGTTACTACTAATGGATTGACGCTGATGGACGAAAGCGTGGGTAGCGAACAGGATTAGATACCCTGGTAGTCCACGCCGTAAACGATGGATACTAGCTGTTGGGCGCAAGTTCAGTGGCTAAGCGAAAGTGATAAGTATCCCACCTGGGGAGTACGTTCGCAAGAATGAAACTCAAAGGAATTGACGGGGGCCCGCACAAGCGGTGGAGCATGTGGTTTAATTCGATGATACGCGAGGAACCTTACCAAGGCTTAAATGTAGATTGACCGATTTGGAAACAGATCTTTCGCAAGACAATTTACAAGGTGCTGCATGGTTGTCGTCAGCTCGTGCCGTGAGGTGTCAGGTTAAGTCCTATAACGAGCGCAACCCCTGTTGTTAGTTGCCAGCGAGTCATGTCGGGAACTCTAACGAGACTGCCAGTGCAAACTGTGAGGAAGGTGGGGATGACGTCAAATCATCACGGCCCTTACGCCTTGGGCTACACACGTGCTACAATGGCCGGTACAGAGAGCAGCCACCTCGCGAGGGGGAGCGAATCTATAAAACCGGTCACAGTTCGGATCGGAGTCTGCAACTCGACTCCGTGAAGCTGGAATCGCTAGTAATCGGATATCAGCCATGATCCGGTGAATACGTTCCCGGGCCTTGTACACACCGCCCGTCAAGCCATGGAAGCTGGGGGTGCCTGAAGTCGGTGACCGCAAGGAGCTGCCTAGGGTAAAACTGGTAACTAGGGCTAAGTCGTAACAAGGTAGCCGTACCGGAAGGTGCGGCTGGAACACCTCCTTTCTAGAGCTTCAGTGTTAGCGCAAGCACGCTGGAGAAAGAAGACGAAAAGGACTATTTGGGAACGAATGTGGACGTTTTATTACTCTTGCTGTTAATTTAAAAAAAAAGAATAAGAATTAAGTAAAAACAGAGTCTCGTAGCTCAGCTGGTTAGAGTACTACACTGATAATGTAGGGGTCGGCAGTTCGAGTCTGCCCGGGACTACAAAATTTGAGATTTTAGATTTAAGAATGAAGATTTTAGATTTAAGATTTTAAAAAAAAACTGAAAAATACTTAATAAAAGGAAATTCTAGGGTTGAGACCTTATGAGCTGTGATTCATAACTCATAACTAATAACTCATAACTAAAATTGGGGGATTAGCTCAGCTGGCTAGAGCGCCTGCCTTGCACGCAGGAGGTCAACGGTTCGACTCCGTTATTCTCCACAAGAGCGAAAGCTTATGGCTAAAAGCCAATAAAGTTCATTGACATATTGAGATAAGAAATAATAAAAAGTAGAAAGCAGTTTTACTTGATTTATTTAAGTAAAACGAAACAAAACGGTCATAATTGATTTTATGATTGGTACAATAAGCAAAATAAGGGCGTATGGGGGATGCCTAGGCTCTCAGAGGCGATGAAGGGCGTGATAAGCTGCGAAAAGCTACGGGGATCGGCACACACGATTCGATCCGTAGATACCCGAATGGGGCAACCCACTATGTTGAAGACATAGTACACCGATAGGTGGGCAAACCCGCTGAACTGAAACATCTAAGTAGGCGGAGGAGAAGAAAACAAAAGTGATTCCGTAAGTAGTGGCGAGCGAACGCGGATTAGCCCAAACCAATGTTGTTACGGCAATGTTGGGGTTGTAGGACCACGATATTTCTTGCACAAAGAACCGGAATCTACTGGAAAGTAGAACCAAAGAGGGTGATAGTCCCGTATGGGTAATGAGTGTAAAGGATAGTGGTATCCTGAGTAGGGCGGGGCACGTGAAACCCTGTCTGAATTTGGCGGGACCATCCGCTAAGGCTAAATACTCCTGAGAGACCGATAGTGAACCAGTACCGTGAGGGAAAGGTGAAAAGAACCGTGAATAACGGAGTGAAATAGATCCTGAAACCATACGCTTACAAGCGGTCGGAGCCCATTCGTTGGGTGACGGCGTGCCTTTTGCATAATGAGCCTACGAGTTAACGTTGCTGGCAAGGATAAGTGGTTAAGCCATGGATCCGTAGCGAAAGCGAGTCTGAATAGGGCGCTTTAGTCAGTAGTGTTAGACGCGAAACCGTGTGATCTACCCATGGGCAGGTTGAAGCTGTGGTAACACACAGTGGAGGACCGAACCGGTTGACGTTGAAAAGTCTTCGGATGACCTGTGGGTAGGGGTGAAAGGCCAATCAAACTCGGAAATAGCTCGTACTCCCCGAAATGCATTTAGGTGCAGCGCACGGCGTAAAGTTATATAGAGGTAGAGCTACTGATTGGATGCGGGGGCTTCACCGCCTACCAATTCCTGACAAACTCCGAATGCTATATAATGTTTCCGTGCAGTGAGGGCTTGGGTGCTAAGGTCCAAGTCCGAGAGGGAAAGAACCCAGACCATCAGCTAAGGTCCCCAAATATATGTTAAGTTGAAAGAACGAGGTTTGTCTGCCCAGACAGCTAGGATGTTGGCTTGGAAGCAGCCATTCATTTAAAGAGTGCGTAACAGCTCACTAGTCGAGCGGACGAGCATGGATAATAATCGGGCATAAACATATTACCGAAGCTATGGATTTACAGTTTACTGTAAGTGGTAGGGGAGCATTCTAACAGGGTTGAAGGTGTATCGTAAGGTATGCTGGACTGGTTAGAAAAGAAAATGTAGGCATAAGTAACGATAATGCGGGCGAGAAACCCGCACACCGAAAGACTAAGGTTTCCACAGCTATGCTAATCAGCTGTGGGTTAGTCGGGACCTAAGGCGAACCCGAAAGGGACAGTCGATGGCCAACGGGTTAATATTCCCGTACTAGTTATTACTGTGATGGGGTGACGGAGTGATGAAAGCGCCGCGAACTGACGGAATAGTTCGTTGAAGTACCTACCTATAAGCTGCGCAGGCAAATCCACGCGGCTTGGGGAAATACGATAGTACTCGGAGTCTTCGGACAAAGAGATAGTGCGCCTAAGGGCTTCCAAGAAAAACCTCTAAACTTCAGGTAATAAGTACCCGTACCGTAAACCGACACAGGTAGTCGAGGAGAGAATCCTAAGGTGCTCGAGAGATTCATGGCTAAGGAATTAGGCAAAATAGACCCGTAACTTCGGGAGAAGGGTCGCCCCGAGTAATCGGGGCCGCAGTGAAGAGGTCCAGGCGACTGTTTATCAAAAACACAGGGCTCTGCAAAATCGTAAGATGAAGTATAGGGCCTGACACCTGCCCGGTGCTGGAAGGTTAAGAGGAGATGTTATCTTCGGAGAAGCATTGAATTGAAGCCCCAGTAAACGGCGGCCGTAACTATAACGGTCCTAAGGTAGCGAAATTCCTTGTCGGGTAAGTTCCGACCTGCACGAATGGTGTAACGATCTGGACACTGTCTCAGCCATGAGCTCGGTGAAATTGTAGTAACGGTGAAGATGCCGTTTACCCGCAGTGGGACGAAAAGACCCTGTGCACCTTTACTATAGCTTAGTATTGACCTTGGATAAATGATGTGTAGGATAGGTTGGAGACTTTGAAGTGGCGTCGCCAGGCGTTGTGGAGTCATTGTTGAAATACAACCCTTTGTTTATCTGAGGCCTAACCCCATATTGTGGGGGACATTGCTTGGTGGGTAGTTTGACTGGGGTGGTCGCCTCCAAAAGAGTAACGGAGGCTTCTAAAGGTTCCCTCAGTACGCTTGGTAACCGTGCGTAGAGTGCAATGGCATAAGGGAGCTTGACTGAGAGACATACAGGTCGATCAGGTACGAAAGTAGAGCATAGTGATCCGGTGGTTCCGCATGGAAGGGCCATCGCTCAAAGGATAAAAGGTACGCCGGGGATAACAGGCTGATCTCCCCCAAGAGCTCATATCGACGGGGGGGTTTGGCACCTCGATGTCGGCTCGTCACATCCTGGGGCTGGAGAAGGTCCCAAGGGTTGGGCTGTTCGCCCATTAAAGTGGCACGCGAGCTGGGTTCAGAACGTCGTGAGACAGTTCGGTCTCTATCTACTGTGGGCGTTAGAAATTTGAGTGGATCTGATTCTAGTACGAGAGGACCGAATTGGACAAACCTCTAGTGTATCTGTTGTCCCGCCAGGGGCACCGCAGAGTAGCTACGTTTGGAAGGGATAAGCGCTGAAAGCATATAAGCGCGAAACCCACCACAAGATGAGATTTCTTTTAAGGGTCGTGGAAGATGACCACGTTGATAGGCTATAGATGTAAAGGCAGTAATGTCATAGTCGAGTAGTACTAATAACCCGTAAGCTTATGTACATCCTTTTCCCGAGTCTCAGGACTCGGGAGAGAACTTTCTAAAGTGCTTTTTATGTTCTTTATCTCAGTATGTTAAGATATTGTGTAATGTTGTTCCGAATACGTCGGAATACCCATTGCAAAACGACCTTAAGGTGGTTATTGCGGCGGGGCTCACCTCTTCCCATCCCGAACAGAGTAGTTAAGCCCGCCTGCGCAGATGGTACTGCAGTTATGTGGGAGAGTATGTCGTCGCCTTTCTTTTGAAAACCCCGTTTCTAACGAAACGGGGTTTTTTGTTTTACAAAATATCCATCTCGTGATTGCAAACCAATAACAAATCCCAAGTATTAATCGATATGCTGAGCGATAAGCATTGAAAATCATGTGGTTTTTAGCCAAGTATGGTTTTGAAATTGCTCAAGCTTGTTTTGAATACCAGATTGCATGAGGGATAGGAATAGCATCCTTTTCTTTTCTTTTCTTTCTTTTGGAAAAGAAAAAATATGATGGACAGCCCGACCCGGAGGGGCATGCAATAATAGAAAACATATTGGATTTAGGTATTTTTTGTGATGTGGTTAGCTGAGATTGAGTAGTTTGGAGAGAATTTATAAAGAACGAGAGTATAAGTTCTTTTGTATATATTTTCAATATTTCATTTTGAATTTAAAATATCCCAACTTATTAGATTTATTTATGAGTATAGTTGGTATTCTATTGAGATTATTTATAAAAAAAGAGGCTGTCTTTTCAGACAGCCTCTCTCTAGGTATTTTAAATATTTTATAATATTACATAATTACAATGTAATAGGAAAGACTATTCCGTTTTGTGTATAGGTTGCTTTGTTATCACAATCACCATTGCCATAGTCGATTACTCCATTTAAAAGTGTGCTTTCTACTTTTAATTTTCCTTTTGAAACATAATCACATGAATAATTCTTGATTAATGATTCAATAACAGTTACTGTTATTTTAGCGCCATTTTCTTTTGTAACGGTGTGAGTTCCTTCTGTCATTTCATAGGTGTTGTCATCTAATGAAAGAGTTGAAACACCCGCAGTTTGTTTGATAGTATGTGTTCCTGAGTTTGTAAATATATCACCTTTGGTATCAGTAAGTTTTCCATTAGTAATCGTTCTTGTCCATTGTGGTGTGTTTGGGCTTGAGGTTGTGTTTTTATAAACTATTGTACCTTCAACTTTATTTCCGTTAACATAATAGTTTACTCTTTCTATAGTCATTGTACTTCCAGTTTCAGTAACTAAGCCAGAAAATGTGATTTTCAATTTACCTTTTCTAACGATATTGTTTACTGTACATCCATCTCCAAAATTAACATAAAAGGTTTTAGGAAAAGTTGTTGTTTGCGGATCCATGGTAACTACTGCACAAGAAGCAGTTAATGATTTTTCTGTTTTTTTAGCGGTTAATTTTTCAAAAGAGATTTGAGTTCCTGTTTGAATGTCTAATTCGTTAACTAAGTCAATTGAGGCTGACGCTACTACAGGGCTTGTATCTGATGCAGTGGTAATATCATCTTTGGTACAGGATAGAACTGTTAGAGCTAAAGCACTTACTACAGGAAATAAAAATTTAATTTTTCTCATAAAAATTAGTTTTAGGGTTAAGTTTAATATTTGGGTATGCGAATATAAAAATATTTTTTAGAAGATGGGATTATGAGGAGATAATCGTGTGCTAAGTGGTTTGTATGTAGGTAAATGCATATGTTTTTTAGTTTCGATTTTTTTTTGATCTTTAACTATTCTGATGTATCAATAACGATAGGTCTACCAAAATCAAAATTTTAAAAACTGTAGTGATATAATGCAATTGTATTCGTAAATAACCTTTACTTAATTTTGATTGCTAATGATTTTTAAAATAATAAGAAACATTTGGTAACTCAGCTAAATTGAGTTCTAATTCGGTTGTGCCTTTATCTACAAAAGCACCAATGGTAAACGATTCATAGGAATATAAATCAAGTTCAGCAGATTGATTTTCTACTTTTATAAGACGGAAAGGAGGTGCTCCAAATGTATTGTGTAATGCAAAAAGAACTAAATCGGATGTGTCTAAAGGGTTGTCTGGATTTGTAGAGATTACTTTTAGTTTGATTTTATACAACCCCTTTGCTTCTTCAATAACTGTAGCTGTTAATTGTCTTTCATTATGTATGGCGAGTTTTCCCCATTGTCCATTTTGTGGATCGTTGTCATTAAAGGTTAATCCTTTTTGGAGCTTTAATTTTGCATCAGCTACCATTTTGTCAATATATTGTTCAATGGTTTTCTTGTTGTCATTTACATCTTTGGAAGCTATCATTTTTTTAATTATAGATTCCTTGTTAATTTGAAGTATTTCGGGCTCATTAATTTTTTTTAGCAACACTTTTGTGATTTGTTCTTTATCTTTTAGAATGTTCTCTATTTGATTAATTTTTAAGTTTTTTTGATCGTTATCTTCTTTTATCTTAATGACTTTTTCTTTTTCTTCTTCAAGTGCTTTATATATCAAACGCTCATTGGCTTTTTTGTATTTATTTGATAATACCAACCGCATATAATTATAGCCAATATACAGTCCTAAAAATCCAAAATAAATGACAGTACCTATGGTATAAATATTTAATAATTCGCTTTTATATTTTGTTGATGCACTAACATATTCTCCTAGATTTATAAAATAACTTGGGATTTCTTTTAGATTGATTAATCCAAGCCCGACCATTATTTTTGTTAGCCAATCGGATACATCTACCAAACTATTATTAAAAGCCTGATCATTTTCTTTACCAGTTTCTTTGTTTCGTTTTGGCATACCAAATAATGTACCTATAAAGAAAGAAGCGATAAATGAAGCTAAAGCGAGCAACAGTCCTATAAAAATTATTCGACCACCTATTTCTGGAATAAAAATCGGGTACCCAACTACAGGGACCAATCCTAAAAACAATCCCATATACAGTGTAAGAGTGATGGAGGTTTCAGCATCCTTAGCTATTACTTTTGCCTCTTCTATTTCTTTTTGATTTCCAACTTGATCATTGTCGTTTTTCATATGAAGATGATATTAGTTTTTTAGAAAGAACATGATTTCACTATTCTTCATTCAAATTTTTGATTTTTGAATATATAGCGATTCTATAAGAACAAGGATTTAAGCATTTATTTGCAGTATTTTTAGTCATGAACTGCATTTGTCTTAATTGTAATAGATTCTAAAGTTATGAAAAAATTAACATAAAATATGGATGTAAATACCTATTTGTTAGTTAATTGGCTCCAGGTAGTTTTTTTATGACAAGAATTGAGTTCCATAAAAAAAACCTGCAAGTATATACTTGCAGGTTTTGGAATTCAACTTTGTCAGTTTTTTATCCCGTCAAAGTTTTGTTTTAATTCTTATTTTATCAAATCAAAACTTCTTTTTACAAAAGCGGTTAAAGCTTCTCCTTTTAATAAGTTTTGAGATAATTTAGCTAAATCTAAAGCTTGTTTTACTAAGCTTTCCTGAGCTAATTTGTCAGTATTGTTTAATATGCTTAAAGCTAAATCAGAGTTGCTGTTAACAACCAAATTATACATTTCAGGCATATTCCCCATTCCGAACATTCCTCCACCACCTGTTTGGCTCATTTCTTTCATTCTGCGCATGAATTCAGGTTGCGTGATGATAAATGGAGCCGCATCACTATCTAAAGCTTCTAGTTGTACAGTGTAAGTTTGTTTTGGAACAATAGTTTCAAGAACAGTTTTTAAACTTTCTTTTTCCTCTTCAGATAATTTAGAAATGGCATTTTCTTCTTTCTTGATTAAATTATCAATGTGGTCAGAATCGACACGAACAAAATGCATATCGCTGTTATCGCCTTCAATTTTTTGAATTAAGTGAGAGATAATTGGAGAATCTAAAAGTAAAACTTCGTAACCTTTGTCTTTTGCTATCTCGATGTAAGAGTGTTGTGCTTCCTTATTCCCAGCGTATAAGACAACTAATTTTCCGTTTTTATCAGTTTGTTTTTCTTTTAGGTTTTCTTTTAATTCTTCTAGCGTGAAGTATTTGTCATCTACTGTTGGGTATAAAACAAAAGCTCCTGCTTTTTCGTAGAATTTATCCTCAGAAAGCATTCCGTATTCCAGAACGATTTTAATATCATTCCATTTTTTCTCAAAATCTTCTCTGTTTTCGTTGAATAAAGATTTTAATTTATCGGCAACTTTACGAGTGATATAGTTAGAAATTTTCTTTACAGCACCATCTGCTTGTAATCCTGAACGAGAAACATTCAATGGAATGTCTGGAGAATCAACAACACCACGAAGCATCATCAAGAATTCAGGTACAATTCCTTCTACGTTATCTGTTACATAAACTTGATTTTGGAATAATTGAATTTTGTCTCTCTGAATTTGCATATCAGATCCCAGTTTTGGGAAATACAAAATACCAGTTAAATTAAATGGATAATCTACATTTAAGTGAATATGAAACAATGGTTCTTCAAACTGCATTGGATACATCTCACGATAGAAATTTTTATAATCCTCATCCGATAATTCTGTTGGTTGTTTAGTCCAGGCTGGGTTAGGGTTGTTGATGATATTGTCAATTTCTACTGTTTCTGCAACATAATCCTCTGGTGCATCTTCCGGTTTTGGAAGCGTTTCAGTTTTTGTTCCAAATTTAATTGGAATAGGCATAAACTTATTGTACTTATTCAATAAGCCTGAAATTTTAGATTCTTCCAAGAATTCTAAAGAATCTTCGGCAACATGTAAAATAATTTCAGTTCCTCTGGTAGTTTTGTCAGCTGGCTCTAATGAGAACTCTGGGCTTCCGTCACATGTCCAGTGAGCAGCTGGTTCATCTTTGTATGATTTGGTGATAATTTCAACTTTCTCTGCAACCATGAAAGCAGAATAAAAACCAAGACCAAAATGACCAATAATACCAGAATCTTTGGCAGAATCTTTATATTTATCGAGGAATTCTTCAGCTCCAGAAAAAGCCACTTGATTGATGTATTTTTCTACTTCATCAGCGGTCATTCCTAATCCTTGATCAATGATGTGGATTTTTTTTGCTTCCTTGTCAATTTTAACTTCTATAATTGGTGTACCATATTCAACGTTGGCTTCACCAATACTAGTAAGGTGTTTTAGTTTTAAAGTCGCATCGGTTCCGTTTGAAATCAATTCACGCAAGAAAATTTCGTGATCACTGTATAAGAACTTCTTGATTAGAGGAAAGATGTTTTCAACTGAAACATTAATTTTACCTGTTGTCATGTTTTTTATATTTATTAAATGGTTTTACAATTGGTTAAATTATATTTCAAATAGGATACCAATTAGTTAGGGAGTGACAAATTGTCGTAGGTAAATTATATAACAAAAAAATAATTTTTAATCAATTTGATATGTATCTTTGTAGGTACATTAATTTAAAAATGAAATAAAATGAGAAAAATTCTGTTATTATGCTCGATGGCCATTTTGGTTTTTGCATGTAAATCTGCACCTACACCGCCTGCTACGCCACAGCCGGTTTCTAATGCTCCAATGACAAAATTAGATAAGACTTCTCAAGTTGGTATGAAAGGAAATTGGGAGATTACCAAAGTAGTATATCCGGGTTCTGACTATATTAAAGTAAATTCTTTTAATCTTGCTGATTCAAAATGTTTTATAGGAAGTACATGGAAATTTATTTCAAACAATAATAAAGGAACCATGACTTTGAACAATTCAAATTGTACTGCTTTTACGTCAGATATCACATGGTATGTGAATAAAGAGGGGCAGTTTGTTTTGAAAATATTAGATGAAGGACTAAAGTCTAAGAAAGTGAAAACCGGATTTGTCCTTGGAGTAAGAAATCAATCAGAGAATGAGTTTCAATTGGTTGATAAAATAAATGTTGGAGGTAAAGATACAGATGTTGTTTACCAATTTCAAAGAGCTACTAATTAATATATAATATGATGAAGATGAAAAAAATAGCAATTTTAGGATTAAGCAGTTTATTGGTACTAAGTTTTCTTTTTACAAGCTGCGAATCAGTGAAAAATGCCAATAATACGCAAAAAGGAGCTGGTATTGGTGCAATTGCAGGAGGAGTTATTGGAGGAATAATTGGTGCAAATTCAGGACATGCCGCAGCTGGTGCTGCTATTGGTGCTGCTATTGGTGGTGGAACTGGAGCACTTATCGGAAATAGCATGGATAAACAGGCAAGAGAAATTGATGAGGCACTTCCTGGAGCCGATGTTGAAAGAGTAGGTGAAGGAATTCGTTTGGTTTTAAAAGAGGATGCTGTTCGTTTTGATGTAAATAAATCTACTTTAACCGCTCAAGCAAAAGCCAATTTAGATAAGCTAGTTCCAGTATTTAAAGAATATGGTGATACTAATATTGAAATTTTTGGTTATACAGATAATACAGGAAAACCAGAATACAACTTAACACTTTCTCAAAAAAGAGCAGAATCTGTAAAAATGTATTTAATATCGAAAGGATTAGTGTCTAGCCGTTTCAAAACATCTGGTTTTGGTATTGCAGACCCAATTGCTACGAATGACACCCCAGATGGTAGAAGTCAAAATCGTCGTGTGGAATTTGCCATTACTGCTAATCAAAAAATGATTGATGACGCCAAAAAGAAGCAATAAGGATTGATCTTCTTATTAAAAAAACTGCTTCATTGAAGCAGTTTTTTTTTGGATATAAATCAATTATAAACATATTTTTTTTAGTAAAGGAGTTATATTTGTCTTTTCAAATTTTAATGTCATAGAATGCTTCAGGTTCAAAATATTTCATTCGGCTATACCGAAAAAATCATTATTCAAAATGTTGATTTCACAGTTGCCAAAGGGCAGAATATAGCAATTCTAGGTGAGAGTGGTTGTGGAAAGAGCACGCTCTTAAAGCTTATCTATGGCATGTATGATTTAGGCGAAGGCCGCATTTTTTATAATGAAACGGAGATAAAAGGACCTAAATACAATTTGATTCCCGGAATGCCGTTCATGAAATATTTGGCTCAAGATTTTGATTTAATGCCTTATGAAACGGTAGCCGAAAATGTTGGTAAGTTTCTTTCGAATGGTTTTTTACCTCTAAAAAAACTACGTGTCCAAGAATTATTGGAGATGGTTGAAATGACTGAATTTGCTCATGTAAAAGCGAAGCTATTAAGTGGTGGTCAGCAACAACGTATTGCATTAGCAAGAGTTTTGGCTTTAGAACCAGAAGTTTTGTTACTTGATGAGCCTTTTAGCCATATTGATAATTTTAGAAAAAACGCCTTGCGTAGAAACCTTTTTGCTTACTTAAAGAAAAAGGGAATTACTTGTTTTATTGCAACTCATGATAGTACAGATGCCTTATCATTTTCTGATGAAACTATAGTTTTGCACCAAGGAAGAATTATAGAAAAAGGACCATCGGCGGAGGTTTATACTTATCCTTTAAATAAATATGTTGCTTCTCTTTTTGGAGAAGTAAATGAACTGAAATTGTCACAATTAATGCCAATTGAAGGAGAGGATGAGATTGTTTTATTGTATCCGCATCAATTAAAAATTGATCCAAACGGTTCTTTACGAGCAATAGTAAAGCAATCTTTTTTTAAGGGTAGCCGTTATTTGATTAAAGCAGCTTTTGATAGAAAAGCTATTTTTTTTGAGCATGAAACTGCTTTAGAACTCAATCAAGAAGTAGTGTTGAGGATTATTTAATGAGTTCTGAACTTTAAAAGTTTATAATAAAATTATTTATATAAGAAAGAGACAGTTTCCGGACTGTCTCTTTTTTTATTGAAAAGTTGGGTTTTCTATTTTAGTTTTTTAAATATTTTTCCATGAATTGATCTTGCTCCCAGAGTAAATGAATAATATTTTCTTTTGTACACTAACAGTGAGATTCTTTGGGTAATATAACCTTCTAACCTTTTTAGAACTTGAAAATAGTACTTAGTCAGTAAGACAAAGCGCCGTTAGGTTTTGTGGTTCCTTTACTAATTATTAGAAAAGAAGTGTCATGGTGTGCAGTATATCCTTTCTTCTGGAAAAAAAGATACAGTAGTATAGCAGGAAATAGAAGATTCTGCGAAGTAAAATAGCTCCCGAAAAATTAAAAAATGAATATCGCTAAAAAAATAGTAATTTGTCATTAGATATTTTAAAAGATATTTAAATTTGTAATCTTCATTTTAATAATATAACAAAAGTATGTACCATTCAAAAATAACGGGATTGGGATATTATGTCCCAGACAATGTAGTGACTAATGATGATTTGTCTAAAATTATAGATACCAATGACGAATGGATTCAAGAAAGAACAGGAATTCAGGAGAGAAGACATATCATTCGTGGAGAAGACACAACTACATCAATGGGTGTAAAAGCTGCTAAAATAGCTATAGAGCGTTCAGGTGTAGCTGCAGAGGATATTGATTTTGTTGTTTTTGCAACATTGAGCCCTGATTACTATTTTCCAGGACCAGGAGTTTTGGTACAACGCGATTTAGGATTAAGAACAGTTGGAGCGTTAGATGTGAGAAATCAATGTTCCGGTTTTGTTTATGCTCTTTCTGTAGCTGACCAATATATTAAGACAGGAATGTATAAAAATATCCTAGTTATTGGTTCCGAAGTGCATTCTACAGGATTAGATATGACAACACGTGGAAGAAGTGTTTCAGTAATTTTTGGTGATGGGGCAGGAGCTGCCATTTTGAGCAGAGAAGAAGATTTAACTAAAGGGATTTTATCTACTCATTTACATTCTGAAGGATTGCATGCAGAAGAATTAGCACTTACAGCACCAGGAATGGGGGCGCGTTGGGTAACTGATATTATTGCCGATAATAATCCGGATGATGAAAGCTATTTCCCGTACATGAATGGGCAATTTGTATTTAAAAATGCAGTGGTTCGTTTTGCAGAAGTAATTAATGAAGGTTTGGAGGCTAATAATTTGAATGTTTCGGATATTGATATGTTAATTCCTCATCAAGCCAATTTGAGAATATCTCAGTTTATACAAAAGAAATTTGAACTGAATGATGATCAAGTATTTAATAACATTCAGAAATACGGGAATACAACAGCAGCTTCTATTCCGATTGCTTTGACGGAAGCTTGGGAACAAGGGAAAATAAAATCAGGAGACACTGTGGTTTTAGCTGCTTTCGGAAGTGGATTTACTTGGGCAAGCGCGATTATAAAATGGTAATTCGACTTTGTTTCTAAAAGTTTAATAGAAGCGATAAAGTATTTAAAAATAAGAAACCCCAGAGTTGGCATACTCTGGGGTTTCTTTCTTTGCAACAAATTATTAAAACTAATCTTTAGAACCCACCACTTCCTTGGGTTTCGTTTTTATCCCTTGCTTTTCTTTGAATTGCTTTATTTTTTCCAGTTCCAAAACGATAGTTAAAACCTATATATGCAGTTTGGCTTTCCCAGTGAAATTCACCAGTTTGTACTTTTGGTCTTGTAGCATCAAATTCAAAATGCATACTGTCAAATAAGTCACTTACTCGAGCTGTTATTGTTCCGCTTCCTTTTAACACGGTAAGGCTAGAACCTAAATCTACTTTCCACATTGGTTTTCTAAGGAATTGTAATCCTAAATCTTCACCTCTGTACATTCCTGTTAATTGAAAACGTAAATTTTTACTAGCTTTAAAGGTGTTACTAATACGAGAATTGAAAGTAGTTACATTTACTTCTACATATTCAGTTTCTACATATCCTTTTGTTTTTTTGTTGTACATGTCAAAACTAATATTGGCAGTATACCATTTTGTAAAATCTAGGTTTCCTGAAAGTTCAACTCCATAAGCATTATTATCACCTAAGTTGGCATACGATAAAATTAATTTTTCTGTGTCATTAGGGTTTTCAGTAAGAGTTCTTGTAATCTCGTCATTAATTTGACGGTAGAATACTCCCGAAGTGATAGAACCTATTTTAGTTTTTCTAGTATAATTTAATTCGATCGAATTGGTAAATTGAGGATACAAATCTGGATTTCCTTCAGAAGTTATTTGAGGTGTACTCCATTGGCGTATCGGATTTACTTGGTCTATACTTGGTCTGTCTACACGTTTTGAGATACTAAGATTAAAGGAGTCATTATCATTTGGTGTATAGTTTAAAAAACCAGAAGGATAAACCGTGAATAAATCATCATTAAAAGTACCGTCAGCTTCATTCAGTTTTTGGAATAATGCATCGGCAGTGTACTTTTCAAATCGCGCTCCTACTTGTGCGTTCCATTTTTTCCATTGTTTGGAAAAAGTTGTATAGGCTGAATAAATCTTTCTTTCATAATTAAAATTTGAATTGGTACTATTGGCACTATACTCATGAAAATCATTTTTAGTGTTTTCAATTCGAGTTTCTAATCCGGCTTCCAATTTGATGGTTTCAGTCAAGGGGTTAGTGTAATCCAAATTAAGCAAAACGTTTTCACCTTTATTATTGACATCATTTATGGAAGGAACATTATATACAGTGTTTTCGGTATCTTTACTGTTACTGTAATTGCCTTCAAATTCTAAAGTATGCCCCTCTTTTTTGAATTTTTTCTTGTAATCTAAATTATAAGTTTGGGTGTAATTGTCTGTTTTACTATCAAATGTTTGTAGGAGATCTGTTCTTGAAGGATTTGTAAAATCTACTGTTACACGTGAGTTTCCGCTTCCATTATCAATATTTTGCGTAGTGTAAATAGAAATTGTGTTAGTATCATTAAGATAATAGTCTAAACCAACTTTGGCTAGATGCGCATTATTGTCATTATTAAGATTGAAATCTTGATAATTTTCTTCATTAGGTTCAAATGATTGTACATTTCCATAGTTATGGTGTTTTCCGGTAGTTAAACCATAATTACCATACATGTTAATTTTTCCGTTACGGTAATTCATATCAAAAGATGAATTTGTTTTTGGAGTTTCTCCAAAGGTAACACCACTATTTATACTTCCGTTAAAACCTATTTTAGCATTTTTGTTCAATACAATATTGATAATTCCACTCATTCCTTCAGGATTGTATTTGGCGGATGGGTTGGTAATTAATTCAATTTGTTTGATTGAAGTAGATGGGATTTGTTGCAATAACTGTGATGCATCAACAGTAGATGGTTTACCATCTACAAATACCCTAACATTAGAATTTCCTCTAAGACTCACCGCGTTGGTTTGTGGATCAACACTTACTGAGGGAATGTTGTTCATGATTTCGGCTGCAGTTGCTCCTGCGCTTAGTAAATCTTTACCAACATTAATGACTTTTCGATCTGTTTTTTGTTCAATTAATGAATGCTCTTTAACAATGTCAACTGATTGAAGTTGTGTAGCTTCTTCTTCCAAAAGGATATTCATAGAAGAAGTTTTTTTTGCAGTATTCAATTCAAATGAGGTGGTGTATTTTTTGTATCCAATGAATTCTACTTCTAAGGTGTATTTTTTTAATTCTAAGTTTTTAATAGAAAAATTTCCATTGTCATCGGCTACCACACCATTGATTACTTTATCGGCATCTTTTACAACAACAGAAGCGTAAGGAACGGGGGTATTTGTTGTTTTGTTTATCACTTTTCCCGACATAATTCCGGGGTTTTCAGCTTGGGCTATTCCTATAAAACTCAGTAGGAATAATACTAATAGTTTAGTTTTCATAATTTGTTTTTTGATTATTACTTTGATTGACGATTTCACATAAGACTATTTTATAGACTTTTTGTAACAGCATTTTTTGAAAAAAAATAATGGTTTTTACTAATTATTGATGGTAGACTTTGATTTTTAGTAGTTTGTGTTCCAAAAAAAAATTACAAATTTTCGAATTTTTGTTATTTAATTAGGTTTTTTCTTATATTGTCAATAAGGAATCAAAAGCACTATTGTGTGGATTTAGTATTTTACTATAGTTTTTTTGCAATCGAGGTTGAATAGAATTTTTTTATTCATTTTCTATCATTTGGTGAATAAGCCTTATATTTGCACACTTAAAAAAATCAAGTATACATGTCATTATCCAATATTCTTACCCCATCCATAGAGAAAGCTATTCAAACCTTGTTTGATGTAACTATTGAAAAAGTCGAATTTCAAGCTACCAGAAAAGAATTTGAAGGAGATATTACTATGGTTATTTTTCCATTACTTAAATTGGTGAAAAGTAACCCTGTTGAATTAGGGAATAAAATTGGAAATTACCTTGTAGAAAATGTTCCGGAAGTTGCTCGTTTTAACGTAGTTTCTGGATTTCTTAATATTGTTATTGCAGATCAATATTATATGAATTTTTTTAATGAAATCAGAAATATTGACAAATTCGGATTTGTGACACCTTCGGCAAATGACAAAGCGGTGATGGTTGAGTATTCTTCGCCAAACACCAATAAACCATTACACTTAGGACACGTTCGTAATAATTTATTAGGATATTCAGTTGCTGAAATTCTTAAGGCTTCTGGCAAAAAAGTATACAAAACCCAAATCATCAACGATAGAGGAATCCATATTTGTAAGTCAATGTTGGCTTGGCAAAAGTTTGGAAACGGAGAAACTCCTGAATCTACAGGGTTGAAAGGAGATAAATTGGTTGGTAATTATTATGTGGCTTTTGATAAAGCATATAAAGAGGAAATCAATCAATTAATTTCGGAAGGAAAAACAGAAGATGAAGCCAAAAAACAGGCTCCAATTATTCTTGAAGCACAACAAATGCTTTTAGACTGGGAGAATGGTAAACCTGAAGTAATCGCGCTTTGGAAAAACATGAACCAATGGGTTTATGATGGTTTTGCTACTACTTATAAAAATCTTGGAGTGAATTTTGACAGCTTCTATTATGAAAGCAATACTTATTTACTAGGAAAAGATGTAGTTCAAGTAGGATTGGACAAAGGAATTTTCGAAAAAGATCCAGACGGTTCAGTTTGGATTGATTTGACCGATGAAGGATTAGATCGTAAAATTGTTTTACGTTCTGATGGGACAGCGGTTTATATGACACAAGATATTGGAACAGCAATCCAGCGTGTAAAAGACATGCAGGATGTTGGTGGAATGGTGTATACAGTAGGGAATGAGCAAGATTATCATTTCAAAGTATTGTTTCTTATTTTGAAAAAACTTGGTTTTGATTGGGCTTCAAATTTATTTCATTTATCATACGGTATGGTAGATTTACCTTCTGGAAAAATGAAAAGCCGTGAAGGAACTGTAGTTGATGCTGATGATTTGATGCAGGAGATGACTGATACAGCTCAAAAAATTGCCGAAGATTTAGGAAAATTAGATTCATACTCAGCAGAAGAAAAATCAAAATTATACAATACAATAGGTCTTGGAGCTCTTAAATACTATATTCTAAAAGTAGATCCAAAAAAACGAATCTTGTTCAATCCAGAAGAGTCTGTTGATTTTGCTGGAAATACGGGACCTTTTATTCAATATACTTACGCTAGAATCCAATCAATTATTCGTAAAGCCGATTTTGATTTTGCAACCAATGCTGGAATTGTGGAGCTTCACGAAAAAGAAAAAGAATTGGTAAAACAACTTGAATTGTTTCCTGAAGTGATACAGAATGCAGCACATAATCATAGCCCAGCTTTAATCGCTAACTATACGTATGAGTTGGTTCGTGAATACAACTCTTTTTACCAAGCCGTTTCTATACTTGGAGAAACTGACTTAAACAAAAAAATATTCAGAGTGCAATTGTCTAAAAAAGTGGCAGATGTTATTGCAGATTCCTTTAGTTTATTAGGAATAAATGTTCCAGAGAGAATGTAATTTTTATAGATAAAACTAAAAATCCGAACTTTTCAGTTCGGATTTTTTTATGTGCGTTTTCTATATTCTTTTTTATCAATTAGAAATAATTAGGTAATTGATATCAACAGGCTTTAAGATTTTGTCTTCACAAACACAATCTACTAAAAATCGTAATTCTTCTAACTCTTTTCTGTTTAACAAAATTATAAAGTTGGATTGCAAAGTTGGAATTGGAATCTTCCTTTCATAAATGGAATGCTGATATTCGGTTTCCCAATAATCAATGTCTATTTGATCCAAATAGTTGGAAAAACTGGTCATTTCAATACTGCTCAAATCAAAAGTCAAATTATTAAACAGTAACTGATACATGTCTCTATCGTGACAATACAGTAGAATACCATTAGAGGTTCGATTTAATATTTTTAGATTGCACATAAGCGTAATTCTTAAATTATTTGATGACGAAAGAATCAATTATAGCGTCAACTTCAGCTTGTGAAGCAGTAGGTTTTAAATCAAATAGAACAGAGAAAAGCGATTTTTTATTTACTTTGTTCTGTAATGACAAATCTTTGTTACTTGCGTAAATTTTCTCCCATTTGCTTCTTACTTTAGCCCAAACTTCGTTGTTGTTTTTCCACCAATTTTGAGCCAATTTGCATTTACTGTCATCTACTTTAGTGTAAATATCTATTCCTTTTTCTTGAGCTAATAAAGCATCTTTTCCATTGACATCTCTAACTAGTTTATCATTGTCTTGCTCATGAATCCAACCAAATGAGGTTATTTCCTGAATGTTTCTTCTTTTTAGCACATTATAATCATTTCTTTTAGTGTGTTCTCTTCTAGGTAAAGGAGCATCAGTAATGTTTTTCCAATAATCAGTTCCGTCTACATGAACCCAGCTTGCAGTTCCTTCATATCTTGGACTATCATCTACTTGAAATACTTTTTGTGTCCATTGACCTTTTACATTTTGTGCTGGTAATTTGTTGAATTTCCAGGTTTGGTCTTTGTAAAATGAGTACAAATCAGTGTTTTCATATAGCCAATCTTGTCTCCAGTGTTTAACAATGTCATTTTCTCCGGTTCCAACAATTAATAAATGTTGCAAAACAATCTTGTTGGGTTGGTTTTCTACCAATTCTACCCATTCTAGTCCGGTATCGTGTTTGGTTTCTGATGGTTTATAATTGATGCTGTCTTTTGAATATTTAAAAGTTTCGATGAAATTAAACTTTACTTCATAACAACCGCACATTGATTTGATAGAATTAATGTCTTGTTGTTTTTTTAGATCTTGACTTTTGCCGGTTTGACTTGCTAATAATGCAATTGAAAATAGAATTGCTTTGATTCTCATAGGGTTAATTTTTAATGAATACTTATTTACAACAAAAATAGTATTTTTATTTAGAACAAATAAAAATAAGGTATATATTTGCAAAAAATTATTAAGAAAGCTTCTAAATAAAGGCAATGAAAATTAAAACTTCTCTTATTATACTACTTCTTTTTTCTTACACTTTTTTCGCCCAGAAAAAAGATACTATTGCGGTAAATAAACTTTCAGAAGTGGTTGTTACAGGGCAGTTCAAACCGCAGTCCATAAAAAAATCGGTTTTTAATGTAAGGTTAATTTCGAGTCAGGATATTCAGAATTTAGCAGCAAATAATTTATCAGATGTTCTGAATCAGTATTTGAATATTACTGTAAAGCCAAGCGGGAATGATGGCAGGTCTACAGTATCAATGTTTGGATTAGATGCACAATATTTTAAAATATTGGTAGATAATGTCCCTTTGGTTAATGAAGCAGGTTTAGGAAATAATACAGATTTGTCCCAAATTAATTTGAATGATATTGAACAAATCGAAATTATAGAAGGTTCAATGGGAGTTACCCACGGAGCCAATGCTGTAAGTGGTGTTTTGAATATCATTACCAAAACATCTTCAAAATACAAATGGGGAATTTCGGCAACTCTCCAAGAAGAAACAGTTGGTAAAGAATACTCGCTTTTTGATAAAGGCCGTCATGTTCAAGCTTTAAAAGTCTCCCATAATTTTGATAATAATTGGTTTGTTTCTATTGGAGCCAATCGGAATGATTTTCAAGGATTTTTGGATAATAAAAAAGGAAAGGATTATGCCGAAAATGATGGGTTGCGTGGTTATACCTGGCTCCCAAAAGAGCAATTAAACACAACGGCATTAGTGTCGTATAGAAAAAATAATTTCAGCGTTTTCTACAAATTTGAATATCTGGATGAAGATGTAGATTATTATGATAGTGCAGTTCAATCAGGTTACAATACTACTTTAGGCTCTTACCGATATGCAAATGACAAACGATATTTGACCAATAGGTATTTTCATCATTTGAATTCAGCTGGAAAATTATTCTCAAAACTCAATTATAATCTTTCCTTTTCAGATCAAAAGCAAGAGCGAGATGTAGAGGCTTTTAGATATTATTTGAGTACACAAACAGAATCTAATAATATCAAAATTAAAGATCAGTCTATGGATGTGCTTTATTCTACAGGAACTTTGAGTAATTTTTTTCCGGATAGTAAAGTTGACTTACAATTAGGATATGAATTTGTGAATAACCTTGGT
Organism: Flavobacterium aestivum; assembly: GCF_026870175.2. Lineage (NCBI taxonomy): Bacteria > Pseudomonadati > Bacteroidota > Flavobacteriia > Flavobacteriales > Flavobacteriaceae > Flavobacterium > Flavobacterium aestivum. The sequence continues at coordinate 4,464,418 of NZ_CP113977.2, read as the reverse complement.
TTTTCATTAGTTCAAGAGGCTAATAATATATTTGTTCCTATCACGAAACGCATTCAGAATTATGATTTTTTTGTTTCATCAGAGATAAAAGCAACAGAGCGATTTTCGATACGTCCGGGAATTCGATTTTCAGTTCAGTCTATGTTCAAAAATCAATATGCCTCTTCTTTGGGACTGAGATATTTATTTGACAAAGGAGTAGAACTCCGCGGTTCTATGGGTAAATCTTTTAGAACACCCACTTTTCAGGAGTTGTATTCTAAGCTGATTTTTGATGGTCATTTCTTTACAGGAAATGAGAATCTTATTCCGGAAACAAGTACTTCGTATGAAATGAGCATAAAAAAAGAGACAATTAAAGCTTCTGGATTTCAGCTTTATAATATGTTAATGGGGAGTTATTTAGATGTAAACGATAGAATTGATATGGCTCTTGTAGGGTTTAATGAAGATACTGGAAATCCGGAATACCAATACATTAATATCAGTAAATATAAAATGTGGAATATTTCTTCTGTGAATCAATTCAAGAAGAATAATCTGACAATCAATTTTGGAGCGTCAATAATAGGAGTTTCTCAAAAAATCGAAAATCAGATTTTTAGTTCAGATGATAAATTTCTGTATTCTTTTAATTTGAACAGTAGTGTTTCATATAATATTCCGAGCTGGAAAACGATATTTTCTGCCTACTATAAACACAATGGAAAATCACAGCAATTTATAGAAGGCACATCTGAATATTTAATTTCAGAAGTAGATTCAAGTAATTGGCTTGATGCCTCAGTTCGGAAAAATTTCTTGAATAATAAACTCGAAGCTACAATTGGGGCAAGAAACTTATTTGATATAAAAAATGTGAATCAAACAAAGACTGCTGGAGGAGCAGGTCATGCATCTTCGGGTGAAGTTTTGATGGCTTACGGGCGCTCTTATTTTTTAAAATTAACATATAACCTTAACCTTTAATTTAAATATAATTACAATGAAAAAAGCATTTCTATTTTTATCTTTTGCCCTATTGTCACTTGCGTCATGTTCTAATGATGACGATAAAACTCCAGTAGAAATTCCTTCAGTTGGAGCAGTTTTGCAACCTGCAATTGGTGGAGCAAACCAACCTAATCAGGTTTATCTTGATTTAAGTACAGGAAAATCAGAATCAATAAACAGGGAAGCTTGGGATTTTGGATTTTCTACAGGTTCAGATTTTAGAGTTGTAATCAATGGATCTCTAAAAATGGCTGTAAAAAAATTAGAAACTTCAGATATTACCTTGACTCAAGTAAGTGATGCCAATGTTGCAGTAGGAGCAGGTACAAATCCTTCAAGTAATGGTTATGTTGATAACCCAACTGGTGTTTTGGCTGGAGCTGGAGCAGGAATTGGAACCGCAATTGCCGAAGTTTCGGCTACAGATGTAGAGAACAAAGTGTATTTAGTAAATCTTGGATTTGCAGTTTCGACTACAAAGCCAAATACAGGTTCAGTAAGTGTTGACGGTGAGGCTAGAGGCTGGAAAAAAGTTAGGATTTTAAGAAACGGAAACGGATATAAAATTCAATATGCAGATTTAGCATCTCCGACTTTTACAGAAAAAACAATTGCTAAAGATGCTGATTTCAATTTCTCCTTTTTTAGTTTGAAGACAGGAAACACAGTTTCGGTTGAGCCACAAAAAGCTAAATGGGATTTGAATTTTACAACATTCACCAATTATTTACCAGGAGCTACAGAAGTAACTTATGGATATTCTGATTTTATCGTTTCGAATATGAAAGGAGGAACGCAAGCTTATCAAGTTTTGGTTGCAGATGGAGGATCTTATGCAGACTTCACAAAGGCAAAAGTAGTTGAAGCTAATTTTGCAGTTTCTGTAAAGGATCAAAGAGCGATAGGTTCTAGCTGGAGAAGCGGTGGAGGGCCAGGTTCTTTGCCAAGCATAAAAACAGATCGTTTTTATGTAATAAAAGATGCTTCAGGAAATTATTATAAAGTTAAATTCCTAGCTATGACAAATGATGTCGGAGAAAGAGGGCATTTAACATTAGAATATTCAATTTTAAAATAATTGGTATTGAGAAAGAAAAATTAGTTAGTTTCATTAGTTAGTTTTGTTTATGGGAGAAGGAGGTTGGATTTATCTGGCCTCTTTTTTGTTGTTTTGAACTATATTTTAAAACAATTGCTTTTTTTATTTCTAATACTATTTAAACTTCAATATCAAATCATTAAATTTGCGCCTTAATTAAAGAGAAATACAATTATGTTCGATAATTTAAGCGATAAACTAGACAAAGCCTTTCATATATTAAAAGGACACGGAAAAATCACTGAAGTAAACGTTGCCGAAACTTTGAAAGAAGTGCGTCGTGCTTTACTTGATGCCGATGTCAATTTTAAAATAGCTAAAGATTTTACAACCAAAGTAAAAGAGAAAGCAATAGGTCAAGATGTATTAACTACATTACAGCCAGGACAATTATTGGTAAAGTTAGTCAAAGATGAGCTTACCGAATTGATGGGTGGAGATGTTGCAGGAATAAATCTTTCTGGGAATCCAACAGTAATATTAATGTCAGGATTACAAGGATCTGGAAAAACTACTTTTTCTGGTAAATTGGCCAATTATCTTAAAACAAAAAAGAATAAGAAACCACTTTTGGTGGCTTGTGATATTTATCGTCCAGCGGCAATTCAGCAATTGTATGTAGTTGGAGATTCCCTTGGTGTTGAGGTATACTCTGAACCAGAAAATAAAAATCCGGTTGAGATTGCTCAAAATGCTATAAAGCATGCAAAAGCAAACGGATTCAATGTTGTGATTGTCGATACAGCCGGACGTTTGGCTGTCGATAAAGAAATGATGGACGAAATTGCCAAAGTGCATAAAGCGATTCAGCCACAAGAAACTTTATTTGTTGTGGATGCCATGACAGGTCAAGATGCTGTTAATACAGCAAAAGCTTTCAACGATATATTGAATTTTGATGGGGTTATTTTAACCAAATTAGATGGGGATACTCGTGGTGGAGCTGCAATTTCTATCAAATCAGTAGTAAACAAACCAATTAAGTTTGTAGGTACTGGAGAGAAAATGGATGCTATTGATGTGTTCTATCCAGATCGTATGGCTGAGCGTATCCTTGGGATGGGAGACGTTGTGTCTTTGGTTGAAAGAGCGCAAGAGCAATATGACGAAGATGAAGCTAGAAAAATCCAAAAGAAAATTGCTAAAAATGAATTTGGTTTTGATGATTTCTTGTCACAAATTCAGCAAGTTAAGAAAATGGGTAATATGAAAGACTTGGTTGGGATGATACCAGGAGCTTCAAAAGCGATGAAAGATATCGAAATAGAAGATGATGCATTCAAACATATTGAGGCAATTATCCACTCTATGACTCCAATAGAAAGAAGTAAGCCAGCATTGATAGATGCAAAAAGAAAAATTAGAATAGCTAAAGGCTCCGGGACAAAAATTGAGCAAGTAAATCAATTGATGAAACAGTTTGACCAAATGAGCAAAATGATGAAGATGATGCAAGGCCCTGGAGGAAAAAACCTAATGAAAATGATGGGTGGAATGAAGGGAATGCCAGGAATGCCGAGATAATAAAAAAGGTTTCAAGTTTTAGGTTTCAAGTTGTTGAGACTAAAATTTGAAACTTTTTTGATTTAATAAATTAGAAGTTTCGTTTTTAAAGATGAAACTTGAAACCTTAAACTTTAAACAAAAAAAATGCAACTACTCGACGGAAAAAAAACAGCAGAAGATATAAAAAGCGAAATCGCTGCCGAAGTACAAAAAATTAAAGCTAAAGGTGGTAAAGTACCTCATTTAGCGGCTTTGATTGTAGGTAATGATGGAGCAAGTTTAACTTATGTTGGGAGCAAAGTAAAAGCTTGTGAGCGTGTGGGTTTTGAGTCTACATTAATTAAAATGCCTAGTACAACTTCAGAAACTGAATTGCTGAAAAAGATTAAGGAGTTGAATGAGAATGATGAAATCGATGGTTTTATTGTTCAGTTACCTCTTCCGGAGCAAATTGATGAGCAAAAGGTTTTGATGGAAATTGACCCAAGAAAAGATGTTGACGGATTTCACCCTGAGAATTTTGGGAAAATGGCTTTAGATATGACAACTTTTATTCCAGCAACTCCTTTTGGAATTTTGGAGTTGTTAGAAAGATATGGTGTAGAGACTCAAGGGAAACATACCGTAGTAATAGGAAGAAGCCATATTGTGGGAAGACCTATGAGTATCTTAATGGGGAGAAAAGGTTTTCCAGGAAACTCAACAGTTACATTAACACATAGCTATACCAAAAACATTGCGCAGATTACAACGCAAGCCGATATTATTATCACTGCTTTGGGAGTTCCAAATTATTTGAAAGCAGAAATGGTGAAAGATGGAGCTGTTGTTATTGACGTTGGTATTACTCGTGTTGCTGATGATACAAATTCTAAAGGATATGTAATAACCGGTGATGTTGATTTTGACAATGTAAGCAAAAAAACGTCTTTCATAACTCCAGTGCCAGGTGGTGTAGGACCAATGACTATTGCGATGTTGTTGAAAAATACACTTTTGGCAAGAGAAATGAGAATCACCAGAAGCTAATAAAATCAGAAAAAAAATATTTTATAGAATGCCTTAAACTCGATGTTTAGGGCATTTTTGCTTTTACATCTTTCGAAATTTGTATTGTTTTAGTTTTCTTGAAATTGTTTAGAAATGCTTTAGCAAAAGAAGGTTATAGTAATAAGAAAAAAAGCCGTTTCATTTTTTTGAAACGGCTTTGGGATTTAATAATTTCCTCTTTTTCTAAATCTTGGGTCATCCCTTTTGATGAATTCTGTTCTTCGTTTTGGTGCCTCCTTTTTTGGCAAACTTGCTTCTTCTGTTTTACTGGAAGGTTCAATTAATTGATTAAGTTCCTTTATTTCGGCTTCGGTTAGATCGCGATAACGACCTACGGGAACGTCTAGTGAAATATTGATAATTCGGATACGTTTTAAAGCGGTAACTTCATAACCTAAATATTCGCACATTCTACGGATTTGACGATTCAATCCTTGTGTCAAAATAATTTTGAAAATGTATTTACTGATTTGTTCTACTTTACATTTGCGGGTAACTGTATCTAGAATTGGTATACCATTACTCATTCTCTCTATAAAACGATCAGTAATAGGTTTGTTTACAGTTACGGTATATTCTTTTTCGTGATTGTTTCTCGCACGTAATATTTTGTTAACTATATCTCCGTCATTGGTCATGAAAATCAATCCTTCACTGGCTTTGTCTAATCTACCAATCGGGAAAATACGTTTAGGATAATTAATATAATCCACAATGTTATTACGAACTTCCAAATTGGTGGTGCATTCTATTCCTACTGGTTTGTAGAAAGCAAGATATACTGGTTTTTCTGTTTTTTCCCGGATTAGTTTACCATCTATGCGTACTTCATCATCAGGCGCAACTTTTGTTCCTAATTCCGGAACAACGCCGTTAATGGTCACTCGGCCTTCTTCTATGAATTTGTCGGCTTCGCGACGCGAACAATAGCCTGTTTCTGCAATGAATTTATTGAGACGTTTTAGATTTTCTTCCATAGTGCAAAAATAGTCTTTTTTTAGACTTCTTGGATTTTTGGATTATTAGATTATTAGATTGTTCGATTTTTAGATTTATAATTAAATCGTAAGAGTGTATTCTTTATTTTAGACTTCTTGGATTATTAGATTGTTCGATCTTTAGATTAATAGTTAAGTCGTATGAATGTTTTTTTTAATAGAATTCTCAGATTGTTAAAGTACCCGAAATCCAAAAATCTAATAATCCAAAAATCGAACAGTCTAGAAACCGAACAGTCTAGAAATCGAGCAATCTATTTTTTAAATAAAAAGCGGTAGATTTCCTGATACAAATCATCATCGTGCATGGAGTGACCAAGATCAGTAGTGGTTATGAAATGTCCTTTTTTCCAACCGTTAGCTATTTTTTGCCCTTCTTCAAATGCAACTATATTGTCAGTGGTGTCGTGAGCAATAATTCCCTCTATATTGATTTGTTCGGCAAATGTGGCACCTGAAAAATTTTCCAGCTCGAAATTGAAATTTTCTAAATAGCGTTTTTCTAAAAGAGAGAACATTTTACGGTTTAGACTCAACATTTGGATATAATTATCAATAAGTGTTCTCAAATCTGATGGTGCGCCTAGAATTACCATTTTTTCAATGCTGGTTTCGGGATGTAAATACTGATGGTAAATACAGGTTGCGCCTCCTATGGAGTGACCAATGATAATGCTTGGATTGTGTTTTTTTACCGCTTTGTTGATGAATTCTGCATAACGGGGTACATTGAATTCCTTACCGCTACTTTGTCCGTGAGCAGGTGCATCTATGGCTATGATGGTGCTTCCGGATTTTTGTAGATAAGGTAGGGTTTTTTCCCAACGGGCAGAATTGCTTTCCCAGCCGTGAACCAAAAGAATTTTAGTATCATTTCCTTTCCAAGTATAGGTCTGGAAATGGTCTTCGTTGTGATGGAATGTTTCTTTGATGGTGTCTTGAAGGATTTCTGGAAGGTTGTCTTCTTGAATTTTACCTATTCTGGGGTTGGTAAAAAGAGAATAGGATATATGCAACGCTTTTTTGGGATTCACCAAACTGAGTAGGTTGATGTATTGACCAACCGATTTGACAATTAGAAACCGAATACTTTTTTTGAGACTCAAAATATGTGGAGATATAAAAAAAGTCCCGATTAGATCGGGACTTAGTTATTTTTTAGAATTTTGAAAACAATTGTTCCATTTTCTCTCTTTCTTCTTCAGCTAAAACACTGTCAACTAAAATTCTTCCAGAATGCTCGTCAATTAAGATTTTCTTTCTAGAAGCGATTTCTACTTGTGTTTGTGGTGGAATCGTAAAGAATGACCCTGCAGATGCACCTCTTTCGATAGAAACTACTGCTAATCCGTTACGAACACTGCTTCTGATTCTTTTGTAAGCTACCAATAAACGCTCTTCAATTAGCTCTTCATATTCCGCTGATTTCTCAGTTAAGAAAGCCTCTTCTTTTTGAGTTTCGGACATGATAGCATCCAATTCAGATTTTTTATGTTTTAAGTGAGACATTTTAGACTCTAATTTCTCTTTTGAAGAAGCGATTACTTCTTTTTTATGCTCAATAGAAGCTTTCATTTCTTTGATTTGCTTTTCAGCTAGTTGAATTTCTAATTCTTGAAATTCTACTTCTTTAGTCAAAGAGTTGAATTCGCGGTTATTGCGAACACTTTCTTGTTGTTTAGTGTATTTTTTGACAGCTTCTTTGTGCTCGTCGATTGCATTCTTTTTTTCTTTGATAAGGTTTTCGATAACTTCGAGTTCACCTTTCAATTTCTCTGAACGAGTGCTTAAACCTGCAACTTCATCTTCTAAATCCTCAACCTCTAAAGGAAGTTCTCCTCTAACGTTTCTGATTTCGTCAATTCTAGAGTCAATTAACTGTAAGTCATAAATTGCTCTTAACTTGTCCTCAACACTTAATTCTTTCGTATTCGCCATATTCTATAAGTACTTAACTGGATTTGTATTTTCTTCCGATAAAATGATTGCAAAATTATGAATTTTTTTTCTAAGATAATCAACAATATACTCTTTTGTATAGCGTTCGCTTTCAAAATGGCCAATATCTGCTAATAAAAGTTGATTTTCGGCTTCATAATACTGATGATATTTTAAATCGGCTGTCAAAAAAACATCGGCACCGGCTTGAATGGCATTTTTAATAGCAAAACTACCCGAGCCTCCTAAGACTGCTACTTTTTTTATCTTTTTTCCTGTAAAGGCAGAGTGACGAATTCCATCGGCTTTCATTTTGTCTTTTGCATAAAGCAAAAAGTCATTTTCATCCATCGGTTCTTCGAGTTCACCAATCATTCCTAAACCAATATGATTGAACGTATTTTTCATATTGTAGATTTCAGTAGCAACTTCTTCGTAAATATGATTTTCCCTCAATGCTTTTATAATATTTGCTTCCAAGTGTTTGGCGTAAACCACTTCTATTTTAACCTCGGTACCTGTAGATAACACACCTCTTTGTCCAATTGTAGGTTCACTTTTTTCATTACCTTGGTAAGTAAAAGTTCCTTCTGAATTGAAGCTGCATTTGTCATAATTACCAATGCTTCCTGCGCCTGCTTCAAACAAGGCATTACGAACTTTGTCGGCATTATCTCGAATGGTATAGGTAACTAATTTTCGGATGTGATTTTGTTTTGGGATTAAAATCTGGGTGTTTGTGAGTCCCAATGTATCACAAAATATTTTATTTACACCTTCTGGGTGATTGTCTAGTGCCGTATGAACCGCATAAATAGCTATGTCGTTTTTTATGGCTTTGAGTAGAGCTCGTTCTACATAATTTTTTCCTGTTATTTTCTTTATTCCTGAAAATAAAATAGGATGGAAGCAAACTATCAAATTACATTTTTTAGTTATAGCTTCGTCAATTACATTTTCTAAAGCATCGTGGCAAACCAAAATACCCGTTGCTTCAGCGTTTTCGTCTCCGATTATTAAACCTACATTGTCAAAATCTTCGGCATATGCCAATGGAGCCATTTCTTCAAGAACAGAAAGAATTTCTTTTATAGTACTCATTTTTTAATCTTTATGGGGTATTTATTAGTTTGTACTTTACTAATTAACAATAGTAACTATTAGATGTTAATTTGTAAAGTTAGTATTAGTTTGTTTTTAATAATTTCCATCCAAAGATAAAATATTATACTTTCGTAAAATGAATTTACTGCGAAAAATATTGTTTCCATTTGCCATTTTGTATGGCTTTATTACAAGTGTTCGGAATTTTCTTTTCAATACTGGGGTTTTAAAATCCTATTCTTTTGATTTGCCTGTTATTGCAGTAGGTAATCTTAGTGTTGGTGGTACAGGGAAAACACCTCAAATAGAATATTTAATTCGGTTATTATCGGATAAATATAAAGTAGCTACCTTGAGCAGAGGCTATAAAAGACAATCAGAAGGATTTGTTTTGGCTAATTCAACTTCGGATGCATTACAATTGGGTGATGAACCTTTTCAGTTTTATCAAAAATTCAAGAATATTCAAGTGGCTGTAGATGCCAATAGGAAAAATGGAATCGAACAGTTACTTTCTAATTCAAATCCTCCTGAGGTTATTTTATTAGACGATGCGTTTCAACATAGGAAAGTAAAAGCAGGTTTTTATATATTGCTTACTGCTTATGGAGATTTGTATTGTAATGATCTTATGTTGCCTACAGGAAATTTAAGAGAGAGTAGGAGTGGAGTTCAGAGAGCAAATGTGGTTATTGTCACCAAATGTCCTTCGGACCTTTCGATTGCAGAACAAAATAATATTAAAAAACAGTTTGGCCTATCTTCGAATCAAAGTTTGTTCTTTACCTTTATAGATTATGATGATGTAGTTTATTCTGAAAAGGAAACGCTAAAAGTACTAGAGATTAAAAGTTTAAGCAAGATGCTTTTGGCTGGAATTGCAAAACCCGAATCGTTTTTTGCCCATTTGAAACAAGGGGATGACGAATGTTTGACTTTTCCGGATCACCACAATTTTAGCGAAAGCGAATTGTTGGAAATTAAGGAGAAAGCACATGATAAGATTATTGTAACAACCGAAAAAGATTATGTTCGATTGAAAGGAAGTATTTTGAGTGAACAGCTTTATTTTTTGCCTATTAAAAGTTCGTTCCTTTCTGATGCAGATAATTTTGATAAAAATATTTTGAACTATGTGGGACAAAGTACAAGAAACAGTTAGCTTTATTCAGGGGAAAATAAATTTTATTCCTGAATATGGAGTGATTTTAGGATCAGGATTAGGAGGTTTTACCGATGATATAGATGTAAAGTTTACTTTACCATATGAAGAAATACCAAATTTTCCGGTTTCTACCGTTGAGGGGCACAAAGGAGCATTGGTTTTTGGTACAATTGGTGTTAAAAAAGTTGTAGCAATGCAAGGACGCTTTCATTATTATGAAGGATATTCTATGAAGGAAGTGACTTTTCCTGTTCGGGTAATGAAGTATTTGGGTGTTGAAAAATTAATCGTTTCTAACGCTTCTGGAGGAGTAAACCCCAATTATAAAGTAGGGTCGATTGTTATTATCAAAGACCATATCAATTTCATGCCTGATCATCCTTTAAGAGGAAAGAACGACGAACGTTTTGGACCAAGGTTTGTAAATATGAGCCAACCATATTCTGTTGAAATGATTGCTAAAGCAAAAGAAATTGCAAAAGAGTTAGATGTTGAGGTTCATGATGGGGTATATTTAGGTCTGCAAGGTCCTACGTATGAAACCTTATCCGAGTATAGAATGGTTAAGATTTTGGGAGCTGATTGTGTTGGAATGTCAACTGTACCTGAGGTAATTGTGGCCCGACATATGGAGTTAGAAACTTTTGGAATTTCAATTATTACAGATATGGGTGATGAAGAAAATATTCTGTCTGTTACTCATGATGAGGTTTTAGAAGCTGCTAAAAAAGCTGAGCCTATTTTGAGAAATCTCGTAAAAGAGTTAATCGTAAGAGGTTAGGAATTAACCATGTTTTGGGCAATAATGGTATAAAAATCTTCCGGAACAAAAGGTTTTGTAATTACATCGGTCATGCCAAAAGAAAGTAGCATTTCTCTGTTTTCATTTAATGAAATTGCAGTTAGTGCAATGATTGGAGTTGTGGTGTCAAATTCTCTAATTTGTTGTGTAGCAATAGTTCCATTGATACCAAGTAAATGAACGTCCATTAAAACCAAATCAAATGCATTATCTTTTAAGATTTCAATGGCTTCTTCACCATTGTCTAAAATAGTACATTCCATTTCTTTATTCACCAACATTTTCTTGGTAATCATTTGGTTGATTTTGTTGTCTTCAACCACCAATACTTTTTTGTTTTTGAATATTTCCTGATCGTAATTTTTATTTTCGGGCTTAACTTGAATAGGCATCGAATCTACTTTGAAATTTAAATCAAATGAAAAAGTAGTCCCTTCTCCAACTTCACTTTTTAGTTTTATTTCTCCACCTAATATTTTGACCAATTTTTTTACGATGGTTAATCCTAATCCGGTGCCTCCAAACTTTCTGTTGATTTCTATAGAACCTTGGGAGAAGCTTTCGAATACTGTTTCTAATTTATCTTCTGGAATCCCAATTCCGGTATCAACGATTTGGAAATGAATAACTGCATTATCGTTTTGATAGGATACTAATTTAGTAATTACACTAATTGTTCCGTTATTGGTAAATTTTAAGGCATTATTGATTAAGTTCATGAAGATTTGGGATAATTTGGTTGGATCACCAATCAAATTTTCAGGAACTTCAGGGTCAATTTTGAGAATGAATTTATTATTGTTTATTGTGGCTATCTCTTTTAGGGAGTTTTGTATGTCGCCCAATAATTGTTTTAGATTAAAATTGATGTATTCTATCTCCAGTTTATTGGAGTCTATTTTGTTTATTTCCAAAATATCATTGATGAATGTCGTTAGATAATTCCCCGAAAATTTTAAGGAAGTTAAATAATGCATTTGTGATTTTTTGGGATTTTCTTCCAATAATAAATGAGCAATCCCATTTATGGCATTCAAGGGGGTTCTTAATTCATGACTTACGGTTGATAAGAACTCAGATCTTGCCTTTGAGGCTTCTTCTGCTTTGTTTTTTGCCAGAATTAATTCATTGTTTTTTTCTTTTAATAATAAGTTCGTTTGATTACGAATGATATTATTTTTATAAAGAGATAAACTTAATAGAGATAAAATTGAAATAATAGCAATGGCAAGAATGCTTATAAGCTTAGAGAATTTATCGGATTTTTCTTTTTCTTTGTTTTCTTTGTCAAGACGTAGAGTTTCCTGTAATCGCTGTACTTCTTTAAAGTTTTCATAATCATTGATGCCTAACTTTTGATCATTGGACAGGGAAATATTTTCTTTTAAATTCAAATGCTGTTTGAGATAGATAAAAGCATTCGTTTTATCTAACATTTTGTCATATACAGAGCTGATAGTTAGTAAAATGCTTGATCTTTGGTCAAGATTTTTGGTGTTTTTGTTTAAATCTAAGGCCCTGTTGAGGTAGTTTAAAGCTAAATTATATCTTTTTCCTAGGGCTTCAATAGTTCCTATTTGGTATAAGGCTTCGGCTTTAGTGTTTGTTGTTACTTCGCTTTTAGGTTTGGCAAGAATAGAATTGAATATAGTCGAAGCGAAAGCAATGTTTCCTTTTGTTTTTGAAAGTATTCCTTTTTGAAGGTTTATTAAGTCGGTTTGATCTTTAATTCCTAGTTTTTTTTGAATTTCTTCCGACTTAGAAATGCAAGTTTCTGCAAGTGAGTAATTCTTTTTCTCGATATAAGACAAGCCCATAAAATAATAGGCATTTGCCACTTTTATATTTGGCTTATTAGAAACGGCACTGAATAAATGAATGCTTCTGTTTAAAATTTCAATAGCATCATTGTGAAGTTTTAGATCGAAATAAATTTTTCCAAGCTTATAGTTTTGAATAGCTTCAGCTTCTGTTTTGTTATTTCTTTTGCAAAAATCAATAGATTTTTGAGTGTATAATAAAGCCTCTTTATATTTATTATTATTGATGCTCTCAGCTGCTAGATAAGAGTAGTATGAGATACTATCAACTTTAACTCTTTTTTGGGGATACAGTACTGAATGAAAAAAAATAATAAATAATAAAAAGTGCTTCATATGTTAATATTTATTGATTTTTCATTTCCTTCCCGAGCTATTAGGAGATATTTGGCTGTTTACACTTTTTTACTGTATCAATAGAATTAAATCAATGAGCCTGGAGGAGTATCCTATTTCATTGTCATACCAGCCTACTACTTTTACCATTTTGTCTATTACTGATGTAAGCTGTGAGTCAAATATACATGAATTTTTATTGCCAATAACATCTACGGATACAATTGGGTCTTCGGTATATTCTAAATATCCTTTTAAAGTGTTTTGGGAAGCTAATTTAAAAGCATCATTTATTTCTTTTATGGTAACTTCACGTTTTACATTGAATGTAATATCTGTTAGAGAACCATCAGGAACAGGTACTCTAATTCCGCAACCACCCATTTTACCATCTAGTTCCGTAAAAATTTTGGTCAATGCTTTTGCAGCACCTGTGGTTGTTGGAACTATTGATTGACTTGCGCCTCTAGCCCTACGCAAATCTTTATGAGGTTGGTCGTGTAAACTTTGATCAGTAGTAAAGGAGTGAATGGTGGTAATGTAAGCTTGCTCAATGCCGCAAAGTTCGTCAATGACTTTTATCATGGGAGCTGCATTATTGGTCGTGCAACTTGCATTAGAGATAATGGTTTCTGTCCCGTCAAGAATAGATTCATTAACACCTAATACTACAGTTTTTATAGTGTCTACTTCTGATGGAGCCGAAAGAATTACTTTTTTGGCTCCAACAAGAATGTGTGTGTTTATTTCTTCGAAAGTTTTGTGTTTTCCGGTAGATTCTATGACAATATCTATATCGATACTTTTCCAGTCTAGTTTTGCAATGCTTTTTTCGTGGAAAAACAAAACATGTTTACCATCAACAAAAATTCCTGTTTCATCTGCGCTTACTGCAAATGGCAAAACACCATGAATACTATCGTACTTTACCAAATGCGCCATTGTTTTTTTATCGGCAATGTCATTGATGGCGACTACTTCAATAGTGGGATGGTTTAAAAGCAAGCGAAATAAATTTCGACCAATTCTTCCAAACCCATTTATAGCAATTCTTGTTTTTGTCATTTTAAAGTTGATGCGAAGCTAATAGTTTCCAGATTTCTCAGAAATCTAAAATTAATTGATATGTTTCTGTGCCTTATATGAAGATCGTACTAATGGACCACTCTCTACATGGCGGAAGCCTAACTCTAATCCGTATTTTTCATATCTTTCGAATTGCTCGGGTGTTATGAACTCTTTTACAGGAAGGTGTTTTTTGCTAGGCTGTAAATATTGACCAATGGTTACAATATCTACATTGGCAGCACGTAAATCACGCATGGTTTGAAAAACTTCCTCTTCTTCTTCACCAAGTCCTAGCATAATTCCGGATTTGGTTCTATTGATGCCTTTTTCTTTTAGGTATCTCAAAACTTCCAGGCTTCGGTCGTATTTTGCTTGTATACGTACTTCACGAGTTAGTCTACGAACGGTTTCTACGTTATGGGAAACAACTTCAGGATTGGCTTCTACGATTCGGTCGATATTTCTTTCAATACCTTGAAAATCGGGAATCAAAGTTTCCAGAGTAGTATTTGGGTTCATTCTTCGAATGGCTTTAACAGTTTCGATCCATATAATAGAACCACCATCTTTCAAATCATCTCTATCTACACTCGTAATTACTGCGTGTTTGATATTCATAATTTTTATAGAACGCGCTACTTTTTCAGGTTCATCCCAATCTACAGTTTCTGGTCTTCCTGTTTTTACTCCACAAAAACCGCAAGAACGTGTACAGACATTTCCTAAAATCATAAAAGTTGCAGTTCCTTCTCCCCAACATTCACCCATATTTGGACAACTTCCAGATGTACAAATCGTATTCAAGCTATATTTATCTACTAAACCACGAAGTTCAGTGTATTTTTGTCCTATTGGAAGTTTTACCTTTAGCCATTTTGGCTTTCCAACAGGTAATGTATTGTCTAAAACAGTTTCCATATTTCGATTTTCAGACTGCAAAGATAAGGAATGTAGTTTTAAAAAATAAGATTCAATATTTATGATTTTTGATGAAATGTACACAAATATCAGGTCAATTTTTAGGTTTTTGTATAAAGTCTCTTTTCGTTGTTAAGATTATTTAAAGGCTTTGAAGGATTAAATTCTAAACATTAGAATAAAACTAAATTCAGTTATGTCAAACTTATATTATATTTGTACCTTCAAATAAATAAAAAAAAGATGAACACAAAATCAATATTATTAGGAGCTTTAGTTGTTTTGTTTGGAGTTTCAACAACACATGCGCAAATTAATTTAGGTGAAAGAGCATTAGGTGCTGTTCAAAAAGGGATGACTGGATTTACTTTTTCTGATGCTGATGCAGCAGCTTTATCTAAGCCAGCCGTTGATAAAATGGATGCCGAAAATAAAGTGGCAGGACCAACAGATCCTTATGCAATTCGTTTAGCTAGAGTTTTTGGGAAACATACCAAAGGAGAGTTTTATACCTTGAATTACAAAGTGTATTTAACAAAAGATATCAATGCATTTGCAACTGCTGATGGGAGTGTACGTGTTTTTTCTGGTTTGATGGATGTGATGGATGATAATGAGCTAATTGCTGTTATTGGTCATGAAATAGGACATGTTAATAATCATGATTCAAGAGATGCTATGAAAGCTATATATCAAAAAGAGGCTTTGATTGATGCAGCAGCTTCTCAATCTAATAAAGTTGCGGCAATAACTGATAGCCAATTGGCAAAAATTGGTAGTGCTATGATTGATAGTAAACACAGCCGTAAGCAAGAAGCAGAAGCGGATTTGTTTGCTTATGATTTCATGAAGAAAAACGGGTATAATGTAAATGCTGAAGAATCTGCTTTTAGGATATTGGCAAAAATGAGTGGTGGAGCGCAAAGTTCTTTTATAGATCAAATGATGAGTTCTCACCCTGATTCAAATCAAAGAGCTGATGATGCAAAAGCAAGAGCTGAGAAAGATGGTTTATACAAACCGTATGTGCAACAAAAGATTGTAAATACTGTTCCTGTAAAGAAAACTACTACGAAGAAGACTACAAAGAAAAAATAAATCTCAATCTTTGTATTGTGGTTAATTAAAAAAAGAAAGCTGAACTTTTGGAGTTCAGCTTTCTTTTTTTAGTTAGCTTGTATGGTAATAGGTAAGTTGTAGGCGGTTCGAACGGCCTTGCCTTCAATCATTCCGGGAGCCCATTTGGTTTTTAAAGATTTCAAAACGCGTATGGCTTCTGTTCCTAATCCATAACCCGGATCTTTGAGTACTTTAATATCTGTCATGCTTCCGTCTTTCTCGATTACAAATGAAACGTTTACTCGAATCTCACTTTCGCTTTCTAATTCCGGTTTTTCAAAATTATTCCCAACATAAGTGTAGAATTTTTTGATTCCACCAGGGAATTCAGGCATTTTGTCTAATACGGCACTAGAAACAATAGTGTTGTCCGGAACGCTGGGAGTGCTTACTCCTGTGCTTGTACCTGTTGGAGCTGTTGTGTCTAAACCTGTGCTAACTGCACCTTCAGTGTTGTTGCTTGTGGTATTTTTAAGTTCAACATTAGTAGCAATTTCTGTAGTTGCCAGATCTGAATGAACGATTTCTGGATTTATAAGTTTTGTATCTGTATTAATATTCTCTGTAATTGGTCTTTTAATTTCTGGCATAACTGTTTTTTCTACTTCTGTTTTGGGTGGAACATAAGTAGTAAGATCTACAAGAGTAACAGGAGTATCAAGAGGTATTGATGGGGCGATCCTGTGCTCCGGATTTAGATAATTATAAACCATAGGAAGACTAATGGCCGATGTCAAAAGTAAGGCTCCTGTAAAGAGAGCAGTTAAGGATGTTTTGGTGTTTTCTTGGCGTAAAGGATACGCGCCATACTCTTTGTTTCTGTTTTCGAAAACAAGGTCAATCCAGTTGGTTTCGTAGATGCTTAATTTAGACATAATTTATAGATTTAATGGTTAGGTAATAATTAAATCATAAGCTAAAGTGATTTTAACTTCTAACGAAAACAATAGGAATTTTAGTGTATAGAGAATGTATTATTTTTCAATTAAATTGTTAAATAAGTAATAATTATAAGTGGATGAAGAAGTTGTGTTAGTTAAAAATTTATTTATTTAACTAAATTAATGTCTATTTCTGATAATTTCAGATAGAAGCTTTTTTGCACGAAGGAGTTTAATCTTTACATTACTCAATGGTTCATCTATTTTATTGGCAATTTCCTGATAACTCATTTCTTGAAAATAGCGTAACTGAATTACTTCTTGGTAATGGGGTTTCAACTCTTTGATGAATTGTAATAATTGTGAAAGATTTTGTTCTGTGATTAATACGTCTTCGGCAGATGGAGTTGTATCGGCAATATTATAAGCCTGTTGGTCTTGCTCATCTGTAATTTCTATAAAAAGACTCGATTTGTTTTTGCGTATCAAATCGATATGGACATTTTTTGCAATAGAAATGAGCCAGGTGTTAAACTGATATTCTGAATTGTAAGTACTTATTTTGTCAAAAGCTTTAGAAAAGGTTTCTATTGTGATGTCTTCTGCAGTGGTTTCGTTTTCGGTGCGTTTAAGCATAAAACCATAGACTTCATTCCAATAATAATCCAATAAAAAAGTAAAGGCAACTTGATCTCCTTTTTTTGCTTTTTCTATTTGTTTGTTTATTTCCAATGTGCTGGTTTTGAAAAAATGTTGGTCATGAAGACATTAATTTGTGTGAATATAAGTATAAATTCTATAATAGGGAACCAATACATCACATCTTTTTCTTTTAATTTCCCAGCGGCGAACCCAAGAACAATCCAAGTGAATAAATATCTAAAGCCAATTATGCTCAATACTAATATCCATTGAAATTGAAAGGCTAATAAAATAATAGGCAATGTAAGAAACAACAATTGCGAACTAAAGAAAATAGCTAATTGTGCTTTGTCAAATGTTTTGTAATGTTTGGCAGTGGCAACATGTCTTCTTTTTTGAATAAACCAATCTTTATATGTGGTTTTAGGTGCCGAGTAAGTAAAACTTTCAGGGCTGTAGCTGATAGTTGTATTGTCTGAATCCGCAGCTTGATTGATGAATAAATCATCATCCCCAGAGCGAATTTGAATGTGGTCTATAAAACCATTTACATTAAAAAACTCTTCTTTTTTGTATGCTAAATTTCGACCTACTCCCATGTAAGGATTACCTGATTTTGCCCATGAAAGATATTGAACAGCGGTAAGTAAAGTCTCAAAACGGATTAATTTATTCAAAAATGAACGCTCTATTTTCTCATAACCGCCATATCCTAAAATAATTGTTTTTTCTCTTGAGAATTGGGCACTCATCGCAGTGATCCATTCTTTTGAAGTAGGATAACAATCAGCATCAGTAAATAATAAATATTCTTTTTTTGCGGCTTTGATACCTAATGTCAATGCATATTTTTTGTTTCCCCAAAAAGCTTCGTTATTCTTTACTTTTACAAGGCGAATGTTTGGATATGTTTTCTCAAATTCTTCAAAAATATCTAAAGTTGAGTCGCTTGAAGCATCGTCAATCAAGACGATTTCAAAATCGGGATAATTTTGTTCGGCAAGTAAAGGGACATATTTAATAATATTATCTTCTTCATTTTTGGCGCAAACAATTACAGAAATTGGAATGTTTTTAGCGTTTATTTCTTGTGCTTTGGCAAATGAAAATTTTGCAAAAACAAAGAGATAATAAAAAAGTTGAATGACAACTACAGCAATAAAAAAGTATAAAATAATGGTTAGCATCTTTTATTTTTTGGCTTTTAAAACGACTGCAAATGTAATTAGCAATTACCAATTTTCAATGTAAAATTGGTAATTACTTTCTGTATTTTTCCATTTCTTTTGCTACTGCTATAGATTGCGGATTTTCTGTATTGTTAAGTTCTTTAATAATAGCTGCATAATTTTTGTCATCTCTGTTTTGTGACATTTTGGTTAGAGCCTGTATTTCTTGTATTTTAATTTCAAAAGCTACAACTCCTCTAGCTTCCATCATTGTTTTCTTTGATAGATCGGCGACTCTAACTGGGCATTTTGAGTTTTGCTCATATTTGTCCACCAGTTTACTCAAGGATTCGATTACGGCATCTCCTTCTACGATTTTAATTTTTCCATAAACATGAACAGCCGAGTAATTCCAAGTAGGTACATTTTCATGGTCATACCAAGAAGGGGAAATATAGGAATGAACTCCTGTAAATACTGCTAAAACGTCGTCATTCGATTCAAAAGCTGTCCATTGTGGATTCTCTTTTGAGATATGGCCATATAAAATTTCTTCACCATCTTTGTTATAATCTAATTCCAAAGGGATATGAGTTACCCATAATTTTCCATTGGTTTGATTGATAAGGATTCCAAAAGCATTCTCTTTCAAAAAGGTTCTAATGGCTTCTGGGTTTTCGTTTTTGAATAAATCAGGTATATACATTTTCTGTTAATTTAGATTCTTGAATTTAGAGCAGTTTTTTCGTAATCCGGAATTTGAATTGTAAAACCTGCTATCTATATTATGTTTACTTCAGCTTCAATATGAATGCCAAAGGTTTCAAAAACGGTATCTTGAACTTTTTTAGAAACATTCAAAATTTCCTGTCCAGTAGCATTTCCGTAATTTACGAGTACAAGCGCTTGATTTTTATGAATTCCGGCATCTCCAAAACGTTTTCCTTTTAGACCTGCTTGTTCAATTAACCAACCAGCTGGGACTTTGACTTCGGCTTCTGAAATATCAAAGAATCTCATTTCTGGGAATTTTTGATGAATTTTCTCGAAATCAGTTTTTAAAAGTATTGGGTTTTTAAAAAAACTACCACTGTTTCCTAATTCAGCAGGATCAGGTAATTTGCTTTTTCGAATGGCAATTACGGCATTGCTAACGTCTTTTAAACCGGGAGTTGCAATGTTGTTTTTTGCTAACTCAGCAGTAATATCTCCGTATGAAGTATTGATTTTATGGTTGTGCTTTGTAAGTTTAAAAATAACTGAAGTTATAACGTATTGATTTTTTACTTCGTTTTTGAAAATACTTTCTCGGTATCCAAAATTACATTCCTCTTTTGTGAATGTTTTTGTTTCTTGATTTTCGATATTTATGGCATCACAAGAAACAAAAGTGTCTTTCATTTCAACACCGTAAGCTCCAATATTTTGTACAGGAGTGGTACCTACATTTCCTGGGATAAGAGACATGTTTTCTAATCCTCCAAAATTTTGATCAATGGCCCACAGTACAAATTCGTGCCAGTTTTCTCCAGCTTGTCCTTCAACCCAAACAAAATCGGTGTCTTCTTTTAGAATTTTTTTTCCTTTTAAATCGATATGGACTACCAAAGCTTCAATATCTTTTGTTAGAAGCATGTTGCTTCCACCGCCAAGAATAAATTTTTTATTTGATTTGTTTTGTTCCAAAATGTTTTTCAATTCGGATACACTGTGAACGGCGACAAACTGTTGGGCTTTGGCTTCAATGCCAAATGTATTATAGTTTTTTAAAGAAAAATTATTTAAAATCTCCATAAAGAATTGGATTAAGTAGGGGTTGGTTTTTAAAGCTATTCTGAATCTAAAGCTCTATTAATAAAATTATTCAAAGGTTTTAATGCGATCATTTTTTCTACCATAATAGGTACAAAGTCTTTTTGGGTGGCCAGT
The DNA here is from genome assembly GCF_026870175.2 of Flavobacterium aestivum. Classification (NCBI taxonomy): domain Bacteria; kingdom Pseudomonadati; phylum Bacteroidota; class Flavobacteriia; order Flavobacteriales; family Flavobacteriaceae; genus Flavobacterium; species Flavobacterium aestivum. The sequence continues at coordinate 4,443,881 of NZ_CP113977.2, read as the reverse complement.
TTTGTGTCAAAATTTTGAGTAGCGGTATAGCTCTTTAATTTTAAGTATTCAATGGCTGGGTCTTCTTTATCATATCCTTTTGGAGGATTTTTTAAAGTCATATTTTCGTCTCTATTTAAATTCTGATAAGTAGACTGAAATGTTTTGTCATTTATGATCTCTACTAAATCATCATAGAAAAAATGAATTTCTTTTCTGATTTTTTTTAGTTGGTTGGGTTCTGGAGAATATAATCCGCCTCCAACAAAACATTTTCCATTTTCTATATGAAGATAATAGCCAGAAGCTTCGGCGTTTTTGGCACCAGGAGATATCCAGATCCCTAAATTGGTTTTATAAGGTGACTTGTCTTTAGAAAATCGAACATCTCTATTGATTCTAAAGGCGCAGTTCTTGACTTCCAGCATTTCTAGTGATGGATCAAGTGGCTTCATGGCATCAAGTAAAGCAGCTATCAATTGGTGATAGTCTTTCTTTACGGCTTCGTAGCGTTTTTTGTTTTCAAGAAACCAATCACGATTGTTATTGGCTTTTAAATCTTCCAGGAATTGTAAGGTGTCTTTTGTTAGCATGGGCAGATTATAATAATTGTTTTTTTAAATCTTCTTCACTAATAAATCCTGAATTCTGCCATTTTATTGTTTTGTTTTTATACAATAATAGAGTAGGGAGTTCGCTGATTTTTAAATCCTGCATGATAGTTTTGTTTTCATCAGCGTTCAATCGGATGATAACTACTTTATCACTCATTTCTTTTTGCATTTTTAGGATATAAGGTTCCATTTTTTTGCAGGGCGCACACCAAGGGGCGTAAAAATTAATCAATACTTCTTTATCTGTATTCAATAATTCAGCATATTCCTGACTACAAACACCTATGATTTTATCATCGGGTTTTGATAGTCCTGCGGCTTCCCATTTTAGAATTCCGCCATCAAGATTGTAAATGGTGGTAAAACCTAATTCGGCTAATTTATTGGCAGCTTTAATACTTCTTCCGCCACTTTTGCAATATACAAAGACAGGTTTTGTTTTGTCGTACTTGTCTGTTCTTAAAATAAAACTATCGCTAAGCCAGTTTACATTGTCAGAGTTTTCGATATGTCCTGTTGCATATTCCTCTGGCGTACGAACATCTAGGATTTGGGCATTTGGAGTTGCTTTTATTTTTTCTGAATACGTTTTGACATCAACAGTTTTAACTGCAGGGTTCGTTTGTCCGGTGCAGGAAAACAGAATAAAAGATATAATGAACAGATATAGGTGATTTGTTTTCATTAATGTATAAATGATTTAGAGTTGGTGTAAAAATAAGCAATTTTTACTTTTTTGAATCTTTAAGGAATCTTAAATTAAAGCTACAAATTGAAAATGGTATAAGTTTGGTGTGTCGATTTTACTATTGTTTCGGTACGTTCGGGATGGGTATCTGATATAAAAAGTTGTCCAAAGATGTCGTTGTTCACCATCTCTATAATTTTGGATACCCGACTTTCGTCTAATTTATCGAATATATCGTCAAAAAGCAGGATGGGTTTTACGCCACTTTGTTTTTTTAGGAATTCGAACTGTGCTAGTTTTAAGGCGATTAAAAATGATTTTTGCTGACCTTGTGAGCCAAACTTCTTGATTGGATAATTGTCTATTTCAAAAGAAAGGTCATCTTTATGAATACCCACGCTGGTGTATTGCAGGATTCTGTCCTTGTTGATATTTTGTTGTAATAAGGTGAGTAGGTCATTTTCGAATAAATGGCTTTCATAAATCATCTGGACAGATTCTTGTGAGCCAGTTATATTATGATGATGAAAGTTGAAAATAGGAATGAACTCGGCAATGAAAGTTTTTCTTTTTTCGAAAATAGATTGTCCAAATTCAGTTAGTTGCTCATTATATATAGATAAGGTATCATTGTCATAAGTGTGGTTTAGGGCAAAATACTTTAATAATGCATTGCGCTGATTCATTACTTTTTGGTAATGAATGAGTTGTTGTAAATAATGTGGGTCTAATTGCGAAATCACGCTGTCCATAAACTTTCTGCGGGTCTCACTTCCTTCTACAATTAAGTCTCTGTCGGCAGGTGATATGATAACCAAGGGTATGAATCCTATGTGATCCGAAAATTTATCGTAGGCTTTTCCGTTGCGTTTCAGTATTTTTTTTTGACCTTTTTTGAGGCTGCAAACAATTTGTTCGGTTCTTTCGTTCTTTTCAAATTCGGCATCAATCACGAAAAATTCTTCACCATGTTTGATGTTTTGTACAGCAAGCGGATTGAAATAACTTTTTCCGTAGGACAAATGATAGATGGCATCCAATACATTGGTTTTTCCGATGCCGTTTTTGCCCACAAAACAATTGATTTTGCTGTCAAATTCGAAATTGGCTTCAGAAAAGTTTTTGTAATTGAATAACGATATTTTTTTTAGATACATCTGGAGATCTTGCTGGAATTGTTGACTTTAAAGTCTTTTTCTGGACTGTTTTAAAGAGGGTGCAAATTATTGAAAAATATTGATATAAAGGAGGCCAATTTGTTAAGGTTTCCTTTAAGAGTTTCTGCTCAGCTATTTCAAAAGTTTTCATTTTTATAACTTATGATAGCGTTGGCAATGGCTGTTGCAATACTATTTTGTCCATCTTCTGATTCTAGTATACTTACATCGTTTTTGTTAGAAATAAAACCTATCTCGATTAAAACTCCAGGCATTGTAGTTGCGTCTAAAACCCAGAGCGGTTCTTGTTTAATTCCTCTGGATTTTATAGCTATAGAATTTGAGAAATTATTCTGTATTTTATTTGCTAGATCAATACTGCTCGTTAAATTACTTTCCTGTAAGATTTGCAATCCTATTAACGTTTCTGGTTTGTTTGGATCAAAACCTTTATATGTTTTCTGGTAATTATCTTCTAAAAAGATTACTGAGTTTTCTGCTTTGGAAACTTCTAAATTCATGTTAGCTCTCGACATACCCATTACATAAGTCTCGCTTCCGTTTCCTGTTGCGCTTTTATTTGCATTACAATGAATGGAAACAAATAAATTGGCACTCGCTCGATTGGAAATTTTTGCTCTTTCTCGAAGCTCAATAAACTCATCGGTTTTTCGGGTATATATCAAGCTAATACCATAATTTTGTTCTAATATCTTGCCTACTTTCAAGGTAACTGCCAAGGTTAAATCTTTTTCTTTATTATCGAAATACTTAGCTCCATCATCTTTACCACCATGTCCGGCATCTAATGTAACTATGAAATTATTAGATTGACCATACGTATTGACCGCCAACATCATTATTAAAAAAGCGAATATAATTTTTGTTTTTTTTGACATAAACATCTAAATAGTTAATTTAATTAATAGATTATAATTTGCATAGTCGGACGCAAATTATTGAAAAATATTGATATAAAGGATGCTAATTTGTATTTTCCTTTTTTATTGTAAACAGGAGTCTGCGTGAGGGACAGAAGCAAGCTACCGAAGTAGCGCGGATGGCCCGACAGCAGCTAGGAAAAAGGGCCCTGATCACAAAGTGAATAGCCCTGTTTTCTAGCTGGTGGCACGCCCTGATTATTAGAATATTCGGTATTGTTTTCATGGGTTAAATCGCTATAAAAATATTTTTTTTCAAATTTTAATATAAAATCAATTTTTTTTACGTGCATTTGAATAAAAATTTTATTTTTGCCGTTCACTAAATTAAATTTTAAATGGCTACTTACAGTAAAAGAGGATATAAGACACCAAAAGAAAAAGAAGTAAAAGACGATGCAGTTGAGAATGTAATTATTGATGAGAAAGACAGTACTACTGCTGAGGTTTTTTCTAAATTAGACGAAACAGCTTCTAAAACAGAAGACTGGGTTGCTAAAAATCAAAAAATTATTTTTGGAGTTGTTGGTGCTATTACATTGGTAACTGTTGGGTATTTTGCTTATCAAAAATTTGTAGTAAACCCTAAAGAAGAAGATGCAGCGAGTGAAATGTTTGTGGCGCAATCTAATTTTGAAAAAGCAACTAATGGTGTAGCTAGTGATTCATTATATAAATTGTCATTGAATGGTTCTGAAGGTAAATTTGGATTTGTAAAAATTGCCGATGAATATTCTGGTACAGCAGCAGGTAATTTAGCTAATTACTATGCAGGAATTGCTTATTTGAATACTGGTAAATACGATGAAGCAATTACTTTTTTAGGTAAATTCACTTCAGAGGATGTTATTTTAGGTGCTTTGGCAAAAGGTGCTATTGGAGATGCTTATTCTCAAAAAAATCAACCAAAAGAAGCTTTAGATTACTATTTGAAAGCTGTTGAAACTAGTAAAAATGATTTTACAACTCCACGTTTCTTGATGAAAGCTGGAAAAGTAGCATTGGCTTTAGGAAATAAGGCAGATGCGTTGAAATATTTTACAGATATTAAAGAAAATTACGAAAACACTCCAGAAGGTGCTGTAGTTGATGGTTTGATTGGTTTGTCACAAGAGTAAAAAATGATTTAGGATTGTTGGTTTATGATTTCAAAGTTTTATCTTTATTATCTGAAATCTGAATTCTAAAATCTAAATTCTAAAATAAAATGGCTACCGTAAATAAAAATTTATCTGATTACGATAAAAACACAATCCCAAACGCGAAAGACTTTCGCTTTGGGATTGTTGTTTCAGAATGGAACGATACTATCACCGAAGGACTTTATAATGGAGCTCTTACGGCTTTGTTGGAAAATCAAGTGCCGTCTCATCATATTATTCGCTGGAATGTACCAGGGAGTTTTGAACTGATTTATGGCTCTAAAAAAATGTTGCAAACCCAAAATGTAGATGCAGTAATTGCAATTGGTTGTGTGATTCAAGGACAAACCAAACATTTTGATTTTGTGTGTGAGGGAGTTACTCAAGGGATTAAAGACTTGAATGTTCAAACGGATATTCCTGTTATTTTCTGTGTATTGACTGACAATACGATGCAGCAATCTATTGATAGAAGTGGAGGTATTCACGGAAACAAAGGAACTGAAGCTGCTATTGCGGCCATAAAAATGGCTTATATTCGTCAACAAGCTTCTTTGACCCACCAAATAGACAATCAACATTTGTTGTCTCCGGGTGCTTTGCGAATTGAAAATTTACCTTTACAAATAGAGGAATAATCAAATTTAGTGATTAGTAATAACTAAACACTAGTAACTAATAGCTAAAAAAGCCTATGCCATTCGCTGAATGGAATAGGCTTTTTTTATGCTTTTTTTGTGATTCACGGGATTTTACAGAATCTTCTTAATTGTTATATTTGATGCTGAACGTTTTAATTTAGAAAATAGAAGTTTTTGTGTCTAAATAAATGTTCATAGATCTTTTTGTTGTTGGTTTTAAAAGGATTAGCTGTAGGTGTAAATTTGATTTTTTTTATGACTCTCAAAGAGGTAAAACCCAATGGAAATTCATTAAATTTGTCCTCCTTTGGTTTTTTAAAAAAAGTCCCCATAAATTAAAAATAAGTTATTTAATGTCGAGTATAATTCAATTGCTTCCTGATCATGTTGCCAATCAAATTGCCGCTGGAGAGGTGGTTCAAAGACCTGCTTCTGTGGTAAAAGAACTGTTAGAAAATGCTGTTGACGCGAAAGCGACCGATATTAAATTAATCATAAAAGATGCAGGAAAATCATTGATTCAAGTAATTGACAATGGTTCTGGAATGAACGTAACCGATGCACGCTTGTGTTTTGAACGTCATGCAACATCCAAGATTCGTCAAGCCGAAGATTTATTTTCATTACATACTAAAGGTTTTCGTGGTGAAGCTTTGGCTTCTATTGCTGCGATTGCCCATATGGAAATGAAAACCAAATTGGAGCAGGAGGAATTAGGGACCCACATCATTATAGAAGGTAGTAAGTTTGTATCTCAAGACGTGGCTGTTTTACCAAAAGGTACTTCATTTGCTGTCAAGAATTTATTTTTCAACATCCCTGCGCGCCGTAATTTCTTAAAATCGGACACCGTGGAATATCGTCACGTAATTGATGAGTTTCAGCGTGTTGCTTTGGCACACCCTAAAATTCATTTTACGTTTTACCACAATGGTAATGATATGTACAATTTGCCACCATCGACTTTAAGACAGCGTGTTGTTAATTTTTTTGGTGGAAAGACCAATGAAAAGCTGGTTCCAGTTGTTGAAGATACAGAAATGATGCATATTCAAGGGTTTGTTAGTAAACCGGAATTTGCTAAAAAAAGTAGGGGAGAGCAGTTTTTCTTTGTCAATGATAGATTTATAAAAAGCCCGTATTTGCACCATGCTGTTATGGCTGCTTATGAAGGAATCCTGAAAGATGGTGCACAACCCAGCTATTACTTGTATTTGACTGTGCCTCCAAATACTATTGATATCAATATACATCCTACGAAAACTGAAATTAAGTTTGATAACGAAAGTGCGATGTATGCTATTTTAAGAGCATCGATAAAACATAGTTTAGGTCAGTTTAATGTAGCTCCCGTTCTGGATTTTGAACGAGATGCTAATTTAGATACGCCTTATCATTATAAAAATATGGAAGGTGAGGCTCCAACTATTCAAATCGATACTAATTTTAATCCTTTTGCAGAGGATAAGCCTAATAAATCTTTTTCAACTTATAAAAGAGTCGAACCTACTGCCAGTTGGGAGAGTTTGTATGTTGATGTAAAGCACGATACTGGTATTGTTTCCGGAGGTACTGAATTTGCTTCAAGCAATAATGACTATACTTTTGAAAATAATGAATTCGCTTTCGAAAACGAAGAGGTTACTTCGTCTTTGTTTAATGATCATGAAGTAGAACAAGCGGTTCATAAAACTTACCAGATTCATAAAAAATATATTGTTTCTCCCATAAAATCTGGGATGGTAATTGTCGATCAAAATAGAGCACATCAGCGTATTTTGTATGAACAATTTCTTGTAAATATGACTGTGCAACACGCTTCGAGTCAGCAATTATTGTTTCCAATCAATTTGTTTTATTCAGAAAGAGAAATGGAACTTATTGCGGAGCTACAGCAATCTTTAATCAATACGGGATTTGTTTTTGAAGAGTCTAATACAGATCATGTTGTAATTTCTGGTATTCCAGTAAATATTACCGAGAGCGAAGTAGCAGTTGTTTTAGACCAATTATTGAGTGATTTGCATAACGGAATCCCGGAAAATAGTTTCAGTCAAAACGATACTATAGCTAAGTCAATGGCCAAAAGTTTAGCAGTCAAAACTGGAGCTTATTTGACTGAAAAAGAACAAGAAAATTTAGTTAATGGTCTTTTTGCTTGCAAAGATCCTAATGTTTCCCCATTTCAAAAACCCACTTTCATCACCATGCGTGTGGAAGATTTAGATAAAAAATTTGCATTATGATGAATATCACACCTACAGTAAAGCAGTTGTTAATAATGAATATACTGTTTTATATTGGCTCTATGATCGTTGGAGAGCCTGCTTATAAATTGCTTTCGATGTATTTTTTCGAGAGTCCCGATTTTCATTTTTGGCAAATTTTTACGCATATGTTTATGCATGCGCCATTGCCTAATATTATGCATATTGCTTTTAATATGTTTGCTTTGTATTCTTTTGGATCGGCATTAGAGCATTTTTGGGGAGGCAGAAAATTTGTGTTCTTCTATATTTCTTGCGGTTTGGGAGCTGCGTTATTGCATACTGGAGTAAATTATTATTTTTTTGAAAACGGAATCAGCACTTTAGTTGCTAATGGATACCAAAAAGCTGAAATATTAAAAATCTTAAGTGAAGGAAAATACGATAATAGATGGCAAGAAGTTTTAACAGCTTCAGATTTTCAAGCGTTTATGAGTGCTTATTTAGGGAATGTTGTAGGAGCCTCAGGAGCCATTTATGGTTTGTTGGTTGCTTTTGCTTTCATGTTCCCGAATGCAGAATTGGCTTTGATGTTTATCCCAATACCTGTAAAAGCAAAGTATTTTGTGCCAGTATTGTTGTTAATTGATTTGTATTTAGGTGTTTCAGGAGGCTCTCTATTTGGAGGTTCAAGCGGAATTGCCCATTTTGCCCACCTCGGAGGGGCGTTAGTTGGCTTTTTGATGATGTGGTATTGGAAGAAAACACAGTTTGATAATAATCGTTGGAATTAAGAATAGTATTTGGTTTTTGCCACAATAGATATTGTGAGACTGAGCTCAGTTGTTAATCTAAAATCTAAAATCTAAATGAATATCATAGACGATTTAAAATTGCAATATAAATTAGGAGGAATTGCCCAAAGAATGATCTATTGGAATGTAGGTTGTTTTCTAATCTCATTAGTGTTTTTCTATCAATTTAAAGATGGTGCTTTTGATTTTCCCAATTGGATAGCTTTATCATCAGAACCAGCTGTATTCCTTTTAAGACCTTGGACACTTCTGTCCTATGCTTTCTTTCATGATGGATTTTTGCATTTGTTTTTTAACATGATGGTGCTAAATTTTGCAAGCTCTGTATTCTTAACTTTTTTTAACCCAAAACAATATTTAGGGCTGTATATTTTGAGTGCAATTTTTGCAGGATTAATATTTGTTTTAGGATTTTATATACTGCATTTTAGCGGAGCTATAGTTGGTGCTTCGGCTGCAATAATGGCAATTTTGGTAGCTGCTACGACCTATAGTCCTTTGATGAATTTGAGATTATTACTTATAGGGAATGTAAAGTTATGGCATATTACAGCCGTAATCCTTATTCTGGATTTAATGCAATTTCGATTAGAAAATTCAGGTGGACATATTTCACATTTGGCGGGCGCTTTTTTTGGTTTTATGTTTATTAAATTGCTTCAAAACGGAATTGATTTGAGCAAAATAGTAAGTGCTATTATCGATCTATTTGCGAATGGTTTCAAAAGACCATCAACCCCTTTTAAGAAAGTGCATAAGAATTATAAAAAGCCAGTCGAAAAATCGAGTTCAAAAATTGTGATAAAAGATAAAAAGCAACAGCAAATTGACGAGATTTTGGATAAAATTAGCCAATCTGGATATGATAGTCTGAATCAGGAGGAAAAAGAATTTTTGTTTAAGGCTGGAAAATAACGTATTTTTATTCAGATAATTCAATTGGTAAGTGTTTATTTTGCAGTAATTTAGTTTTAAATTTATTATAAATGAAGAACCTTTCATGGTTTAATAAAGGAATGTTTCTCTTGAATTTAGTGCTGATTGTGCTAACATTCATTGCTTATTTACTCCCTTTTTTGGCACCCAAAATATTTCCGCTTTTATCGGTATTTACATTGTTTATGCCTTTGTTTTTTTTAGCAAATGGATTGTTCTTTTTGTATTGGACGATTCAATTTAAAAAACGTATGATTTTGTCTGGGCTGGTACTCTTAATTGGGATTACTTTTTTTAATAAATTTTATAAGTTCTCAGCCAAAGAGTTTCAAGAAAGCGATAAAGATTTTACGATTATGAGTTATAACGTAAGATTGTTTAATGTGTTTAAGTGGTTGGATAGAGATGATGTTCCGGAAGTGATTTTAGCCTTTATAAATGAAAAAAATCCAGATATATTATGCATTCAGGAGTTTTCTAATTCGGCTAATATAGATTTAAAAGTATATCGATACAAATATGTTTTGATGGAAGGAAAACAAATTAAGACAGGTCAGGCGATATTCTCTAAATTCCCTATTATTGATCAAGGGAATATTGTTTTTCCAAACTCTAATAATAATGTTGTTTTTGCAGACATCAAAAAAGGGAAAGATATAGTGCGGATATATAATATGCATTTGCAGTCTATAAAGATTTCACCGGATGTAAATGAAATATCTGAGAATATAGATGTTATTGATCAACAAAAATCAAAGTCGCTTTTTATTCGAATAAGCAAAGCGTTTAAACAACAACAAGAGCAAGCAGCAATTTTTAAGGAGCATGAAAAGGATTGTAAATATCCTATTATCATTTGTGGTGATATGAATAATAGTGCTTTTTCGTATGTGTATCGAAATATAAAGGGGAAATTAAAAGATAGTTTTGAAGAAGCAGGAAAAGGTTTTGGAGCTACTTACAAATTCAAGTACTACCCAGCCAGAATTGATTATATTTTTGCTGATGAAACGATGGAAGTTAAGCAATTTGAAAGCTTTCCTGAATTTCAAAATTCAGATCATTACCCCATTATGGCTAAGTTATCTATGAAGTAGTTTTTGAGTGATCTCAAGCAAAAAAATAACCATTACAGTAATTAATTCTAAGCGAATCTATAATTACTGTAATGGTTTATTTTTTAATTAGGCTCTTCTTTTAAAAGAGTAAATGCATTATCGAATAAGTGTTTGACTTTTCAAATAATCCATTGCAAATTTACCTTCATTAAATAATAGGTCTAGGACGCTTAGATTGTTTATAAATCCATGTTTATCGTCAAAGACTTGCGGGTAGTTTTCAAAAACCGAAAGGTCTTTTTTCCCGTTTATCAGATATCGAAAATCTGTAATTTGGTTATTGTCTATTTCATGAAAATATTCTGTTGTAGTACCAAACTCTATTTTCATTCTTAAACATTTTGAGACTATCTCTAAAACTTCAAAATTGAGATCCATCAAAAAAGTATGCTTTTTTTGGAAAATAGGTAAGATATCATCTTCGAAATACTCAAAGAAAGGAGAACTTCTATAAGCGGCTTCCAACGATTTAAAATGTTGTTTTTGCCAATCAAACTCCGATTCTATTTTAATATCCTTAGTTTTCTGATGAGATGAACGAGAATGTTTTATAGGGATGTTCAATAACTGAACCCCATTTGGACTATAAATATAGGTTCTGTTACGATTGGTTTGTTTCTGGAAATTATCCTCCATTTCAAACGTAATACTGTCAGATTGAGCCATAGCAGCAAAATGACTGATAGATGGGAAATAGGAGGGGTGTATTAGGATATTCATTGTTGTTAAGGTTAGGGAGTTCAAAAAGTTAAGTTGTAAAAAACTTAACTTTTTGAAGTATGTAACTTTTAGGCTTTTTTCACTTTTCTTTTTTTCCAAAAATATTCCCCAACGAAAAAGATCGCAAGAGCAATCAAGAACAGTTTGAAGTACGATTGTGGTTGTCCTTCACCACTAACAGTTGTAAATACCCTATCCCAACGAATTTTATTTAGACCTTTACCATTGGTATCCCAACTCATCCAAATGAATATTGGTTTTCCTACGATATGGTTTTCTGGTACATAGCCCCAGTAGCGACTGTCTTCAGAGTTGTGACGATTGTCTCCCATCATCCAATAATAGTTCTGATCGAAAGTATAGGTAGTTGCAACTTTACCATCAATTCTGATTTCATTACCATTTACTTTTAAATCCTTTTTCTCATAATCAGTAATGATTGTTTTGTAGAAAGGCAAAGTTTCGGTTGTTAGAGCAACTGTTTTTCCTTTTTGAGGGATATAAATTGGGCCAAAATTATCGCGGTTCCACTTGTGAATATGCGGGAAAATACCATCTTCTACATCTTTAGAAATAATTCTGTTTACAGAAGAAATTCCCGGAACATGTTTCAATCTTTCAGCTCCAGCTGCAGTTAAAGCACTTACAAATAGGGTGTCTCTTGATTCATTGATGAATCCAGCTCCATCAGTAACGTCCATATCTTTCAATAAGTATTCAAAGTCTATAGGTGTTTTACCATCTAGAGCGACATTATAAGAAAACTGAGGTTTTGCACGCTCTGGTAAAGCTAGTTCTTTTCCGTTAATATAAACTAAACCGTCTTTTATAGATAAACTATCACCTGGAACTCCAACGCAACGTTTTACATAATTTGATTTTTTGTCTATTGGTTTATTTACGCGAAGTCCAGATCGGTCTCTGAATTTATAAACGGTATCAGCTGGCCAGTTAAAAACCACTATATCAGTACGGTTAATAGTTTGTAAACCCGGTAATCTAAAATAAGGCAATTGAGGCCAATTTAAATACGATTTTTGTTTTGTCATAGGTATCGTATCGTGTACCATTGGCATTGCAACAGTTGTCATAGGAACTCTTGCACCATAATTCATTTTACTTACGAACAAAAAGTCTCCTACCAATAATGATTTTTCTAATGACGAAGTTGGAATGGTATACGGTTGAATAAAATAGGTGTGAACAATTGTAGCTACAATTACTGCAAAGATTAAAGAACTAACAGTGTCGGCAGCTTTATGTTCAGGATTTAGATTTCTATCTGGTTCATAAGCCAAAGTTTGGGTATAATTGAGATAAAAAATGTAAAATCCGAATGTTCCTATTACAAGTAGTGTATCTATAAATGTTTTTTTGCCAAAACTACGAATAGTCTCTACCCAAATAACCGGGAACATAATAAGGTTGATAATTGGAATAAAAAGTAAAATAGTCCACCAAGTTGGTCTGCCAATTATTTTCATTAAAACAATTGCATTGTAAACAGGGATTGCTGCTTCCCAAGCTTTTCTTCCGGCAGTTTTGTATAATTTCCAAGTTCCTAAGAAATGTATAACTTGAACAGCTAAGAAAAATACAAACCAAAGAGATAGAGTCATAATATTATATTTTAGAAGTTAGATTCTAGATTTCTTTTAGAAATTTAAAACTATTTTTTATTTGGAATTTACATTTAGTACGTCTTTCATTGTGAAAACACCATGTTTTCCAGCTAACCATTCGGCAGCAATTACAGCTCCTAAAGCAAATCCTTCACGGTTATGGGCTGTGTGTTTTATTTCGATAGAATCAACTTCGGACTTGTAAGTTACCGTATGGGTTCCAGGAACAGTTCCAGTTCTTATAGCTTCTATATGAATTTCATTTTGTTTAGGATTGTCTAATGTCCATTGGGTATAGCTACTGTTTTCAATAACTCCTTTGGCTAATGAAATTGCTGTTCCGCTTGGTGCATCCAGTTTTTGATCGTGATGTATTTCTTCCATATCTACTTTGTAGTGGTCGAATTTTGACATGATCTTAGCTAAATATTCATTGAATTCAAAGAATAAATTTACTCCTAAACTAAAATTAGAACTAGAAATAAAACCACCATTTTTAGATTTACAAAGGGTAACCATTTCGTCATAATGTTCTAACCAGCCTGTTGTTCCTGAAACGACAGGTACATTAGCATTGAAACAATTGGAAATGTTGCTAACGGCAGCTGAAGGTACGCTGAAATCAATAGCGACATCTGCAGTAGAAAGTCCGTCATAAGTATTGAATTCGTCTTTCTTCAAAACAATTTCATGTCCTCTTTCTAAAGCAATTCTTTCGATTACTTTTCCCATTTTTCCGTATCCTAAAAGCGCAATTTTCATTTGTGTTTTGTTTTTTGATTTCTAAAAATAGATGAATAGTATTTTGTTCTAAAAACTATAGTTTAGGGTTAGTCCCATATTTGATTTAAATGTTACAGAATCTGTATTGAATTCTGGTCGTAACGATAAATTTTGATTTACATTAAATTGTATCAAAGCAGCATCAACATTAGCATCTATGATGTTTAATACATAAAAGCCTAGTGCACATAATGCAGATAATGAGGCATTTCTTTTGTATACATCCTGAGCTTTTATTAGCTGTTGATCAGAGAGATAATCGTACGTTGGGTCAGGATTACCTGCTAGTCTGCTTTTGTAAGCATCTCTGTATTGATTGTAGAGTTTTTTGTTGTCAATGTATAGATAAACGCTGGTTCCAATCGCACCATATACGATTGGAATTTTCCAGTATTTTTTATTGTAAGCTTGACCTAAACCTGGTAGAATTGCTGAATAAAATGCAGCTTTTGCAGGTGTTAGAGGGTTGTATTCATCGGATTTAATAGTGTCTTTTGTCTTTAGAACGGCATCATCTTTTTTTGCTTGAGCAAAAAGGGCTGCGTTTCCAAAAAGAAAAAGAAGTAGGCCTATGGAAATGATTTTATTCACTACCCTTTTATTAATTTGATAATTCTATTGAAGTCTTCTTCAGAATGAAATGGAATGGTAATTTTTCCTTTTCCGTTTCCTGCTACTTTTACATCAATTTTTGTTCCGAAATATTTGTTAAACGTGTCTTTATGCTCGTCTTCAATTACAAATGAAGCCGGTTTTGCTGAGCTAACAGGTTTTGGTTTTAAACTTTCATGGTAGTTTTTTACCAAGGTCTCAGTTTCTCTAACAGAAAGATTTTGACTAACTATTTTTTGATAAATGTCAGTTTGTATATCGTGATCATCAATGTTAATGATGGCTCGACCATGCCCCATGCTGATAAAACCGTCTCTAATTCCAGTTTGGATTATTGGATCAAGTTTTAAAAGTCTTAAATAATTGGTAATAGTAGAACGTTTTTTACCCACTCTTTCACTCATTTGTTCTTGAGTCAATTGAATTTCGTCAATTAATCGTTGGTATGAAAGTGCAATCTCTATCGGATCTAAATCATGACGTTGGATGTTTTCTACCAAAGCCATAACAAGCGATTCATTATCGTTTGCAATACGAATATATGCAGGAACTGATGTCAAACCAATCAAAGTAGATGCACGCAAACGACGCTCTCCAGAAATTAATTGGTATTTATTAAAGTCTAATTTACGAACAGTAATAGGTTGGATAACACCTAATTCCTTGATAGAAGTTGCTAATTCTCTTAGTGATTCTTCATTGAAATTACTTCTGGGTTGAAACGGATTTATTTCTATAGCATCAATTTCAAGCTCTATAATATTCCCTACAACTTTATCAGCATTTTTATCATCTACAGATTTAATATCGTTTTCAGGATCTTTTAATAATGCAGATAAACCCCTTCCTAAGGCTTGTTTTTTTATTGCTTTTGACATAGAACTATTTACTGTTTTTCTTTATAATTTCTTGAGCTAAATGAATATAATTTACCGCTCCTTTGCTTGTGGCATCATAGTTTATGATACTTTCACCAAAACTTGGGGCTTCACTCAATTTTACATTTCTTTGAATCACGGTATCAAAAACCATATCGTTAAAATGTTTTTGAACCTCTTCTACAACTTGATTGGATAAACGCAATCTAGAGTCAAACATTGTTAATAACAAACCTTCGATATCCAAATCTGGATTATGAATTTTTTGGATACTTTTTATAGTATTCAATAATTTACCAAGTCCTTCTAGTGCAAAATATTCACATTGAATAGGAATAACCACAGAGTCAGCCGCAGTTAAGGCATTCAAAGTTAATAATCCAAGGGATGGAGCACAATCTATGATGATATAATCATACTCATCTTTTACACTTTCTAATGCTTTTTTAAGCATATACTCTCTATTTTCCTTATCAACCAACTCTATTTCGATGGCAACAAGGTCAATATGTGCAGGAATTACATCTACATTTGGAGAAGAACATTTTATACTTGCCTCTACTGGAGTATGGCTGTGTTCTAGAATTTGATAGGTGCCAATTTCAACTGTTTCTACATCAATTCCTAAGCCTGATGTGGCATTTGCCTGAGGATCAGCATCTATTAGTAATACTTTTTTTTCTAAAACACCTAACGAAGCCGCTAGGTTAATAGAAGTAGTAGTCTTTCCAACTCCACCTTTCTGATTCGCAATCGCTATGATTTTGCCCATTTATTTTCTAAATTTTGAACGGTAAAAATACAATTATTTATGGGTTTAGAAAATCTATTTTGTTAACAAAAACAAATAGTTTTTAGATGCTTCAATTAATCGTTGTAATACCGTTTGTTCTTTGTTTTTTAGCTGCTATTTTAGTCAAAAAAAGAGAACTGTATGAGTAGTTCTCTTTTGTATTTATTGCCAAAACTTTATTTTTTAACACTAACAATACTTGCTGAAACGGATCATTAATGCCGTAAATTGTTAGTTTCTTTTCTTTGCTTTTATCATCATTTCTAACTGATCCCAAAGTTCTTCTGGTATGGCTTCAAGTAAATTGAATTGCCCTGCACCTTTAAGCCATTCGCCTCCATCAATAACAATTACCTCTCCATTTACGTAGGCAGAAAAGTCTGAAACTAAATAAGCGGCTAAATTAGCTAACTCTTGATGATCACCAACTCTTTTTAGTGGTACTTTTTTGGACATATCAAATTTTTCGGCTAGATCGCCAGGTAATAATCTGTCCCAAGCTCCTTTGGTAGGGAATGGTCCAGGGGCGATTGCATTGGTACGAATACCGTATTTTGCCCATTCTACTGCAAGACTTCTTGTCATGGCAAGTACTCCTGCTTTTGCAGTGGCACTCGGAACAACATAAGCCGAACCTGTCCATGCATAAGTTGTAACAATATTTAGAACTGTTGCCGAAGTTTGTTTGGTGTCTATCCAATGTTTTCCAAAGGCTAGGGTGCAGTTTTTAGTTCCTTTTAGGACAATGTCGATTACTGTATCAAAGGCATTGGCTGATAAACGTTCTGTTGGTGAAATAAAATTACCTGCTGCATTGTTCAGTAAAACATCTACTTTTCCGAAAGCTTTCAATACTTCCTGTAGCATGTTTTCTACTTCTTCATAATGACGAACGTCACATTGTAGCGGTAAACAAGTGCCTCCAGTTTCGGTTTCTAACTCCTTTGCTGTGTTTTTTAGTTTTTCTAAATCCCGGGAAGTAATGGCTACTTGAGCGCCTAATTCTAAGAAATATTTGGTCATAGCTTTTCCTAAGCCACTTCCGCCTCCTGTAACTACTATTACTTTGCCTTTTAAAGCATCGTCTCTTAACATTTTATCGGTATAATTCATATCTTTTTATTTTTTGAATTGTAAATATATTAAATAAAATAGTATGCATGCATATAAAATTACTGAATTTCTGAGTTATTAAGAGTCTAAAGAAAAAAGAACTTAGCAACTTAGTATTTATACCCGACTCAATCGTCTGGCGGCTTCTTCTAAAGTATAATTATCTTTGGCGAAGCAAAAACGTATTAATTTTAAATCTTTTCCATCGGCATAAAAGGTAGAAATAGGAATTGCTGCAACGCCATATTCTGTAATTAATCGTTTACAAAAATCGACATCATTTTCGTTAGATATTTTAGCATAAGATACTACCTGGAAATAAGTTCCTTCACAAGGCATTAGTTCGAATTTGCTATTTTGTAATAGTGATCTAAAATAATTTCTTTTCTCTTGATAGAATGCACTGATTTCGTTTACGTCAACCAGATCTAAATACTCGGAAACAGCCATTTGACAAATACTGTTGACGCTAAAGACCAAAAATTGATGCACTTTTTTGATTTCTTTCATCAAGTATTCTGGAGCTACAAGATAACCTATTTTCCAGCCTGTAACATGAAAGGATTTTCCAAAAGAAGAAACCGTGATGCAACGGTTCAGTAATTTTGTTCGAGTATGAGTTGAAATGTGTTTTTGTTCGAAGGTGATGTATTCGTAAACTTCGTCTGAAAGTAATACTACATTTTGGTATTTTTCTAAAAGGGCTTCTAATTTCTCAAAATCGGATTCATTTAGAATTTTTCCTGTAGGATTGTGAGGATTATTAATAATGATCATTTTGGTTTTATCCGAAAATGCATTTGTAATGGTTTTCCAATTGGGAGTGTAGTCATCATTGAGAGCTACCCGTATTGGTTTTGCCTGACTTAATAGTATTGGGGCTTCATAGCAATCATAGCTTGGATCAAGAATAATGACTTCATCATCTGGCTGTAATAAAGCAAGCAATGTTGTAAATAGTGCTTGAGTGGCACCGGCTGTAACAAGTATTTCGCTATCGGGTAGAATGTCTCTGTTGTAAGATTTTTTTACCAATGTTGCAATTTTGGCTAACAAAGGGGGATAACCGGACATAGGAGTGTATTGATGTACGTCTTTTTGAGCCAGTTGAGAAACAATCTTGGTCAGTCTTTCGTCTACAGGAAAGTTTGGGAATCCTTGTGAAAGATTGATTGCGTTGTGTTCGGCAGCCATTTTAGACATAACCGTAAAAATACTTGTCGTTACATTTGGTAGTTTACTCATGCAATAAATGAATTTATTTAGGAGTATAAATGTAGTTGATTTATCTGTATTTTTTTCTTTTTAGGAATGTAAAAGAAGGAATTTTAATTCGATACTGAACTCAGAAAATCTTTATTGGTAGGCTGAAATAGGTCTATGAAAAATGATTTTTTGTGTTTGATAAGTGTTGTTGTGAGCTGCGTGAGGGGTAGGAGCAAGTTACCTTGTAACGCGGATGACCCGACAGCATCTCTATAAAAAGGGGTGTCGACGCAAAGAGAATTGTCCTTTTTATAGAGATGGTGGCACGCCCAAAATGGTTTTTTACATTTTATGGATGATGAAAATAGTAGGACGTTTGTGTAAATCGATGGTTTCTTTTTTCCAGGCAGAAATTTTCTTTGTTTTGATGTATTCTGTTGGTAAAGTGATATCAGCAGCAATACATAAATAGGTCTCAGGGTGTAATGTTTGGATTAAATCTTCCAGTAATTTATTGTTACGATAGGGAGTTTCTATAAAAATCTGAGATTGATTTTTTTCGAAAGATATTCGTTCTAAACTTTTGAAACTAGCTCTTTTTTCGTCTTTTTCAATAGGCAAATAACCGTGAAAAGTAAAACTTTGACCGTTCATTCCTGAGGCCATCATGGCTAATAATATAGAAGATGGACCAACGAGAGGAATAACTTGGATTCCTTTTTCGTGGGCTAATTTTACGATTACGGCACCAGGATCTGCTACTCCAGGGCATCCGGCTTCGCTCATAAGTCCCATGTCTTTACCTTCTAATAATGGTTTGATGAACTCTTGATGGTCTTTGGTTTCGGTGTGTTTATTAAGGACAAAAAGTTTTAATTCGGATTGTTTTTTGTCAGGATTAACCAGTTTTATCGATTTTCGGGCTGTTTTGTCATTTTCAACCACATAGTAATCAATTAGATCAATGCATCTTTTTATGGTTTGTGGTAATACATCCATAGGGTCACAATCGCCCATGGTAGTTGGGATTAAATATAATTTTCCAAAAAGAGGTGCTGGTTTCATAAGTATTACTTTCGGTTTTTAGAAATAAAATCTTTTAGCCGTTTAATAATGGTTTCGGGCTACTGTTTACCGTTATGGCAAAGTTATATAAAACTATTTAGCTTTTTTAAGAATGTTTTGCAATCAATCTTTGGGCAAGGATTTCGCAAGCTTCGTCTAGCATTTGGTATACCATATCGAAACCATTCGCCAAACCGTAGTATGGATCTGGGACATCTACATTCTCGTCTGGAAATATTTCATTTAGAATGAGTTGCACTTTGTTTTTTTGCAATTCGTTTGTGGCTAGATCAAGTACATCGCTATAATTGTTATTGTCCATAACAAAGATGTAATCAAAAGTATCAAAATCTGATCTTTTGAATTGTCTTCCTTTTTGATTAGAAATATTTAAGCCATTTTTTTTTGCGGTCGCTATAGAACGATTGTCTGGTGCGCGACCGATATGCCATGAGCCAGTTCCTGCTGAATCTACAAGAAATTTTCCTTTTGGCAGTTTAGAAGCTAATATGCCTTCGGCCAAAGGCGAGCGGCAGATGTTTCCTAAACAAACCATTAAAATTTTGACTGGCATGGGGGATTATAGCGTTAATTTGGAATTAATGTCTTCGACGTATTTCTTAAATTGCTTGTCGGTTGCTACTAAATTATCTACAGTCTTGCAGGCGTGAAGTACTGTTGCGTGATCACGATCTCCTATTTGTGAACCAATATTGGCCAATGAGGCTTTAGTGAATTTTTTAGCAAAAAACATAGCTAGTTGTCTAGCTTGTACAACATGTCTCTTTCTTGTTTTAGATTGTAGTGTTTCTATATCCAATTGGAAATAATCGGAAACAATTTTTTGAATGTAATCGATAGAGATTTCTCTTTTTACATTTTTTACGAATTTCTCTACTACACTTTTGGCTAGTTCGATCGTTACTTCTTTTTTGTTGAAAGAAGACTGTGCGATCAAAGATATAATTGCGCCTTCAAGTTCGCGAACATTCGATTTTATGTTACGAGCTACATATTCTATGATTTCGTTTGGAATCTCAACTCCATCACGATATAGGATATTTTTTAAGATAGAAATTCTGGTTTCATAATCCGGTTGGTGTAACTCGGCTGATAGTCCCCATTTGAAACGTGATAATAAACGTTGTTCGATATCTTGCATGTCAACAGGAGCCTTGTCTGAAGTTAGGATAACCTGTTTTCCATTTTGGTGTAAGTAGTTAAAAATGTGAAAAAACACATCTTGTGTTCCTGATTTTCCAGAAAGGAATTGAACGTCGTCAATGATTAAAACGTCTATTAATTGGTAGAAATGAATAAAATCATTTCTGTTATTTTTCTTAACCGAGTCAATATATTGTTGGGTGAAAATTTCGGCCGAAATATATAAAACGGTTTTTTCAGGATATTTGTCTTTTATTTCAACACCAATAGCGTGGGCTAAGTGTGTTTTTCCTAATCCAACCCCTCCAAAAATCAATAACGGATTAAAAGACGTACCGCCTGGTTTATTGGCAACAGCCATACCTGCAGAACGGGCTAATCTATTAGAATCTCCTTCAAGAAAATTATCAAAACTATAGTTGGCATTCAATTGTGATTCGATTTTTAAATTACGAATCCCAGGAATGATAAACGGGTTTTTTAATTCTGGATTTAGGTTTTTTAAAGGAGCATCAACCTCTTGTGGTTTCATTGGTCCTCTGTTGGCACTTGGCAATTGTTCCGTAAACGGTTGTTTGTTGCCATAAGTGTTTTCCATTTTAATTTTATAAAGTAACTTTGCGTTTTTGCCAAGTTCCTTGGTTAGGGCCACTTTTAGTAATTTTACATAGTGTTCTTCTAACCATTCGTAGAAAAATTTACTAGGTACTTGAATATATAATGCATTATCGGTAAGTTCAACTGATTTGATTGGCTCGAACCATGTCTTGTAAGCCTGATCTTGGATGTTGTCCTTTATAAAGGATAAACAGTTTTCCCATACTGATTGTGCAGTTTTGTTCATATTCTAGTTAAATTTTATCTTATTTGGGTACTTATAATCTTATTAAAAGAATGTGAATAATATTCTTTTTTCGGGATAACAAATATGTGAACAATTATCTGTAAAAAAAAATATTTTAGGTTATAATTTTTCGAAATATTGTTGTAAGGCGCTTTTTAAAATTCAAATTTTTAACACATAATTAATGAAAGATCATCAAATTCAAGTTCGTGTTCGTTACTCAGAAACAGACCAAATGGGGGTTGTTTATCACGGAAATTATATACCCTATTTTGAGATAGGAAGGGTCGAATGGCTTAGAAATAAAGGGATTTCATATAAAAGGATGGAAGAAAGTGGTATTGGACTTCCTATTGTAAATATGAATATCAATTATAAAAAATCGGCTGTGTATGATGAGCTATTAACAGTGCACACTGTTTTCAAAAGTCAGACGTCTGTGAAGATTGAATTTGATTGTGCGATTTATAATGAGGCAAAGGAGTTATTAACAACTGCTCAATTTATGTTGGTTTTTGTGTCCTTAAAAACGGGTCGACCAACCGCTCCTCCGGACTACATTTTGGAACTAATAAAAACTTTTGAATAATCGTCAAAAGAAACTCTTTTTAATGAGAATTTATAGTTTTATTATATCGATTTCAAATAAAGATTTAAAAATGTCGAATACTATTTCGGCATTTTTTTTTCTAGTTTTTATTACAATTTTGCCAATTGGTAAATTAGTGTCTTCGTTTATTTCCATTTCTTGGGAAACAATATCTACTTTTTTTTCTTTGATCACGCGCATGACTTTGTTCATGTTTTTATAATCAAACGAAATCTGGAAATGAATATCAATTGTTTTTTCGATAATTTCAGAAGCTTCCAAGGTGATTTGGGCTGATGTCTTGTAAGCCGAAATTAATCCGCCCACTCCCAATTTTACGCCTCCATAAATTCGGACAACCACAATTAGGATATTGGTAAGTCCAAAAGATTGTATCTGACCATATATTGGAGTTCCAGCAGTATTACTCGGTTCTCCATCATCGTTAGCTCTGTATTGAATGTTTTCAATACCTATTTGATAAGCATAACAGTAATGACAGGCGTGTGGATGTTGTTTTTTCAAGACTTCTATAATGGGTTTTACTTCTTCCTCAAATTCGATTGGAAAAGCGTAACCAAAAAATTTACTGTTTTTTTCTTTAAAAAGGGTTTCTTCTGAGGGAAGTGCAATGGTGTTATAGGTATCTTTCATTTTCAACAGGAAAATTCAATTTAAATATGTAGGAGGGTAATGAGTTTGATTTTTTTACTTTTCATAGCCATTGAATTCTATCATTGCTATTGAAGTATTTTTTTATCAAACAAATCAACCACATCTTCTTCTCCAACCTTGAGATTCCATACTTGAAAACCAAGTGCAGATGCAGCATCTGTATTTTCTTTTTTGTCGTCTATAAATAGGGTTTGCTTGGCTTGAAGACCATGATTGTCTAAAAGGTAATTGTAAAGTTCTGCATTGGGTTTTCTCATTCCAACTTCATATGAAAAGTACACTTTTTCAAAGCATTGGTAAAAAGCGCTATAAAAAGAAATTCCGGATTTTTGTTCAAAAGTTTCAATATGAATAGCATCTGTATTACTCAATAAAAACAATCTGTATTTTTTAGAAAGCATTTGAAGAAATTCCAAACGATACAAAGGGAAGTCAAGTAATATGGCATTCCAGGCTTTGGAAATATCTTCAATGGATGCATTGTTGGTATGTTTTTGAATACCGGCGAGGAAATCTTCTCCTGAAATAGTTCCCAATTCGTATTTTAGATTCAGTTGGTCTAAATCTTCATTCCATTCGGATACACCAAGATCTTTTAAAGCATCCGTAGTGGCTTGCTTGTCTAAGTTGATGAATACATCTCCAAAGTCAAAAATAATAGTATTAATCATGATTTCTAGCTATTATAAGTTCATCATCACTGATCCATTTTTTTTTGTAGATTGATTTAGAAATCTGAGGGGCATTTATTCCTTTTTCAAGCGTCAATTTTCCGGTAAATATTCGAGCTTCATCCCAAAGATTAGCATCGATAAAGGTTTGCAAAGTCTGAAGGCCACCTTCAATTATAACAGATTGAATTTGATGTTGAAATAAAATTTGAACAATTTGTGACGCTATATTTTGATTAAAATTAACTACCTCAAAGATAGTATTTTCTTTGTTGATAGCGTTTCCTGATTTTGTAAATACAATAGTTTTAATTTGATTGTCAAAAACTGTGTTTTCTTCGGGAATGCGATTGTTTTGGTCTAATACTAAACGGATAGGGTTGTTTCCGTACCAATCTCTCGCATTCAGTTTTGGGTCATCATCAATAACAGTTTGTGTTCCCACTAGTATGGCTTGTTCCTCGGTTCGCCATTTATGGACCAATTGTCTGGAATAGGTATTGGTAATCCAAACCGGTTTTTTTTCGAGTTTTTGAAGAGGGGCAATAAAACCATCTTGACTTTCTGCCCATTTTAAAACGATGTAAGGTCTTTTCTTTTGGTGAAAAGTAAAGAAACGTTTGTTAAGCTCATTACATTCGTTTTCGAGAATACCAATAGTAACATGAATTCCGGCTTCTATTAATTTTTTGATTCCGTTTCCAGCCACTTTGATGTTGGGATCAACGGTACCAATAACAACATTTGGAATTTTATTTTTTATAATCAAATCACAACAAGGAGGTGTTTTGCCAAAATGGCTACACGGCTCCAAGCTCACATAAATAGTTGCTTTTTGTAGTAATGATTTGTCTTGTACGGAGTTTACAGCATTGACCTCGGCGTGGGGTTCACCAGCTTTTTTATGCCAGCCTTCGCCTATGATTTTGTTATTATAGACAATGACGCTCCCAACCATAGGATTAGGATAGGTAGTGCCTAGTCCGTTTTGGGCTAGGGCTATGCAACGTCTCATGTATTTTTCATGTGTTTTCACTTTGCAAAAGTACTAATTTTGAAATTAGTCTAGAAGCTTCGGGATTAGTTTTGAAACATAGGATGTTTTACCATTTACAATCTCTATTTTTGTGTACTGAATTAACAATAGAGTGCTTTATGGATAATTGGATTATCAGAAAAATACAAAAAGAAGACAATCAGCAGGTTGCTGAATTAATACGATCTGTTTTTGACGAATTGAATATTCCAAAAGTAGGAACGGCTTATGAAGACCCATATCTTGATTTGATGTTTGAAGAATATAGTAAGGCAAAATCGGTTTATTATGTGGTAGAGAAAGAAGGACATATAATTGGTGGAGCAGGAGTGGCACCACTGGCAAATGAAGCTGATACTTTTTGTGAGTTACAAAAAATGTATTTCCTTCCGGAAACTCGCGGTAAGGGAATTGGCAGCCAAATGATGGAACAATGTTTGCAAAGTGCTCGCGATTTTGGTTTCGAAAAATGTTATCTGGAAACTATGCCATTTATGTTAGATGCCCAAAAGTTGTATAAAAAAGTAGGTTTCGAAAATATTTGCTCTCCAATGGGAAACACAGGACATACGAGCTGTCCGGTTTGGATGCTTAAAGATTTATGATTTTAGATTATTAGAATGTTCGATTATTAGAATGTTCGATTTTTAGATTTCTAATGAATAAGCATCGTTAAAGATTACTTTGCGACTCTGTGTCTTTGCGAGCAAAATTTCACGCAGAGTCGCAAAGTAGGAAAATATTAAAGTTTGTAAAAAAGAATTAATAACCGATTTTAAGGGAGACAACAAATCCTAAATTTGGAATAAAAATGAAAATAAAAGAATATAGAACCCAATTTATTGATGAACTTACTTCGATTTATGATGCAGGAGAAGCAGAGAGTTTTTTCTATTTGATATTAGAAGAAAAACAGCAATTAAAAAGAATAGATTTGGCTTTGCAGCCCGATTTGGTTTTCTCTGAGGAAGAGATCGAGGTTTGGAATTCGATTTTAGAACAATTGAAGCTGGAAATCCCGATTCAGTATTTGTTAGGGAAAACGAGTTTTTATGGATTGGATTTTGAGGTCAATGAAAATGTTTTGATACCAAGACCCGAAACTGAGGAATTGGTGGATTGGATAATTTCTAAAAATCGAACAATCGAACAATCGAGCAATCTAAAAATTCTGGACATCGGAACAGGAAGCGGATGTATTGCTATTTCGTTGGTAAAGAATCTTCCGAATGCTCAGGTTTTTGCGATTGATGTCTCTGAAAAAGCTTTGGCAACCGCCAAAAAAAATGCTGAACGTAACGAAGTGAGAGTTACTTTTATATCCCAAAATATTCTTGAGACATTAGATTTAGGACAAGAGTTTGATATTATTGTTTCGAATCCACCTTATGTAAGGAATCTAGAAAAAGAGGAAATCAAGAAAAATGTTTTAGACAATGAGCCTCATTTAGCACTTTTTGTTGAGGATAATGATGCTTTGATTTTTTATAGGAAAATAGCTGAATTAGCTCAGAAGAACTTATCAAATTCAGGACAATTGTATTTTGAAATCAATCAATATTTAGGGAAAGAAATGATTGCCTTATTAGAAGAGATGAATTTTGAGAATATTGAATTGAGAAAAGACATTTATGGAAATGACAGAATGATGAGAGGTTTACGATTGTAATATTCAATTCTCGTTTTATGTAGCCCGCTGCGCAAGGATCTCCTGATTCTTTGCGCTTTTTTTGCGATATTATTTAGGTTAATGTGTTTGTTTACAGGGTAATATGCGCAAAGAATAAGTGTGTTTACTCATAATGTAAAGTAGTTATAATCAGTACTTTAGGTAAGGTTATTCTTTCTTTGGTGTTTAACGATGTAAAGAATGTTTTTTTAGAGTTTCAAAATAATTATTAATCATTTCAAAAAATAAAAAAGATGAAAAAATTAAAAAATTTAAACTTAGGAAAAGAGTTGAGTAGAGTAGAGATGAAAAAAATAAATGGTGGTGATGGTTTCTGCGAATGTTATCCTGGACAATGTTTTTGTCGTAGGCTACACGATCAAAACCTTGGGTATATATGCGGTGACCCACGTTTGTGTACTGCGGGAAGTGTTTAATAAATTTTAATGATCAAGAAGTACTTATTTCTCGTTATACTAGGATCAGAACTTCTTTAAGTAAAAGGGGCGACTAGCATGTATGCTGGATTGCCCCTTGTTTTTATACAGTTACACCAACATTAGCTTTGGCAACAGCTAAAAAAAAATGCAGAACGCAATCAAGAGGAGTAGTTTTTATATCTCAAAGTATTTTGAAGCATTAGATCTAGGTCGAGAGTTTGATGTTATTGTTTCTAATCCGCCTTATGTAAGGAATTTAGAAAAAGTAGAAATTAAGAAAAATGTTTTGGATAATGAACCTCATTTAGGATTTTTTATTGAAGATAATGATGCTTTGATTTTTATAGAAAAGTAGCTGAATTCTTTGCGCTTTTTTATAATGTTATTTAAGGCAACATGTTTATTTATATGGTAATATGTGCAAAGAATAAGTGTGTATACTCATAATATAAAGCAATTACAATTGATATTTTAGTAGGGTTATTCTTTCTTTGTTGTTTATTGTACAAATCAAGTGCACGTGGTGAATTGATATTTAACGATGTAAAGAATGCTTTTTAAAGTTTCAAAAATAATTATTAATTATCTAAAAAATAAAAAGATGAAAAAATTAAAAAATTTACAACTTGGAAAAGAGTTGAGTAGAGGAGAAATGAAAAATTTAAATGGAGGTGGTCGTCCTCTTTGTGAATGTATGCCAGGGAAGTGTTATTGTTTTCCTCCAAACTCAAACGTTGGGATTTTATGTGGTGATCCTCGTTTATGTCAGATAGGAAATGAATAATAAATTATAATGACAGAGTAGTGCTTATTCATTGAGGTGCTTCTCGATTATATATAAGAATCCAACCTTAAGAAAAGAGGGCGACTGGCATGTATGCTGGGTTGCCCCTTTTTTATATGGTCACGTCTACAAGAATTTTAGCGAACTAAAGAAGAAAAATGTTTAGAAAACGATAGGATTTCTGAAATTTACTCGTATCGCAATGCCTCAATAGGGTCCAGATTTGCAGATTTAATGGCAGGATATAAACCAGAAACCAAGGCTACTATAAAACTGGTCACGAAGGCGGCCATGATCGCTCCCCACGGAATTACAAAAACAAAATCTATAGCGGTAGATATTCCATAACCAATAGATATTCCAAAAATTATCCCTACTAAACCGCCTAATTGTCCGATAAGTAATGTTTCTATAAAAAACTGAAAAGCAATAGTACTTTTCTTTGCTCCTAATGCTTTACGAACTCCAATTTCTCGGGTACGTTCGGTTACAGAAACAATCATGATATTCATTAAGGCAATAGAAGAACCCAGAATAGTGATGACCCCAATGAGCCAAGAGGCAAACCCTAAGTATTTTGTGATGCCAAGGATTCTGTTAATCAAGTCATCGCTTCGGACTATAGCAAAATTATTGTCTTTTACCGGGCTTAATTTTCGAACTCTACGCATGACACTATTGGCATTGTCGATGGCTTGATCCAGCAATTCTTTTTTGGAAACCATAACACTCATGGTGTAGTTTATGTTGGGAGCTGTAAACAAGGAACGAGCCACTTGTATGGGAATCAAAACTCTTAAATCTTGGCTTTTACCAAACGTAGATCCTTTTTCTTTTAGGATACCAATAACTTTAAACTTGGCACCACGAATCGAAATGATTTTTCCAATAGGATTCACATCTTTTAAAATTCCTTTTTCAAAATCAGAGCCCACGATACAAGAGAAGGAGTTGTTACTGATATCAAAATTGGTAAAATTCCTTCCAGAATTGGTTTCAAGACCAGAGTTAACTAAGAAATGCTCGTCTACACCCAGAACGCTTATTTGAGGATCCGTTTTTTGGGCTTCATATTTTACTTCGGCAGTTGTGGTTGCAGTAAATGAAAGCGAAGTTTCGGTCAAAGGATAGTTGTATTTTTTTTTGAAAGCGACAGCTTCAGGGTATGAAATGACCGGATTTATTATTTCGCGCTCTTCAGGACCGTGTCTGCGAGTAGTATTTTCGTATTGGTTAATGTTGAAAGTATTGGCACCCATCGAGGCAAAATCGGTCGATAAAGTGTTTTCCAGGGCTGATACAACAGTTAGAATTCCAACAAGAGCCGTAATTCCAATAGCAATAATCATTACTGTGAGTATCGTTCGTAACAGTTGAGTTCGGATAGAACCAAACGCAATTCGTATATTTTCTATAAATAGTTTTAGCATAATAATCGTTTGACTCGAAAGTACAAATTTTGTTACAATTATGATTTCAGAAAATAGTCTAATATCTTTTTCAGGAGCTTTATCCAGCTGTCCACAATATCTTTTATGCCGAACCCCGGCATAAAAGGATATTTGCTACCATCTGGGCTAGGGCATTTCATTATTAAAGAGCATTAAATTAAATCACAAATTTTTTAAACTTAATTATTTTAAAAGTAGGATATTTGCAGCTGGAAATTTAAAACGTAACAATTTAGGTTTTCTTAGTAAAATATGATTTTGGATAATATATAAATCTAAAATCTACAATCTACAATCTAAAATCTAGAATTAACAAAATGGCATCAAAACCAAGTATTCCAAAAGGAACCAGAGATTTTTCACCGGCTGAGGTGGCAAAAAGACAATACATTATCCAAATTATAAAAAGTAATTTTGAGAAATTTGGATTCCAACCTATAGAGACTCCTTCATTTGAAAATTCCGAAACCTTAATGGGAAAATACGGAGAAGAAGGCGATCGATTGATTTTTAAAATATTGAATTCAGGAGATTTTTTGTCAAAAGCAAATGCTACTCATTTAGAGAATAAAGACAGTATTAAGTTGACTTCCAGTATCTCGGAAAAAGCATTGCGTTACGATCTAACAGTACCGTTTGCGCGTTATGTGGTGCAACACCAAAACGAAATCGAGTTCCCTTTTAAAAGATACCAAATACAACCCGTTTGGCGTGCTGATCGCCCACAGAAAGGACGTTTCAGAGAATTTTTTCAATGTGATGCGGATGTGGTAGGGTCTAAATCCTTATGGCAAGAAGTAGAGTTGGTGCAATTATATGATTCAGTTTTTACCGCTTTGGGATTGGAAGGTGTAACAATCAAAATCAATAATAGAAAAATACTTTCAGGAATTGCAGAAGTTATTGGCGCATCCGATAAATTGATTGATTTTACTGTGGCTTTAGATAAGCTCGATAAAATAGGCGAGGATGGAGTAAAAAAGGAAATGATCGAAAAAGGAATTTCCGAAGAAGCGATTGCCAAAGTGCAGCCTTTATTTAATTTCACTGGAACAATTTCGGAAAAAATCGAAAAACTTTCGCAACTTTTAGCCGCTTCAGAGGAAGGAATGAAAGGGGTAGAGGAACTACGTTTTATTTGCGATAATGTGATAAATCTAGGTTTGAGTACAGCAATTTTAGATCTGGATGTAACATTGGCCAGAGGATTAAATTATTATACAGGCGCTATTTTTGAAGTGGCACCGCCAAAAGCAGTTGCCATGGGATCTATCGGCGGCGGCGGAAGATATGATGATCTTACCGGAATTTTTGGTTTAAAAAATATGAGTGGAGTAGGGATTTCTTTTGGACTTGACCGAATTTATTTGGTAGTCGAAGAGTTAGGTTTATTTCCAGAAACAGTTACCTCAACATCTAAAGCATTATTCATTAACTACGGAGAGAAAGAAGCTTTTTATTCTATGAAAGCAATCAAGGAATTGCGTTCAGCAGGAATAAAAGTAGAATTATACCCTGATAATGCCAAACTGGCCAAACAGTTTCAGCATGCAGATAAACGCTTTATTCCTTTTGCAGTAATTGTAGGAGGAGAAGAAATGGAAGCGAACCAATATAGTTTGAAAGATTTGACTTCTGGAGAACAAAGAAAAGTGGGACTCGACGAATTAAAAGAAATTTTAAAATAACACCCCAAAAGTTTAAACAAGTTTATAATCAAATTTGATAATGATGAGCTCGATATTGTATCGGGCTCATTTTTTTTGAATTAGATTTTTCTTCCATTGTTGTAATAAATGATTATATAGTTCTATTTTTTTTAATCATATGGCATATGGATATAATTAGAATGTGATATTAAGTGAAAATAAATAGGAGGTTATAAATGTGTTAACATCTTAAATATTCTAAAAAACAGGTATTTATACCTAGATTTTCAAATATTTAAAAAATTAGATTTGGTTTCTAATAATGCTATAAAGAAGATTTTTACAAAAATTAAATTTCAAATAGTAGCTTTTATTGGATAACCATGAAATAATTATAAATTAAAAATTATAAAGATGTCATATTTAAACACTCCACGACTTACCTTTTCAGGACAGTTTCAAGCCGATCCATCAACGGTTAATAATGATCCAACACATTATAACAATGAAACATTTCAACCGGAATATCAAAACTACCAGACAGCTGATGCAGCAAATGGTTGGTGGAATCCTGATGGTACGGGGAACTGGCGATTTATAGGTTGTAAAATAACAAGCGTGACCTATCAGGATGGAACCAGTACTAATGATCCATTGTTAGACCCAATTATTGGTATGTCAATAATGGATACTGATAGTCGCACCGCTGCCAAAATTGTAGACTTAGATACCCAACAACAAATGGTGTCTGAACTTTGGGGACTTATTGTAAGGATTGTAAGTAATGACGGAAATACACTTCTGAAAGGAGATTATGAGGTAGCGGCATTCAGTAATATTTGGTTCACGAGATCGATTGATAAGACTCATGATGCAGCTGCGGGAGCTACTTATCAGTCAATTATCAAGAATCTTAATTGGAATTTTGGAGTATCGAATTCACGATACCTAAATGAACTAAAAAGCGTAAGTTCTGATCAGTTGTCAATACAGTTTACTCTAGATAGATATAATGGCAATAATACATCTCCTCAATTTACATTTGGTAGAATTGTGGGTTCAATAGGGCCATCAAGTAATAAAGAACCAAAACATTTTGTGTTAGGCAGACAATTATTCCCAAGTACACTTCCACAGAATTTGCAACCAGGACAAGTACAAACTTGTAATTATGCTACTGCATTGGTAGATGAAAAACTAAAACAAGTGGTCCTTGATTTTGGAAATGCACTGCAATTTAAAACAGGAGGTCTGGTAAATGAAACAAGAAATTTGCATCTGGTTATAAATAACAGTAGTTCAGCTTCACCAAGCTATGTAGATATAGGAAAAATAGATTATTCGGCTCCAGATTGGTATATGGGGACATCCGGTATATGTACTTTTGATCTTTCTGATGAACAATTAGACCTAGCAAATCAATACCCACTTGCCATTGTGGCATTGGTAACTACACCTAATGATGTTTTTACAATACAAACTACCACCACGTATAGCTATGTTTATAATGAGTCAGCTGAGTATGCATGTGCTGATAAATTTGTATTCCGTTTAGATCCAAAAGATAAATGTACAGTTCATTTTTATGCTACTAATCTCGGAAAAGCACTATCTAACGTAAAAATTCAATTCCAAGATGATACTGCAAATTTACTTGGACCACCACCACCAGTAATGGGTGTACCTAAAATCGCTTATTTTTCGGAAAAAAAGCCAGTCGAAATTACGACAGATGTAAATGGAAAAGCAAAGCTTCAGTTTAAAGCTCCAGATCCTGGAAATCCTAGAGGATATATCGATGGGCAAGTATATGCCATTTCTTATTTTTTAAGCACGCAAACTTTTGCTTATTGCAATCAATCGAATTATATCAGTACTCAGATTTATTCTGGTGCTCCAGAAACAGACATGGTACCTGATTGGGATAACTTTATCCAGCCTATCATGCAGCAATATGCAAATTTGTATCCCTTGATGTCAAAAGGAGTTTTTAATCTGGCAGACAAGACGGTGTTTGAAAATAATGCTCAAATATTAAAATTGGTTTTTAGCAAAGATCGCCATGATCCTAATTATATGCCTGCTACCAGAGACTTGTCAGGATATAAAAGAGCTGTTATTTTAGACTACCTACAAGGAGTTATTGATAAACAAGCGGAAATTACAGAAGAAAGCACAGCATATAAAAGTATCTAAAAAAATATAGTTATGATATTACTTAATACAATAAAAATTGAAACCCTTGCAGATCTAAAAAACGCTTTACAAACAGCAATCGAATTAGAGCATGCAACAATTCCGCCTTATTTAACGGCAAATTTTACACTTTTCAATACGGGAAATGATCAAATATCTAACTTAATAGGTTCAGTAGTTGGAGAAGAAATGCTTCACTTATCTATTGCCTGTAATATTTTGAACGCTATTGGAGGAAGTCCAGTGTTGAACAAACCAGGTTTTATTCCAACATATCCAGGGGTATTGCCAGGTGGTGTAGAAAACGGATTGCAAGTGCCATTGAAAAAATTCTCTTTGGAGCTTGTATATGATGTTTTTATGACAATTGAAGAGCCAGAAAACCCAGTTGAGATAAAAAGCCTTTTAGTAAGTTCTGATGTCTTGACTATTGGAGAATTTTATGCCAACATAAAAAATATTATCACTTCGCTTGAAGCCGAAGCTCAGGCCGATGGCAAAACAATTTTCACAGGTAATCCGAAGCGTCAAATGACTTTTGAGGATTTTTATCCATCCTCATTATTGTTTCCTATCATAGATGAGGAAACAGCTTTAAGAGGTATAGATATTATTATTGATCAAGGAGAAGGAACAACAACAGATCCATTTGTTTCACCTATTGATGATGACGACCATAGAGAATTGGCACATTATTATCGTTTTGAGGAAATTTATAAAGGTAAAACAATACAAAAAAATCCTTCTGGCGGATATATGTATGGAGAACCTCTAATTCCTTTTCTTCCGGAATTAGTTCCAAATATGTGGCCAAATCCTAAGATGAACGATTATCCTAAGGATTCTCAGGCATACATTAACAGCAAGCTTTTTAATTATAACTATACTTCGTTGTTAAATAGTTTGCATAAAACTTTTAATGGGGAACCTCATCAAATTAATGCAGCAATGGGAATCATGTTTTCTTTAAGATTATATGCGCTTAAATTGCTAGCTATTCCAGATCCAAATAATCCAGGTTATGTGGCAGGACCAAGTTTTGAATACGTTACTGGGGAATAATTTGTTTTGCAAAAAGTTATAAAAACCAAAATGAAATTTAAGTCTAAGGGGATTATTATTAAACTATCTGTGAGCGATATACTTAAATCCAAAAAATTCTATGAGAAAATTCTAGGATTTAATACAGATGATAGGTATACGCTCAATTCAGGTGGGAATTATGGAGCAGATTCCTTTATGCAATTATATTTAGGCCCAAAGGATAGAAGTATTTGTACTTTGGGCTTATATAAAGATATTGATAAACCCTTTAACCCATTACCTCAAACAGGAACGACTCCTACTTTTGTCGTAAACGATATAGAAGCAACACTAGATTATTTTAGAAGTGAAAAAGTAGTAATTGATGAGATAGATGGTCAAATCATTATCTCTAATACATCAGATAAAGGATATACAGATCACTTTTTCTTTTTCCGGGATCCTGATAATAATTCTTTGGTCATTCGGCAAGATATTTAGGCTTGATGCTCAAAATAAAGCAATTGGACGTAACACTATAGTTTATGCCAATAATGAAAGCATAACCTTTTGTTAAGAATTAGTTGTAATATTTAGTTGTAAGTTTTTTTTAATATTGATGTAAGAATGTTCGATCGGACTAAAGCTTTGTTCTATTGTCAATTAAGTTTGAAATATTCTTTTATTATGAATCTAAGATTCAATATTTATTAATTCTGTATTTAAAATGTATGAATATTGCGTTTTTAATAATGAAAGAAAAAGAAGTTTAAAATTATTTTTACATTACAACTTTTCTTATATTTTTGCAAAACACTAAACATGTATTGATTTTAAGAAATAAAATTGAAACAATGTAAGTGGGCTGCTAGAAATAGAGATATCGATTCGGATTTACTCGGCAAATTATAGATCTGTTTTTTTATAATTTATTTTGAATCAAATAGATCAATCTTAACTCTGTTTTGTGCTTAATTATAAAATTTAAGAAAATGTTGGAAACTTCAATTAAAACAAATTCAAAGAAAATATTGTATCCAATAATTCAGAGCAAACTTTCGAGTTCTGAATTAAATTGGCTTGAAAGTGTTCTCTCATTCGAAAATGAGGCTCTGTTTTTTCAGGCTTTTGGATTGATCTCCAGACGCATTTCATCAACTATTCCAGAATGGACAACGCAAGAAAAAGAGTCACTAGAACAACTATATCCTAGTTTTACAAAGAGTAGTTGGGACCTGCAACAGCTTTGTCGCAGTTTGTTAATGATCCACATTCCAATAGACCAAAACGAGGAAGTACTAAAAAAAATAGCCGAAATGGCAGATATAAAAGAACTTATCTGTTTGTATAAAGGATTGTTTTTTTTAGAGAATGCTCAGGATTTTGTTTCACTGGTTCAAGAAGGAATCAGAACCAATATGGTTGCTGTTTTTGATGCGATTGCATTAGAAAACCCATTTGCTGCAGAACATTTACCGGTTGATGCATGGAATCAATTGGTTCTAAAAGCCGTTTTTATGGGGCGCCCACTTTATCGAATTGTCGATTTAGATCTACGTAAAAACGAAAAACTTGCCCTAATAGTACATGATTATATTCACGAACGCTGGTCTGCAGGAAGATTAGTTACGCCCGAAATTTGGCGATTGGTTGCCGGATATGTAAATCAAGACATAGCATCAGATTTATTCAATGCTATAAATTCAGGAGATAGTTTAACCCAGCAAGCTGCTATAAAAGTCCTAAAAGACAGTTCATTTTATAATCAAGATACATTTCAAACCGAAGTAACACTAAATAGTGAAACTTCATGGGAAGAAATAGGAGAGCAACATTATTCACAATCAAATTTTTAGTTTATGTATTATATAGATCCGCACATTCACATGGTTTCCAGAACCACTGATGATTACCAAGCTATGCGTGCCGCAGGAGTTGTGGCTGTTATTGAACCTGCTTTTTGGCTAGGGCAAGCCCGAACAGAAGCATCATCTTTCAAAGATTATTTCAGCACCCTAGTGGGCTGGGAAAGATTTAGAGCCTCCCAATTCGGAATTAAACATTATTGTACAATAGGTTTAAACTCAAAAGAAGCAAACAATGAAGCTCTGGCAGAAAAGGTAATGGAGTTATTGCCTTTGTTTGCAGCGAAAGAAGGAGTGGTTGCTATTGGGGAAATTGGTTATGATGATCAAACTCCAGCTGAGGATAAGTATTTTAGATTACAGATTGAGCTGGCATTGAAATTTAATTTGCCAGTGATGGTTCATACTCCGCATAGAGATAAAAAAAATGGAACCATTAGAAGTATGGATGTGTTAGAAGAGCACGGAATTGCCCCTCATATGGTAGTTATAGACCATAATAACGAAGAAACAGCTAAGCACGTTTTGGATAGAGGGTACTGGGCCGCTTTTACGATTTATCCTAATACCAAAATGGGGAATGAACGTATGGTTGAGGTTGTGAAACAATATGGATCTGAAAGGATTATTGTTGATAGTTCAGCCGATTGGGGAGTTAGTGATCCTTTATCTGTTCCTAAAACAGCAGCTTTAATGCTCGAAAGAGGCATAGCCAAAGAAGATGTTCATTTGACATGTTATAAAAACGCATTAACCGCCTATTCTCAGAGCGGACAAATGAGCGAGGAAGATTGGAAAAGCGAAATGACAATTACACAAGATTCATTATTTGAAGGAAACGGTATATTGAGAGGACAAGAAGCTCAAGAAATTGTATATCCTAATATTATTATCGAAAACTAAATGTCTAAGAAAATATTTTATTTGCTTACCCTATTGCGCCCTGCTAATATCATTACAGCTGTATCTGATATTATAGCAGGTGTTGCTATTTCGGGAGTTCTGGTTTTCAATACAGCAAGTAATTATTTTATACTTGATTTAGTGTTACTCATATTATCTACTATTGGTTTATATGGAGGAGGAATTGTATTTAATGATATTTTTGATTTGGAAGCGGATACCATTAACCGCCCAGAGAGAATACTGCCTCGTGGTTTAGTGAGTAAAAATGAGGCTCTGTTGCTAGGATCTACAATGCTGTTAATGGGAATTGGAGTAGCTTTTGCAGTATCAGTACTTAGTGGTATTTTGGCACTTATTATTAGTCTGCTGGCACTTAGTTATGATAAAATAAGTAAGCATTATTCAGTTGCAGGACCTTTAAATATGGGACTTTGTCGAGGAGGAAATTTACTCTTGGGAATGAGTATTATTAATGATGCAGTTGCTAATTATTGGTACATTGGGATTATCCCTATTATATTCATAGCAGCCATAACGCTAACAGCAAAAAAAGAAGCGTTTGGAAATAATAAATCAGCGATACTTCTTGCGCTCATGTTAGATGCAATTGTAGTAGCCTTGTTTTTTTACATAGGCTACATAATTGGATTTAGATTTTGGGTTTTATTACCTTTTTTACTTTTTTGGTATGGCATTAATTTTTTCGCTAAATACAAGGCCTTCATTTACAATCAGCCTATATATATTCAAAAAGCTGTAAAAACAGGAGTGCTGTCACTAATTCCACTTAATGCAAGTTATGTGGCAGGTTCAGCAGGATTGTTTTATGCTTTGCCAGTTCTCGCTTTATTACCATTATCTATTTTATTGGCCAAAAAATTTGCGGTCACTTGATTATACCCCCACAAAAAATGAAACACCAACACATACTTCAACAAAATTTTCAAGTCTCATTTAATTATGATATTATTTTTAGTCGTTCCATATTTGATGTTAGCAATACATCACTTATAGAGGTGATTAAAAAGGAACCTTTTTTTCAGCAACCCAAAGTAGCAATTGTAATTGATAAAGGGGTTGTAGATTGTACAGACCAATTGGTCACAAACATTATTAGTTATTTTGAATATCATCAATTTATAGTTACTGAGACTAATTTTCTTGTAGTAGAAGGAGGGGAAGTAGTTAAGAATAATCCAAATCATATTGAAGAGGTTTTAGAACTAATCAACAATAACAAAATAGACAGACATTCGTTTCTTATAGCCATTGGTGGCGGAGCGGTACTCGATGCTGTAGGATATGCGGCAGCTATAGCCCATCGAGGTGTACGTTTAATTAGGATACCAACAACGGTTTTGTCACAAAATGACTCAGGGGTTGGGGTTAAAAACAGCATGAATTATTTTGGAAAGAAAAATTTCCTGGGAACATTCGCACCTCCTTATGCAGTACTCAACGATTCTGATTTTTTAAAAACACTTAGTCAGCGCGATTGGAGATCGGGTATTTCTGAAGCTATAAAAGTAGCGCTTATCAAAGATGTTGCCTTTTTTGATTGGATAGAAAGTAATACTCAATTACTCAATAATAGAGATACTGAGATTATGGAAGAGCTAATCATTCGTTGCGCAGCCTTACATACCCATCATATTTCTAAAGAAGGAGATCCTTTCGAAAAGGGTTCATCTCGTCCGTTAGATTTCGGACATTGGGCTGCACATAAATTGGAGCAACTCACTAATTATGAAGTTACACACGGAGAGGCAGTAGCAATTGGTATAGCACTTGATGTTACATATTCTTTTTTATCAAAAAAAATTGATGAGTATAGTTTAAATCGAGTTTTAAACTGTTTTATCGCATTAGGGTTTTCTATAACTCATCCTATGCTTACTATAAAACTAGATGAGGTTATAAAAGGTTTGGATGAATTTAGGGAACATCTGGGAGGACAACTTACTATTATGTTATTAAGAGAGATTGGCAAAGGTGAAGAAGTGCATTTTCTCGATAACACACAAATAGCTGATTCAATTCAACATATTACTTCGTTTCACCATTTAAATACCGCAATATGCTAATTAGTCAAAATGGTCATTTAAGTTATTGCACCAATATTCATGCTGGTGAATCATGGGAGGCTGTTTTTAAAAATATAGTGGACTATTGTGTCCCTATCAAAAAAAAAGTATCCCCTTATGAGCCTTTTGGTATAGGTTTGCGTCTTTCGCATCAAGCTGCCACCGAACTATTGCAAGATGGTAACTTATTGATGTTTAAAGTTTGGCTCCTGCAAAATGAGATGTATGTATTTACTATAAATGGATTTCCGTATGGCAATTTTCATGATGAAGCTGTAAAAGATAAAGTCCATTTACCAGACTGGACAAGTAACGAGAGATTGAGTTATACCCAGTTACTTTTTACGATTCTATGTGAACTCTTGCCATCTGACATGGAAGGTGGTATTTCAACTTCTCCGCTTTCGTATAAACATTGGCATAGAACAGAGGAAGAGCTTAATCAAGTGAAACAAACCGCAACAAAAAAGCTTGTATATTTAGTTGCTCAGTTAGTGAAATTCCACGAGACTAGGGGTAAAAAAATGCATTTGAATATTGAACCGGAGCCTGATGGAGTAATTGAAAATAGCGATGAATATATCGCTTTCTTTGAGGAGTATTTGCTTCAAGAAGGAGCTTCATTGTTAGCTTCTACTCTTATGTGCAGTAATTCGCAGGCACAAGAATACATGCGCACTCATATACAACTTTGTTACGATGTTTGTCATTTTGCAGTTGGCTTTGAAAAAAGTGAAGAGGTATTGCAAAAAATGGAAAAACATGGCTTGAAGATTGGAAAATTACAAATTAGTGCAGCCCTTAAATGCAAAGCTTCGGATACAGTCTCAATTGCTGATCAACAACAGCATTTGCGCATTTTTGATGAGCCTACCTATCTGCATCAGGTGGTAATAAAAACAATTGGTGGGGAGTTGCTGAAATTTGATGATTTAGGTAAAGGTATAGAGGCTATGAATTGTATTGACTTCGAGGAGCTTCGTACGCATTTTCACGTTCCAATATTTGTTGAAGATTTCCAACTATTGCAGTCTACCCAAAATGAAATTATTAGTGTTCTGGAAAGTTGGTGTAAAAAAGAGTTTACCAAACATTTGGAAATAGAAACCTATACATGGCAGGTATTACCTTCTCATTTGCAAACGGATTTGGTAGAATCTATAGAAAGAGAATTAGAGTGGGTTATGAATACAATAGCCAACGAAACATTTAAAAAAAATAGTTATTCAGCCATAGGGAATAGGGGATAAAAAAATAAAAATGTCGAGACTATGTAAAAGTACTCTCAATTAAATTGTTCTCAAAAACTATTTATGATTTAATAATTATCTGAATTGATACTTTAAAAGTACACAACAATATTAAAACCATGCAACAAACAGCCGTCATTAATGTAGTAGGACTTACAACTACTTTACTTCAAAATCCAGATTTATTTTTGCATCAATGGCTTAAAAAAAACGGACATTTAAGTATTATTGAGCCTGTATTACCGGCTCTTACCTGTTCAGCCCAAACAACTTACTTAACAGGTAAATGGCCTTCTGAGCATGGTATTGTAGGTAACGGTTGGTATGATAGAGAGGATGCCGAAGTAAAGATGTGGAAGCAATCAAATAAGCTGATACAATCTCCAAGAATATGGGATTTAGCAAAAAAGATTGATCCAACTTTTACTTGTGCCAATTTATTTTGGTGGTATAACATGTATTCAGATGCTGATTTTACAGTTACTCCTCGTCCACAGTATTGGGCTGACGGACAAAAAAAGCCGGATTCATATTCAAAACCTGCTGAGTTGCGTGATCGCTTACAGGACAAACTTGGTGTATTTCCGCTTTTTGATTTTTGGGGACCAAAAACAACCATTCTTTCCAGTCAATGGATTGCAGAGGCATCAAAGTTGGTTTATGAATGGCATAATCCCACGCTCAACTTAATTTATTTACCTCATTTGGATTATTG
This sequence comes from Flavobacterium aestivum, assembly GCF_026870175.2. NCBI lineage: Bacteria > Pseudomonadati > Bacteroidota > Flavobacteriia > Flavobacteriales > Flavobacteriaceae > Flavobacterium > Flavobacterium aestivum. Next base: position 4,403,840 of record NZ_CP113977.2, on the reverse strand, counting down.
TTGTCAAAAATTTGAGCCCGGATCATCAAAAATCGATGCAGAAGTAAAAGCTATTGATCAAGTCTGTAAAAATTTGATTGAGTATTTTGAAAGTAAAGGAGTGCAACCTATTGTTTTATCTGAATATGGGATTACTAAATCTACTAATCCAATCCACATCAATAGATTTCTTCGTATTCACGGCTATTTACAGATTAGAGAAGAACGAGGGTTAGAATTATTAGATACAGGAGAGTGTAAAGCTTTTGCATTAGCAGATCATCAGGTAGCTCATGTATATGTAAAAGAAAAGAGTGATCTTTCTGAACTCAAAAAATTGCTGGAAAAAGTGCCTGGAGTAGCAATGGTGTTGGATGATGAAGGAAAAAAAGAGTATAATCTTAATCACAAACGAGCAGGTGATCTTGTTCTTGTATCAGAACAAGATAGCTGGTTTACCTATTATTATTGGTTAGATGATAGCAAAGCACCTGATTTTGCCCGTACTGTAGAAATTCATAAAAAACCGGGTTATGACCCTGTAGAGCTGTTTTTAGATCCTAAAAAGAAGTTTATTTTACCACGCATTGTGCTAAAATTAATTAGAAAAAAGCTAGGATTTCGTACCCTTATGAATGTTATTCCATTAGATGCTACATTGGTCAGTGGTTCCCATGGATGCATCCCAAAAAGCGATGGAGATAAACCTGTATTTATAGGTAAAGCAGCTATAGCAGACAAAATAGAAAGCAACTTAGTATGTCAGTACATATTGAATACTGTTTTTAAAAATCACAAAAGTGAATTAGTAAAAGAGGAACAGCTTTCAAAAATGAGTGATACTATTTGATAGTATTTTATGGAATGAATTTACATTGATTCAGCATCCAGTTATAGATTTTATCTTCTCTAAAATAATTTTCTACACTACCATGATTACCACCTTTAACAATAGTAAAAGTGAGGTTGGCATCTGGTTTACAAGTCTGAATGGCTTTGACCATTTTTTTGGATTCTGAAATTGGGACAATAAAGTCTTTGTTTCCATGAATAACCCATAATGGAACTGTTGCTAGATTACAAGCTTCTTTTGGATTTCCGCCTCCGCAAATAGCTACTGCTGCAGTAATTTTATCGGGATATTTACCAGCGAAATCAAAAGTACCATATCCTCCTAAACTCATTCCGCATACGTATACCCTAGATAAATCGGTATTGTAGTTGCTTTGTACGTATTCTAAAAGTTTTAAAAGTTTATCCGGATTCCAAGGTCCTGAAGACACTTGCGGAGCAATTACAATGGCAGGTATTTCTTTTCCTCTTTCGATTGCTCGGATTACACCGTAGCGTTTTACCCGGTTCAAATTAGTGCCGGATAAGCTTTTTCCGTGTAAAAATAGAATAACTGGTGCTTTTTTATCTAATACATCCTGATTAGGAAGATTAATCCAGAAAGGGTAATCGGTTTGGTCTGTGATGGCTTTTAATTGTGCTTGTGCAGTTGGAATTGTGCAAAGGATAAGTAGGTAAAATAGAATATAAAAACGCATTAATTTGGGGGTATTTTTTTGATTTGGGTTCGCAAATTAAGTTTTTATAATCGATGATGCCTAATTTTTTATGTACAAAGCGTGAAAAATTTTAGTTATTAAAATGGAGTTTTTTAGTTTAAAAAGCGTTAAGAACTATGTTTTTTATAAGCGCTATCTTTTTATAATGAGTATTTTATGCATGATTTAGCAAACATTTTTTCTAATGATTTTGCTCTGAAAATTTGCATAAAAAAATACCCCAAAAATGGTATTAAACATTTTTGGGGTATAAAATAAATGGTGTGATTTATTAAACTTGTTTGTAATCACTATGCCATACAGCCTCTTCTGGACCATCTCCTTTATGTCCGTCTAATTGAATTACGAAACTTTTAGCAGGGAAATAAGGTGTGATATGGATATCTAATAAAATTCTATCCTTTTGAGTCTTGTCTTGCTCAATTTTCATTACTGTAAACTTCTCAATAAGATTAGTTGGACCTTTAATTCCATCTAAAAACTTAATGATTTGACTTCTTAAGTCAGCTTCAGTTCTTGTAGTCCAGTTTTCGAAAGCTCTTCTGTTTAAGAAATCGAAAAGTACTTTTGTAATGTGGTCAAATACCCTAACTACTGAATACGTTTGTAAACCTAAGTTATCTCCATTAAATAATGTTTTAGCAGAGAAAGCCATGATTTTACTGTACTCATTTACCATTGGTACAAGCCCCATTTTTTCAAGTTCAGAAATTTCGCTTTTCTTCAAATCAAAACGAACACTTTCTACTTCATTTAGACCTCCAAACTTTTTACCCGCAACAACTTGAGACATTAAAGTTTTGTATATTTTACCAGCTAATGAAGTTGATGGTGGTACATATAAGTTGTCTTCTTCTCCTACTTCATCATATTTACTTCTTCCTAATAAATAGTTACAAGTCATGATGGTATTAGATTTATGTACATCTCCTCCTGTATGATTAGCGTTAAAGAAAATATCTATAACGTCATCTGGTGTTTCAAGATCTTGGAAGTCAGTCAATAAAACAGCTTTGTTTTCATGAGCTATCTTAGACCATTTGTCTAAAACGGCATTAGAACCTAAATACCCTGGTACAGAAAGAATAGAATAATTTTTTCTTAAATCTAATCTATCAAAATTTTGTTTCAACTCATTTGAAACATAATCAAAAAACAAAGTATTATCTAAATCTTTCAATTGAGATAAATCTGCATTTAAGATAGTTACATTTTTGATTTTATCACTTTCAGTATTCTTATAGAATAAAGCAACACTTCTATATGAAGTTTCTAATTCTCTAGAAACATTCAAAGCGTATTTTAAGTTCTTGTTTAATGTTAAATCTGTAGATGTAGCTTTTGCATTAGCCACTTCAATCATTGATTCAACAGAACCATTTCCTTTTAGTAAATCCAACCATAAATCAATTTTATTGGTAAGATTTGTTCTTTCACCTTCCCATTGAGCATCGTTAAGAAAAATATTTTTTCTTGCTTTTCTTGTAGGGTTTAAGTTAGATAATCCGTCAATAACGTTTTCTAAAAAGGCAAAACCTCCGTATTCGTTTAATAAATTTATTTTGCTACTTGGAGATTCTTGTAGCAATTGTTCGATTGAAGAACCTTGAACTTTTTGTTCTTTAGTTTGAGTTGCCATATTTATTGTTTGTTGTTATTGATTTCATTTTTAGCGTTTTCAAGTAATTCGATGATAGCATCCTTAACAGCAGGATCTTGAATAGCTTTGATTAAACCTCTATTGCTTGAGAGTTGACGCACAATTTTATAAGCTTGCTCTTTCTCTGTATTTAATTTATTCAAAAAAGGGCTGTTTTCTTTGATAGATTTTGCTCCAAAATCGCCTAAATTTTTAAATACCATCGATTCATTCAAATCGGAACCATCCTCAGTAGTAAATTCAAAATCTACACTAGGTTTGAATTTGTCAAAAACGGCTTCTACCGTTTGTAAATCATAAACTGCCTCGGGGCCGACAGGTTGCTCGTTTGTAAGTTTTTGGATTAATAGTGTTCTGTTAGAAGGAATTTCCAAAATTGATTCACTAGCATCAACTTTTACCTCATTGCCACCAATACCATAATTGAACATGCTCATAATTTTATAAGATTTTTAGTTACATAGTGCAAATTAATAAAAAAAATACTTGTAATTTAAGTTGATTAGTAAGTTTTTTATTTCGATTTTTGTACTGGTTTGTAAAAAAAAAACTAGTGGCCCCGATTTTGTTAAAAAACAATTTACCATTATTTAAAAATGAAATATCTAAAATATCCGGTTAATTTCAAATCTTTACTAAGAGGTTCTCAAGAGAATTTTTGTAAGATAGAAGAATCGATAGCGTATAATATTATGATGATAGTTACAACTTCTTTTGGAGAAATTCCAGAGACACCTCAGTATGGAACTATCATTTGGGATTTAGAATTTAATCAACATATCAAGAAAAGAGATTGGGAAGATTTGGTTCGGAAATCATTATTCGAATCCATTACCGAATTTGAAAAAAGGCTAGTTCTTAGTGAAGTTACCATTTCTTTAGATGAGATCGATGATAAAGAGTTAAGATCAAGCATCAGGAGAAAAGCCAACATAATCGTAAAAGGCTCTATCGTAGATAGTTCAGTTCCTTTTAATTTTCATACAAAATTAAATATAAGCCCAATTTCTCAATAATATAAGATATGAAAGACGCCAAGTTTATCGAAATAAAAAACAGGATACAAAAAAAATGCTTAGAAATTTGGGGAATAGATGATATCAATATGGCAGATCCTTTGGTGATGATGCTGTTAGAGATATTTGTACATGAACTTTATTATTTGCATCATGAAGGAGTAGAATCTGATAATAAAATTATCGAGCGTATAGCTCAGGAAATTGTACCAAGTCAATGGAATTTGCCAATGCCTGCTCATGCCTTAGCCAGTACAACCTCTACTAACGGTGTTGTTATTCTAAATGATGATACTGAGTTTGTCGTAAAATCGAGCATGATGAATAATATTAATTATGATATTCATTTTACTCCTTTTGCAAACGAAAACATTATTGAGGGTGAGGTTAGTTTCCAAATGTATGACTCCTTTTTGATTGACTCTTTAAAGAATGTCTCGAATTTGCCTCTAAAAAACAAGATCTTAGATCATCGTATATGGGTTGGATTGGATATTTCGAAAGAAAATCTGGAAATACTAAATTCCTTAAAATTTACATTTATAACCGAAAATTCATCATTGGATGCCTTTTTAAAATTTGTAACTGTAAAGGATACCGCTGGAAATATTCTTGAAATAGAAAATGAAACTTTCGATAAAGTTCGAGATAACAAGCATTATACAGAAACGGTAAAAGCATTCTATAAAAATTTTATTTATAAATTAAAACTAGATACAGAAAATCTAGTCTATGAAACCATTTTAGATAAGTTTCAAATAGATAAAGAAGTGCTAAAATCCAGCAAGTTAAATTCTGGATTGATTTGGTTAGAATTTGTGTTTCCTGAAATCTTTTCTAAAGAAGAATTGGATAAAATTCAAATAAAAATAAATACGTTTCCAATTGTCAATAGAAAATTAAATCATAGGGTTCATAATGCTAAGATTGAAGGACGTCTCTTTCCTATGAAAGCCGAAAGAAATACTCATTTTCTTGATGTGATGAAGATTTTTAACGAAAAGAATATTGAATTTATCAATGGTATAAAACAGCCCAATCATCTTACTTCAAATACATTTACCCTTTTTTACGGAGGTTTAGAAAATTATGATTCCCGTAATGCTAAATTTTTCCTTAAAAAATTAGCTCGTGCGTTAAGAGAAGACATTAGTATTTTTTCGAATATCAATGCAGATTATATTGATGCCACGATGACTAAAATCAATGAAGAAATCAATTCAATAGAAAACAAAATTAATAGCAGTTATAGTCAGGTAAATGATGAAGAAGAAGTGTATGCTTTGATTCATGAAACCGATAAATCTAAAATTCTATATTGCTCTTATTGGACTTCAAATGGGCAAGCTGCAAATAATTTAAAAAGCGGGACAATTTTAAAACAAACCGTTTTATCGGAATTAGCTCCGGATTCTACCGTTTTTGAAACCAGTTCAGTTGGAGGAATTTATAGAAATAATAAAGTCGAGAAACTAATCAATCTTAGATATGGTTTTTTATCCAGAGAGCGATTGGTAACCAAACAAGATATAAAATCAGCCGTACAATATCATTTAAGAGATATTACAGAAGAGATAGTAATAAAAGATGGAGTAGGTATTAGCGACCAAAGAAAAAAAGGCGTATTCAGAACCATTGACATAGAGGTCATTTTACAAGAAAAATATGCTTTACAGATAGAAAATAAGCAAAAAATAGGATTGTTTCTAAAAGAAACATTAGAAAAACAATCCGTTATGAACATCCCATTTCAAATTACAATAAACTAAACTTATGAATGAATTAGATTATAGTCCAAGCTTATTATCTGCAATTAAATCTGCTAAGTCATTAGCAATACAGGATGGGCATAGCACTTATGGTGTTGCACATTTGGCTTATGCATTATTATTTGAGCCAACGGGATTGGTAGAAGTATTAAGAACATTGTCAAAAGACATAGAATATATAAAAGAGTGGTTTGATGTGAGAAAAGAAGTATATACTTCGTCTCAAAACAATGATAATAGCATAACAGCTGATAATGAGGTTGAGCATGTTTTTTCAGAATCAAATTTCAATAAAATCAGATTAGGAGCAGATTATATCGATGCGTTTTGTGTTTTTATAGCCATTATAAAACCAGGATTGGTGTATAGTGACAAACAAATAGATGGATTAAATCTAAGTGATAAAGAGCTTCTAAAACATTTTGGATTGCGAAATACCCAAAAAAGTTTTAGTCTGGCAGATGAGTCTGATAGTGAGGAAACTATAGATATAAATTATTGCGATCCATTATATAAAAAGAATAATATTGAGGAAGGCAGCTATATTATTGGCAGAAATAAGGAAGTAAGACTGATTCTGGAAAATATAGAGCGATATGAGAATCACGGTATTTTATTGATAGGAGAGTCCGGTGTTGGAAAAACCAGTATCATAAAAAATCTTATTTATTATTTACACGAAACAGATCCTAATTTCTTTGAGGAGACACTTGTGCTGTCATTGAATGTATCCAAACTGGTGGCAAATTGTGCCAGCGAAAATGAAATTTCTAAGAAACTAATCGAAATTTTTGAAAAAGTAGCCAAAAACGGAAAAAGCATACTTTTTATTGATGACATACAGGTATTGTTAAACTCATCAAGCTCAAAATCGAATGCCGTAATCAATATTATAAATACACAATTAACGGAGGGTACGATCAATATTATAGCTTCAATTGATTCAGATTCTTATAGAAAATCAATAGAGGGAACCACCATAAATGGAAAGTTTGAAGATATCTTCATAGAAGAATTAGATTATTCATTATTGCTAGAATGTCTGGAAGTTTATAAAAACAAACTGGAAAAGCATTATAAAATAGCTATCAGTAGCGAGGTTATACAAGAAGCTATCCATTTGTCTAAGCGATTTTATAAAGAAAAAAAGCTGCCTTATGGAGCAATCGATTTATTAGACAGAACAGCTTCTTCAGTAATTGTTTCTAATGCAAATTCACTAGTTGAAATTGTAAAGATAAAAGAGCAAATAAAAGAATGTGAGCCAGATAATGAGTCAAAAATAAGTTTGCTGAAAAAGGAAATATATAACCGAATAAGCTGTGTAGTAACCAGTAAAGTTAATGCAGTTGAAAACGTTAAAAACTCCAAAAAAGAGGTAGTTACTTATGAGGATATAGAAAAGCTGTCAGCTGATATAGAAACTATTGCAAAAGAAAAAATTACAACCGTTACAAAATCTGAGATTTTAGCAGTTGTCTCTAATGCAACCGGTATACCATTGGGAAAAATAAGCGCTGGAGAAAAAGAAAAGCTGCTAACCATAGAGGATAAATTACAAGAAAGAGTAAAAGGACAGTCACATGCCATAAAAACGCTTTCGGAAGCAATTATTGAATCTCGAAGTGGTTTGAGCAATCCTAAACAGCCTATAGGATCATTCTTTTTCTTAGGTCCAACAGGAACCGGAAAAACAGAATTAACAAAATCATTGGCCGAATTGTTGTTTGACGATGAAAATGCCATGATCCGATTTGACATGTCAGAGTTTAAAGAAGAACATTCAGCCGCTTTATTATATGGAGCGCCTCCAGGATATGTAGGTTATGAAGAAGGAGGTATGCTGGTGAATAAAATCAGACAAAAGCCTTATTCAGTTGTACTTTTTGACGAAATCGAAAAAGCACACGCCTCTGTTTATGATGTGTTTTTACAAATTATGGACGAAGGTAAGGTTCACGACAAATTAGGACGCGAAGGAGATTTTTCTAATGCAATTATCATTTTTACCTCTAACATAGGTAGTCAATGGATTCAGGAACAAATAGAAAGCGGTCATTTACCTACTTCAAATCAATTAATTGATATTATGAGTCAGCATTTCAGACCTGAGTTTTTAGGACGTTTGACAGAAGTTGTACCATTTGCCCCAATTAATATAGAAATAGCAAAAGCTATCTTTAAATTACACCTTAGTCGCTTGCAGGAACAATTAAAGAGCATCAAAAATATTTCTTTTGATTTATCAGATAGTGCTTTAGAATATCTAACCAATAAAGGATTCTCTAAAAAATATGGTGCAAGACCTATTGCTGGAACAGTAAGAACGTATCTCAAGAAAACAATTTCAAAACTAATTATATCAGAAGCCATCCTTGAAAACGAAACAATAGTTTTAGATATAAAAGAGGATGAATTTATCTGGGAAAAGAAATAAGTTATGGAACAAGATATAGCAGTTTTAAAACAACAGCTTAATTTCAATTTAAGAGCAGAGATTCTTTTTTATGAATTGCAAAATGTTCTAAAAGGTGAAACCGAAGTTTTTGTTAGACACAAAGGGCTTTCAAAAAGAAATAACTCCAGAGATGCTATTGATATCTCTACAATGTTGTATCAGGAAGGTTCAAGACTTACTAAGGAAGCACTTGTTTTGCATCTGGCAAAAAATAGTATCTATCATAATTTGCCGGAATTACTTTTTCATCCCTTATCAGTCAGTAATCCAACAATGTCTAACAAAGAGATTGTAGAGGCTGTAAAAGAAAACAAAGAGGCAGAAAATGATGCTTTGGATTTCTTCATGCCATTTGATAACGAAATCTTTTTTGCAAATACAGATGCCTCAATAAGAAGTCTTCACCTATTTAATGATAAAATTGACTTGTTTCTAAATATAGTAGATGAGTTAATCGCCATTGAATTTGATTTGACTGAACTCCAAAAAAAGAACTTATTTATTTATCTGTGTGAGTCAGAAAAGCTAAAAGAAAACCTTCCGGAGCTGGAAAAAGTTTTAGAAATGCTATTGGGTAATGAGGTAAAACTAAAATATAAAAAACATGTTTTTACAGCATCACCTTTTTTAAAATTAAGCCAAGGTGTATTAGGTTTTGATTTAGGACTTTGCGGATCTGTAGAAAGTGAGATAGATGATGTAGAGGTTAGTCTGTATTTTGAAGGGAATATAGATTACTCCATTTTAGAGCGCAAGATGGCACTTACTCGTAAAGTATTAGAGTATTTTATCATTAGTAACAGAAAAATAGATATCGTTTTTTTTAATAACTATCAATTAGGGATAAAACTAAACGAAAACTATTTAGGCATAAATACCATTTTATAATTTTTAAACGACAATAAAGAAAAAAACATACCCCCATGAATACAATGCTTCCCTTTTTTTTAAAATACTTATTGGCACCGCTACTTATACTGATTATAACTTTTATAATGAGTCAGTTTTCCGGCATAAAAATCAAAACAAAATCGGCCATAGTATTTGTTTTATGCTTTTCGCTTATAGCGGCATTACCATGTTTATTCGCTTTTTTCAACAATGAGTTTATTTGGTTAGGCTTGTTGTTTTCTGTTTTTTACTATTTAATGCTCGGAATAGGACTGATATATTTTATGGATACCGCCTTATTTCAAAATATGAATGTTCAGGATAGCGCACCAGCAAAACTATTTTTGTTTTTAATTGTGACAATCCTATCCTCCTGGATATACTATTTAGTGTTTAATTATATAGCAATATCAAGCTATGCCCATATAAGTATGCTTAATATACTATGGGTATTTGTAGGAATCTTTTTTATAGAATCAAAAAAGAAATTTTTACAAATTCCAGACCCATTTTATGAATATTGGAGAGTAGGGAGAGAACGAAAAGATATTGATTATTGGGACAATATAGATAAGTTCCGCTTAATGCAGGTATCTATCAACATAAAGAAAAAAGCCAATTCTGAATTCTTTTCAAAATTTGACGTAAAAATAGCCCAGGAAGTAAATCTGGGGAATTGGTTTGATAAGTTTATTGAAGACCAGAATTATAGATTTCCAAATGATGCCATAGAATCCAGTGCAGAAAATGAAGATTCGGGCTGGATCTTTTATACCGCAAAGTATTTTAGTTTTCCGCTATTTATAAGAAAGCTGAATCCACATGAAACTATTGCAGAAAGCAAGCTAAAAAATAAGCAAATCATTTTTGCTAAAAGGGTTATCCTAAATAAAGGAGAAGAAAATCAAATTTTAGAGTAATGGGTAACATATGCTATTTTAAAAAATGATAACAGAACAATAATTTTTTGACGGACAAAAATCAAAATATTTAATAAAGACATTTAAAAAAACACATATAGAATTATGAAATCTAACAAGCATTTACCAATTAACTGGACAGATGGTGTAAAGCTAACCAAAGACCATTTTATCGATAATTATTTCAACTTTATAACAATAGTAAGTGACTATAATAAAGTTCAGTTAAACAATTTTAATTATGGTTGTATTCAAACAGCAAATGACAAATCAATTGATATTGAAATAAAAATAGAAGGAGGGCAATTAGTGGCCTATTTGAAAAAATGTGAATTAATCGCCAAAAATGGACATATAATTTCCTTCAACCAAGATATCTATGGTTCAAAATTGCCGGAAGTAAGCATTAATGCCAATGATTTAGATAGAAACTCTACTGAGGATTATTATGTAATAGTTTCTATAAATCCTTATGAGTTAATACCTGTGGGAATTCCAGATCCGGAGATGATTCCTTTACATCATCCGCATGCACTACCGGAAATAAAATTGCATATCATCAACAAAAAAGAAGTAAACGATAATTTCTTGGAAGGTTACTTTTTGATAGTCAGAAAAATAGCATTCCAAAACGGGACTTTCATTACAGATGATAAATATATAACTCCGGTTGTAAAAACGAAAAACAATGAAATTTTAAATCAGTTTATTACAAAAGTAAATAACGAGTTATATCTGTTAAATGATTTTTCAATAAAAATCCATAAAAAGAATGGGCAAAGCTCAGCAAATAACAGACTAGTGGCGAACACATTTAGTCTATGCACTAAAATAATAGATTATTATGCAGAGCACTGCTTCTATCTTAAAAACATAGCTTCAGAAGAGTCTCCGGTGTATATGTTTGACAAGATAATTGTTTTGGCAAATCATCTTCTTTCTACCTTAACCCTTATGGATGACAAAGAAAAAGAAGTACTGTTACAGTATTATTACGAATGGATTGATGTTAAGCCATCAGAATTATTAGCAGTATTGTTTGATGCTAAAAATGCAGTCTATGACCATAATGATATAGCACAAACGCTTGTAAAACTAAATCAATTTCTTGGAGTTTTAAAGCGCTTATGGCAAAAATTAAGCGAATTAGAATACATAGGACTTAGAAAAGAGAACATTGTAATTAGTGAAGAAACCAAAACTGCACCACAAAGAAGCAGTACATGGTCAATACTAGATTAGTGGTGAAATTATGAGATCGGCTAAATTATTTATTTTAGGAATCGAACGAGAGTTACTCTGGGTAAACACAAATTATTACAGATTTACTGCCGGAGATGGCTCAATAACCAGCGACGTAAATGGCGGTATGCTTACGGTAAGTTTTGTTTCGCAGGAAGATGATGATTGTTTTATTCATAATATGACAAAGGAAGTCGAGAAAGAAACGGATAGGATGGAGAAAGGAGAAATACACTTTTATAATAAAGGTGATGAAGATTCTCCAGTAAGGAAATATAAATTTAGGGATGCCTATTTGATACAATTTTCTGAAACATTCTATGCGTTTGGAACAGGAAACATGCAAACGGTATTGACTATTTCTCCAGCAATTCAAGATTATGGCAAAGAACTAATAAAACCTTGGCAAGTATCTTGGCTGCCGCCTAGTGAACCCAATTATTATACACCTAAAGAGGAAGAAGATCGTGTTGTATATATAAATGGACACTTTTATAATACAGAAGGTATTTTTGAAGGCAAAGTCAATAACAATGCAAATTCTGGAAATGTAGAAGATGTATATGTTTGTGAAGGAAAAGGTAAAGAGAAAGATACTTTTTTAAATATTAAAAAGTTGGACATTACACACGAAAATTTCTGCTACATAGCTGGCGTAATAAAAGCAGAAGATTCAAGTACATTTGAGAGTGCAGCTGCAACTACTCAAGCTACATTTAATGCCGTTAAGTTTGAGAAAGGATCTGATTTAGCAATGGGGGAACAAAGTAAGTTTGCTAAAAAGTTGTTAGCAACTGATTATTCATCAGTATCTTCAAAAACTGCATTGGATGATTCCAAAAAAAATACGGAGGACAAAAATGCAAGAAAGGGATTAATACACGTTCTACAAGGAAAAAAAGATTACTCTGAAGGAGCTGTATTATGGGATGGTATTGATTTTGCAGATAAAGGAATAAATCATAATAAAGCAACAAAGGATGGAGGAATAAGTATTACCAAAGAATTATGGGTGAAATTTATAAACAGTTGTGAATATAAACCCGACAGTAAAGGAGTACTGCGTCTTTATCGACATACGGGTATTAATCATGATAAAGATAAAACAAAAACGGAAGCCTTAGCTACCATACCTTTTGAAGAAAAAAAAGTAGTAACATCAACTTCTAATGAACTTTATGTTTTTGAACCTTTTCCTTCTCAGAATACCGATTGGAATTTTCCGACTGGATCACAAGATGAAAAAAACATAGACTATTATGAAACTGAAGGTACAAATAAATTCAATAAGGGAATGACGCTCAATAAAGCTACAGTAGTTGCAGGGAGACATATATTTTGGAAGGCTTATAAAGAAAATCCAAAAAATAAGGGGTATTACTGGAAATCATTCATGAATCGTTTATGAAAAATAAAATTTTAATGATTTTGTTTCTCTGCCATATAAGTTGCAAGAATCATATAGGAAAAACTGATTTTAAGGAAAAAGCGGTACAGATAACTAAAGAAACTGTTTTTATTGATAAAAGTGGAGATACAATTAAAACAGATTCTTTTAATCTAAAAAACAACTATAAATTGATAATTTTTCCTGCAATAGAAAACAATGAAGAGGTAATAAATTTTAGATTAATAAAAGGTAAAAAAGATAATACATATTTATTAGTTGATACGTTTATAGCAAATTATATGCGATATTTTCATGAAATTGATTTCCATGACTATTTCGTATTACATGGTAACGGAGGAGGGACTAGTCACTCTTATTTTTGGTTATATGATAAAGCAACAGGTAAAGAAGAGCTGACAGGAATAACGCACGATTTTGACCTAAAAAATGAATTGATTTTATATGAAGATGAAGGCAAAGATTATGAACTTTTTATATATGATGTAAACACTAAAAAGAAAACATTGATTGATATACCTAAATCATTTTTAGACAAACATATATGTATGCAATACAATGATTCTGAAAAATATTTATTTATAAAAGATGTTACAAAAGATTATTACTTGTTGGCATTTAAGAATTGTCCATCTTCAATTGTTTATAAGATTAAAAAATAAAAACAATACTTCTTAATACTTGATTTGGAAAATCTCAAAATAAAGAATAAAAAAAGAAGAAAATGTAACTTATTTATAAGGGAAAAGAGATTGTAAATGGGAAAGTATGGCAGCTTATGGAGGTGAAATTTAAAAGAAAAATTATTGGGTACATTTTTATGAAGATTTCATAAAAAAATAAAATTGAGGGAAATATGAAATTTATTTGTTACATCTTTTTAGCGGCTATATTTTTTATTTCATGTGATAAAATTGTAAAAAGGAGTAGAGAAAATGGAGGTTTTCCAAAAGATACTATTAAGAAACCTGAAAGGATTTTTTTAGACAAGAATTGTTTAGGACAAACTCAAGGTTATAAAGATAGATACGGACTGGTATTCTCAAACTATTATCGAGACAAAGTATTAAGTATAAATTTCGATAATGATGAAACAATAGATACAATTGCAGTTTTAAAGCCGTATTATGAAAACAGTAATGATGATTGTTATTCAGCAAATTCAGAATCGGATTTTCCTTTTCTAATTATATCAAAAACTATAAAGAATAAGAGTACTCTCTTTAAAATTTATAAAAACGCACTAAGAATTAATGGAGCAAATTATTATGAGGAAGTAAATATTAAAAATGATGGCTTTATTATTTCAAAAGATTATAATGGTAATAATGGTTTTTTTTCAAAAACTTATATTTCATTTAAAGAATCAGATTTTTATGTTGATAGTATAAGCGTAGAGTCTTGGGGCTCGCATCAATATAACAAAACGATTAAATTCAGAGATAAAGCTTTTGATTTGTCAAAATATAAAAGAACAGATATTGATTCGATAAGGAATTTATTGGATAAAGATTAAAATAATTTATATGAAAATGAAGATTATTGGAAGTCAGGAGATTTCTATTATGAAACGAAAGTGGAAACAGCTAATGGGAGTTCAAAGAAATTTAACACCATCAATCAATTATAAAAAACAACAATCAATAAAATAAATTAATGGAGAAAATTAAAACAGCGTTCGCAACAGAAAAATATCCTAAAAAATAAAACCATGAAACCACTTAATCATACTAAAATATTAGCTGAGAAACGCAAGTTCTACAGCATCTTTTCGATAACCTGCATTTTTATATTTGGTTGCCTGTATATCACATTAATAACAGCAAACAAAGGAGTGGCAGAGCTAGAGCAAAAACACAAATACTACAATGATATTGCAGTAAAACAAGGAGAAATGAACCTGCTTCTGGATGAAATCTTAGTCGAAATTAACGATTTGAGATTCAAAGACAGGACGCTAAACGAACGCAAAAATCTACAATCCTTAATCAATGAAAAAAGATTTGCAATCAATAATGAAATTCGAAAAGCCAAGACTGATTTGACAAATTCTTTTGTTTTATACGAAGAATTTTTAGCTGAGCTTCAGCAAATACAAACAAAAATTGATGTTTTAAAGGAGGCCGAAACCAGTTATAATATAAACAAAGTCCAGCTTGAAAAGTGTATCGATAAGCACAATCTAGAAAATAAAAAAAAATAATCCCGTAAGCATGAAAAAAGCATTAGAATTTGATGAAACATACTGGAAAAAGCTAAAGTTCAATTTATTATTTGTCATAAGCTTTTGTATTATATACATAGTTGTAGCAAAGTTTTTATTAAAAACACCCAATTTTAATAATACAGATATGCTCAATAGAATAAATGATTATGAAAAAATGCAGAAGGTTAAAATTGATTATGGTGATAAATCAAAACTAATTTTTAAGACCATCGATACTATAAAGTATGATATAAACCAGGTTCAGAGAATAGACGAAGTAAAAAGAAACATCTCAGAGTATAAGCAGTTGTATAAAGATAACGAATTCCATTCGGCGTATAATTTTTGTCTAATAGGCGGGAATTTATTGAACGTTTTTCTAGAAATAAATCTAGAGGAAAGTACAGTTCAAAAAAACGACACCTTAATACAGAGAAGCCTTAACGAATGTAAAGCAAATTTTAAAGATGAACATTAAGAACAAAACAGTAGTTATCATTTTGCTCTGCATAACGGTAATTTTAGTAGCAGTGGCATTGCTATTTCCTTTTAATAAAAAATTAAGCAATCTTGATTTTTCAATACAGGATACAAACGATAATCATCAGTATGAATTAAATGAAAAGTTGTCTTTCAAAATAAACGACAGTACTTTAATATCAGATAAAAAAGCCGTTTGGTATTTTGGTAATGGAGATTCAATAGTAAGCAAAGGAAATGTAAATTATACCTACAAAAGAGCAGGTAAGTATTTAATAACATTGAAAATTAACGATAAGTTCGATTTTTCAAAACAAATCAATATTGTCAACGGAAGAACCCTGACAGCAAAAGACTCGATACCAAAGATATTTTGTGAAGACTTTGGCTATGTAGGCGAAGAGATAGTATTTACGGGATATTCCCCAAGTTCTAATAATTGGTATTGGGAATTTGGAGAAACAGGAACAATAGATTCTTATGAGAAACAAGCCATTTATGTTTTCAACAAACCGGGTGTTTATACCATAAAACTGGAAACCGATAAAACCAGATACCCGATAACCAAGGAAATAGAAATTTTTCCGTTGTATGAACCATTCAAGGAACCAGAAGTAATAGACTCGGCCGGAATAGTATTAAATGATATAAAAAAACGATTACAGATCATAGCCAATCTGGGCGCGAGTGATACCAGAGCATACAAGGAGCAGGTTAACTACATAAAAAATAAGTACATCTGTAATAATTTATCAGATGTAGTAGTGGTGGTTAACGAAGAAAAATACAACGATTTTTTAAGTTACTGTCAGGGGCTACATTATTTAGATGGAAATGCTACAATCATTCAAGAAGTAAAATTGGATACCATTAAATGCTTTAAGCAAATAAATGTTACCCAAAAAACTAAAAAAGCAAAGTAATATATGAAAATTAGCATTTTACTTAGATATACATTTTTGATGGGCTTATTGGCAGCAAGCCCTGTTTTTTCGCAGGTAAATAATAGTACAAGTGTCATCGAAAAAACAGAGAAGACAATTAATACTTATGAAAATGAGGAGCAAAAAGAAAGGGAAAAAACGGAGCTTAAATTAGTTTACTCAGACAGAAATGATAATTATATATATGAGGAGCCCTATGGTTCAAAAATAAAAACTAAAATAAATATTTTGTCTCCAATGTATGTTATCAATGAAGACAAAAACTATTATGAAGTTGTGGTAGCCGACAAAAAAATGCTTGGCAAACCCAAAGGGACATTATCTTTTTTTAGAAATAAAAACACACATTTTTCTAATGCCAAGGAAGTACAATACTTGGGATGGATCAAAAAAGATAATGTGATAGAATATAGTAGAGCCATGCAAAACCAAGCCAATCTAAAATATGTAAAATATTTTATAGCATGTAATACATTAGAGAGTTTGTTTTCCAGTGATAAAAATGTCAAAAAAAGCACACTTTTATTAAAAACAGATCCCAATCTGGAATCAATATCTAAAAAAAATATTAAGCTAAATGATTTTGTGTATGTGTACAAAATAAATAAAACCACAAAATCAGCTTTTGTATCCAATTTTGATGATATAATGCCAAAGGATACAACCAATCTTAAATATGGTTGGGTACCTATGCAATATTTGAATCCGATAGAAGATAATATGGTTATAAAACTGAATCCAACAGATACGATTCAGTTTCCTTCAGGAAAAATTACATTTCAAGCCAACGAGTTATATAGAAATACTTTGTTTGTAAATGAGAATCAATCCAGTAAGCCAATCAGGTTTGATGTTTCAAATAAGATTTCGTTGCCAATAAATGTTTGGAATCATGATAAAAACAAAATTACGAATCTAAAAGGGGATGATATCTCGATAAAAACAATTGAGCAAATTGCCACACAAAGCAAAACCATTAACTTTTTTTATGTTTTTGAGAACAATAACTCAACGAGACAACATTTAAAAAAGACCCTTTCTGCATTGCAAAATCTAAAACTAACTATCAGTAGTGAGAAATATGCCAATTATAATTTTACTTATTCGTTCATTGCAAAGGGAAGCACCAAAAGCTATTATTTGATAAAATCACCTTCTTTTTCAAAATGGTTTGATTTAATCGAAAAAAGCATCAAAACACCGGATGAGATAACTAAAGAGAATATTTCATATAACAATATTAGTGATATAAGTAAGTATTGGAGTTCGGATATCAGTTTTGAAAACAACTTCTTTATATTGGCCGGTTCACATAGCACTGTAAATAGCACCTTGCCGGATAGCTTCAATGTATTGGCAAAAAACAATGCAAAGTTATTATTCATACTATTTGAAAATGAAAACACAGCCGAAAATCAGGACTTTATACTGCAAAGCAAAATGTACCTGAACGAAGCCAGTAATGCCAATAAAAGAGTTATCCAAAACTATTATGTAGACCCAAAACTGATTATAAAAAACGATCAGTTTATCTATAATGGAGAATCAGATAATAATTATATCTACGATGCACCTCTTAAAAGTAATTTTAACGGAGGTATTTTGTTCCCAAAACTAAATGGGGAGCTAACACCAATAACGATAAACAAAGCTATAGACAGTATCATTAATAAGACCATCAAAACAAACGATGTATTATTAAAATCATTGACACAATATAAAAATGAGTTTAGCTTTTTGAGAAGCCAACCGAGTAAGAAAATAAACAATCTGATTCAAAATTTTTCTCAAAAAGATGGTACAGACACTAATATACCAAAAAACTATAAGAACGAAACCTATGTAATAAATACAAAAGATACAGTTGGTAATAGCATAAATGACAAAGTAAATCTTTTGTTGACAGAGAATGAAATCAAGCAGCTAATAGAAAACTACAGAGAGTTAATTAGCAAAGAGTATACAAACGAGAATATTGACAAAGCCGAGATTTCGAATTTTAAAGACAAATGCGAAAAGATTGTTAAGAGCATTAGAAAAACAGATCAGATCAGATTCAGGAATTCTCTAGCGGATTTACTTTATTTCAAGACAAGGGTATTTGTAAATAGTTCATGGTTACATCAAACAAAAATTAGAGATATCGATAAGTTTAAGAGAAAACCAGAAGAGTTCAGAACGCTATTTACAGCATTAAATACAAAACTGGAAGTTTTAGAAAAAATGCAGCGCAACAACACTTTTGAGGTTTTTGATGATGAGTCACAAACAAAATATTATTACATACCAAAAAAACTTTTACTATAAACAAAGATTATGGAGACTATCAGCAGAATAGAAATAGCAAAACCTTTGCATGAAATAATTTTAGAATTATTTTATTTTGAAAGTAAAGGCAAACCTTGTGAACTGACCAAAAAGGAAATTTTATGGAAATTAAAAGATCCTAGTATTACAGAATACCAAATGGAGGAAGTGCTCAATTGGATGGTGCACCATAAAAAACTAAACGAAAATTTAGGACTTTATACTTTAGATCGTTTTGAGCTAATAGATTTAGAAGAAAAATTTAAAAGCGAAAGATTGAATCAAGAGAAAAAACAAGAGCCTATTTTTTTTACAAATTATAGCACGATAAACAATATTCATAATGCAGTAAAGCCAAAACCACTGGACATATTTATACAGTATATATTGCCAACTTTTTTACTCTCCTATATAGTCTTTATCTTTTTTTTGGTAAATAAGTTGAATAGCAGCTTCGAAATCAATAATAATAAAATAGAAAATGTTAGTGAGGTAACGCTTAAAGAACCAAAGACAGGAGTAATTAAGAAGAAAAAGGCCTTATCAGATAAAGAAGTGAAGAGATTGTTTTCTAATCAGCACCAAAACATTTTGTATTTAAACAGAACAATTGACTCATTACAGAAGCAAGTAAATAAAATAAACGAAATTCATACCACAGCCACCTTAGCTATAAATAGTCAGATAAATTCCCTGCAACCCCAAGTAAACACTATATTCTTACATATTGCAGTAGTTCTTTTAGGATTTATTTTATTATTTTTTTTAAAAAATGTTATAAGTTAATTTGGAGATTCAAATAATAGTCGTATATTCGTACAAGATTGATTGCGAATCACCTTCATCTTCCTACAAGAAGCAAATCAAAAAGTACGTTAGTACAAAAAGAGGTATTCTAAAATCAGTTAGAATACCTCTTTTTTTTGTTAATACTAGTCAGACAACTTAAAGGGGATTCTAAAAAAACAATTTTTAACAATTTAATTATTTTTATCATGGCATTTAAAGCAATTTTAGAATTCGAAGGAAACGAGTACCAAGTATTATTTTCAAAAGTTGATATGTTAAGACATACAGATGGTAAAGGAGCTGTTTCTTCTGAAATTAAAGGAGGTAGATTAAACGTAAGAGTAAAATCTACAGACAACACTACTGTTATTGAGCAAGCAGTAAACAGTCAACACAAACCAGTAAGCGGAAAAGTAAAATTTTTCAAAGCTGATTCTGAGCAAGTAATGAAAGAACTTTCTTTTGAAAATGCTTTTATTGTATTCTTCAGTGAGCAATTAGACGCTTTGGCTGAAACTCCAATGACTACTGAGATCACTTTCTCAGCAGAGAAAATTACATTAGGTAATGCAACATTAGATAACAACTGGGCTAAAGTATAATTTATCCCTATGACAAGAAGCGGTATCAAACCGCTTTTTGTTTTTATAATGTTTTAATGTTTGTCATGATTAGATGTTTTTCTCCAAAATATAAAAAAAAATCGACGAGTAAACTAATGATATTATTGCTACTTGTTTTAAGTTTTTCATGTAGTAAAAAAAATGAACTAGAAAATATCTTTATATCAAAACAAAATGAGTATTGGTGCTATAAAGACGATTGTCAGGGTCTTGGAGTTTATTTTAGGTTCAATAAAAAAGGGGATTATGATAAATACAATCGTGACATTTTCGATGGTTTCGAATTATTCAACAATGACGGTGATTTGATAAGTGGCCCAAGAAGTTGGAGTATAAAAAACGATTCTACTTTTGTTTGGAATGGAGAAGATTATAAAATTGAGAGTTGCAATACTAAAAAAATAATTTTATCCTATTATCATTATAAAGAAAAAAACAAAAAATGTAGAGTAACTTTTAATAAGGTAATAGATAAAAAGCCCTAATAGAAATACTAGTTCAGATTTATGTCGATATGGATTTAAACATAAGATTTATCCCTATAAAATATGAAAAAAACAACAAGTAAGCTAATAATATTATTGCTACTTGTTTTAAATTTTTCCTGTAGTAAAAAAAGAGAGCTAGAAAGTATATTTATATCAAAACAAAACGAGTATTGGAGTTATGATAATGATTGTCAAAGTCATGGAGTTTATTTTAGATTCAATAAAAAAGGTGATTATGACAAATACTTAAGTAAGCCTATAAATCAGGGTAAAGGTTTTGATTTGTTCAATAATGATGGAGATTTGAAAAGTGGTCCAAGAAGTTGGAGTATAAAAAACGATTCTACTTTTGTTTGGAATGGGGAAGATTATAAAATTGAGAGTTGCAACACTAAAAAAATAATTTTATCCTATTATCATTATAAAGAAAAAAATAAAAAATGTAAAATAACCTTTAATAAGGTACTAGATAAATAAGACTAATAGAAATGTAGCTAGCATTTATATAGATATGGGGTTAATGGCAAAGAGTTTTTGCGCAGATAGTTATAAAAACTTTAAAAATGAGAAATGCATTTAATATTCTATTGTATTCCTATTCAATCTTTATTATATCAATAATTGTGAGTTGTTTAAATGGGTATCTATGTTTTGGAAATGGGTTAGGAGATTTATACTATTTGATTTTTGGTACTGTTGTCTTGTTAATTGTATGGATTATTTTTTTTCTTAAAAATTCAACTTCAAATAAAACAAACTACGGTAAGTTTTTTGGAATATTTCTGATTGGATTTACCATAATAATTTTAACATCAAAATTAACTGTTTTAAGAGGATCGGAATGTTAATCGTTAGTGTTCTAAAAGACCTTTCTAATTTTTTCAAGCTTCAATTTTGAAATGATAACTCTTTTTGGACAAAGCCAAATATTTACAGCTATTTTAAATGAGATTATTTAGTTTTTCAAGGATATTTTTTACGAAAGCATTCCAATTAATAGTGCTGTTATTGTGCTTTAGTTGCTCAAAGACTGATAAGGAATTAAATAATTTGAAGGCTAGTTTAAATAGCTCCACAGATATTTCAAAAAAAACAGATGATAAAAATACCCTTCATAAACTGGAAAAATTATTTTGTGTTGGTGATTTTGATGGTGATGGAAAAAGAGATACCATTTTTCAACATAACTTTTCAAAATTAAGAAAAGGAGAAATTGAAAAATCTCCAGATCCTGCCAAAAATGAATGGGAAGACATTATAAAATGGTTCTCTAAGCAAGATTCAGATGTATATCTTGCTTTTAATAAAAAAGATAAAGACACATTGCACTTAGGTACTGTACAAGGGCTTTATTGTTTATTAAATATCGGAGATACTAATTTTGATGGTAAAGACGAAATGGCTTTTGTAATAGATAATTTAGATTTCAGCAATTTGAATAGTTGCAAAATTTATTCTTTATGCAAAGGAAAATGGGTAGAGCTAAAGCAATTTAATATTGATGAAAGTGCTTTTGATTTTACATCAACTAAAATTGCATCATCTGATATCCAAAATTATTTGGAACAAAAAGACAATAAGTGGTTTTACAAAGATAATTTACAAGATGAACCTAAAATGCAATTATTAAAACTAGATGAATGTCAATGATTTAGATAGTTTGCTTTGCAATTTTGAGTTTAAACAATTAAAAAAAGATTAATTATGTTTAGATCAATATCTTCAGGGAAATATAAAAATGCAAGCTCATTAGGCGTAAAAGGTCCTAGATTCAATCGGGAAACTGGTCAATGGGAAAATAGTAATGTTTTAGCAGCAATGATGGAAAGAAGAAATAATCAATATCGTGCTAATAATCCATTTGACGTTGTCCCATATTTAGTTACTTCATTAAAAAAGCCCTCTCATGATCCTATATTTAGAAAAGGAATTTTTACTAGAGAGCTTGGTCTTACAATGAGAGATATAATGAAAACTGCTACAGGTAGAAATTATATATCACTGTTTATGAAAAAAAACGATATGTTTTATGGTTATAAAGCAAGAACAGATGGAAAATATTCTGATGTCATACTTAATATAGTTCAATACGAATTAGACAAAGACAATAAAAAATATGAAGGAGCAGTAGGTTTTGCTTATCGTGAAGGAGTTGTTGAATTATCTGAATCAAATGGTAAATTAATGATTAATATTTATACAAATCATTCTGATATTGAGGCAATATCTCACGAGCTTTTTGTTCATAATGCTGGAGAGATAGAAGATATAATTCAAGGTTTCAGGAGAGGTGGTTTAGATGAAGCGAAAAAAGTACAGAAATATAGTGCAAATGATGATCATATAGCACTTCGAGATTTAGATTCAAATCATAATGGAGTCAAAATGTATAAAAAACTCAGTGAAGAATTAGAAAATGTTAATCCTAAATATAAGAAAATTTTTGATCAAATAGAGAAAACTAATTTGTCAAAATATAGTGATCTTAAATAAATATTTTGAACTAGCTATTCAAAAAAGTAAAAGGATGTTTTTTAAATAAAAAGTATGTATTACTATGATAATACAGATATATAAGTAATTAAAAAAAAATAAATAATGAAAAATATAATTTGGATAGTTACTCTTTTTCTGTTTTTAGGATGCAAAAAACAGAAAGAAGAAACTAAACTTCAAGATTCTAAATTTAGTGATATTAATCAAATCGTTGAAGTTATAATCAACCAAGATAGCTTATATATTTCCAAAAATGACAAAAGTTCAATAGCTTTTTGCATAGATCTAGTAAAAATAAATATTCAAATTCCAATAAAAAATAAAGAAAAATTATATGAACCCCCAACTCCATTTAATAGTGTGTCAATAAATCAATTATTAAGTTATAAAATAAACAATGATAATTTTTTCTCTAAAGCTGATTCTACGTATTTAGTTTCACAAAGTTTGGGACTAAAAGAATTTAAAATAGAACAAAAAATAATAGAAAAAATAAAATCAACAACATTTGACAAAGAAGAATTAAAGCAAAAAACTGGGAAAAAATATGATTTTTATGAAATGACAATACCTGTTTTTTCAAAAGATAATTCTAAAGCTTATGTCGAAATAAACCATTATTGTGGAGGTCTTTGTGGAAGTGGTAAAGCATTTTTCTTGTCTAAAATTAATGGAGAATGGAGAATTATAAATAAAACTCAAACTTGGATTAGTTAGATATTGCATAAATAGTTATAGAATATTTAAGATTGAAGTAATTAGTGATATAACTTTTAGCGTTCCTAAATAATAGTAATTATGAAAAAAATATTATCTATCTTTTTGACACTGCTTTTTTTTGCTATTTTTTATTTATTTTCATTTGTTTTTCTTACAATTATTGATGATAATACTCCCAACAGTGTTACTCCTTTAATAAGAAATAACTTTGATATTTTATGGATTGGATTAGCAATTATACTTACTTCATCATATCTTTTTTTATGCTATATAAATAATAAAAATTTCAACGAGTTTAGTGGTAAACTATTAATGGTTTTTGTTTTTTCATGTCTAATTAGTGGTTTATTAGTTTTTATGTTCGGAAATAGTCCTTATTGGTTTTTTAAATATACAATTGGATTTTTTGTTGGGTTGTTATTTTATTTATTCAATAGAAAAGAGGTTAATAAAAAAATAAATCTTTTATCAGGAGTTACTTCAATATTTGCTCTTCTGTTTGGTGAGCAAGTAGAATACTTTTTAATTATGGATCCATCAAGTTATCCAACAATTTTAACAATTAAATCATTTTCGAGTATTGTACTTTGGTTTATAACAATACTATTAGTTTTTTTCTCAGCATACTTTTTTTCTACAGGATTTTGGAAAAAAAATAAATACAACAGCTTGCTTAATAAGCAGATTTTTTACAATAACAACAATCAAAAAAAGATAAACTTATGACACCTCCAACAATCATTTTTGGAATAGATTCTAAAAAAATAAGTCACTTTACCAGTATCGAATTGGTACAAGTAATAAATGACCACCATCGATTTGAAATTCGTGTGCCGCATGCAGCTGTAGAGAGTCCTTTAGCGTACACTCTGGAAAATGCACAAGCATGGTTAGGCAAAGTGGTACATATTGTACTCGAAGAGAAGAATAACTTTTTGGGCGTTGTTACCAATATCGATTTTGATCAGGAAATGGGGCATTCAGGGAATCACATTGTAGTGTCCGGTTTTTCTAAAACCATATTATTAGAATCGGGAGAAAAGTTACATTCTTGGGAAGAATCAGCCTTAAAAGATATTGTAAAAGAAGTTATCAAAAATGGAGCAGGAGAGCAATTGCAAAACGATATAAATCCTGAATATGCCAGTAAAATGGAGTATCAGAATCAGTATTTGGAAACTGATTTTCAGTTCATTCAGCGATTGGCAAAACAATACAATGAATGGCTGTATTATGATGGGGAAAAATTAATTTTCGGGAAGCCAAAAAGTTTCGATGCTCCTATATCGTTAACTTACAACAGAGATATTTCTAAATTAAAAATATCAGTACAGGCAGTACCTAATAAATTTAGTGCTTTTACATACAATGAAAGTGCCGATAAACGCTATACAGCTAAGTCTAAAGATACAGTCGGAGGTTTACCAAAATTAGGAAACGAAGCTTTTGCAAGCTCAAAAGACGTATTTGCAACACCAGCTTTTACACACGGTATTGTGAGTACAGGCGATGATGCGGTTTTGGAATCCTTCTTGAAAAAGAAACAGGCAAGTGCAGCTGCCAATACTAACTACGTTAATGCAACTACAAAAAATTCAAAATTAAAAGTAGGAAGTATTGTTAATATACAATCCAGTGTTTTAGAAAACTCCAGCATGCTTACTCAAGAAGTAGGTTCATATATTATTACCGAAATTACACATTATGCTACACATTTAGGAGAGTATGAAAATAATTTTAGAGCCATACCATCTAAAGTGCTTAGCTTGCCGGAACCAGATGTGTCTTATCCAATTGCACAAACACAACAAGCAGTTGTAGAGAGTAATACAGACCCTAAAAATAAAGGAAGAATTAGAGTGCAAATGCTTTGGCAGCAAGGGACTTCTATGAAAACAGCCTGGCTTCGTGTTATGACTCCGGATGCGGGTAGTAGTGGTAAAGTAGGTACAAATAGAGGAATGGTATTCATTCCGGATGTAGGAGATCATGTAATGGTGCATTTCCGTTATGGCGACCCTAACAGACCTTTTGTACTAGGAAGTGTTTTTCACGGAAAAAGCGGTGGCGGTGGAGGAGCAAACAATAACAAAAGAAGCTTTGCAACCAGAGGAGGAACATCACTTGTTCTTGATGAAGAAAAAAACACCTTTACGGCAACAGACCCAAGTGGTAATATGGTAAAGCTTAACGGAGACGGAACAATGACACTTTATGCACCAAATAAGATCGATTTACAGTCTAAAGAAATAAATTTTATTGCCGAAGAAAAAGTAAACATCAATGGGGTAAATGAAGTAAATGTCGAAAGTAAGAAAGTATCTGTTATGGGTACCGATGAAATCACGCAAACAAGTAACACAAAAATTACTGATGAAGCGCCAAGTATCAATATAAAAGGGAAAAATAGCATTTTGGCAGAAGGAAAAGTTGTTGATATAGATGGTAAAGCAATGACAAATGTAAAAGGAGGAATCATAAATTTAAATTAAAACCAAAAATGAATAACGCTCACAATCCTATTGCTGTAAGGGTCGAAAATATTCAAAAAATATGGAATACAACCAGAGCAGCCAAACCAAAAGCACAAATCTTTAGTATGGTTTGTCATACCGAGGACTATCCTTTGGTAGACGGTTTTATTCGTTTAGAATCTTCGGCATATGGTAAATCAGATGATTCATTTGTCGCATTTGCGATTGATTTTTATGATAAAAAAGATTTCTACACCACCCTTATAGAGCAATGGATATTAACATTTGAGGAAGACCTGAAAAAAAATCCAAGCTGGAATTGGGAAGATTTCGATACTTTTAAAGGAGCACTGCCGGAAATTGAGAAACTAAGCATCGAAAATCTTAAAGATTTTTATATCAAAATGCTTGTAAGTTTTAAAAAATTTGAGGCAAAAACAGACAATCTTTTAATCGTTAGTCTTTTAATAAAAAAGGTCAGTGATTCAGATTTACTAAACGAGAGTATAAAAGAACTTATAGTTTTATTACCAGATAATATAGGATTCTTATTTATTGATTATCAAGAAAGAAAGCAGTATAAAGAAATAATTGATTCAGTAAAAGAAAAAGGAATCTTTATCGAAATCCCAAACCAAGATATCAGTAAGGCTTATAAAGAAATTGCCACACAAGGAAACCCAAATGATCCACAGGTGCGCTATAGAAAATGCTTATTTGAAATTGGTGAGGCAGCAAAAGATAAAAAACAAGAGAAAGTAAAAAAACTAGGCAACGAGCTTATAGATATCAGTAAGAGTACAGGGGAAACCAGTTTTTGGGCATCTTCCTATCTTATTTATGCCAGTTTTTTATTTCAGTTTAAAGACGAGAAAGAGCTTATTCATCAATTATTAGATAAAGGAATAAAAATAACGACACCAGTTTATAAAGAAAAACAGGATGTAGCGGGAATTTTATTGCAATTATTGGCATACAAAGGATCTCATTACAGTATTCTGAATCAGCCTAATCTGGCAATCGAATACTTTTTGAAACAAGTAGCCATTGCCAAAGAAGTACAGCAGGAAATGCAAGTTATAAATGGTTATAACTATGCTTTATTATTGGCTGCCAAAAAGAGAGACGGACAATATACAGAAATTTTAAATGACGCTTTTGAGTACGGATATGCATTGACAGATGACACTCTCAAAATCATCAATTTTACATTTATAGCCAATAGCTATTTAGAGAATGACCCTAAAATAGATTACTCAGAAAAAGAAGCTATTTCTGAAAGAATGGTGACCATTTTTGGAGAAAACTGGAAAGACAATCCAAAACAAATTGCAAAACAAATACAAGAGGAATATCAATTAAGTAATGCCTAATTAATTATGCTGTTAACCGATAATCATTTGACCATTGTGGTGGGTATAGATATCCATTTTACGACTTTACCACCTTTTAATCCTTTTCATCCCTATATTGGTATTGTCATAGATCCTTTTGATTATGTTCCTTTTCTAGGCACCAGTGTACATGTAAATGGCTTTAAACGTGGGAACTCAGATACCAGCGGGATTATAATACCATTGGTACATATTCCGCTGTTTACACCGCCATGGCTTATGACACCGATTATCGGGCATGAGAGTATGAACTTTTTTGCTTCGCAAACCGTATTCTCAGACAGCACCAGAATGAGTCCAAAAGGACACATGCTGATGACCTGTAATGATATTGGACTCCCGTTATCGTTATCAGTAGGGAAAGTCAAAGTAGGCAAGAAAATGTTACCCTTTGCACCAACATTATTTGCACCAACCTCATTTTCATTACCAATTCCAACCGGAAAACCCGTAATGGTGGGAGGTCCCTATCCACCGGATTGGGGAGGAATGTTAACAGGTTTATTGGCCAGTATAGGGTTTAGTACCTTAATGAAACTCGGAAAAAAAGCATTTAATAAACTCCTTAAAGGAGCTATGGGGCCTAATAAGCTTAGTAAGTTGTTGTGTAAAGCAGGATTCGAACCCGTAAACCTCATCAACGGGGCGGTGATTTACGAGGGTAGCGATTTTGATATTGCAGGCCCGATTGTGCTCAATTGGGAACGTAGTTGGTCCTCCGATTCAGGCTATGTGGGCTGGCTCGGACATGGTGTACACTGTAATTACGATCGCGCGGTAGAGTTATATCCCGAAGATGATGCTTTGGGACTTCGTATGGAGGACGGTAGACTCGTGGCATTTCCTGCCCTGCTGCCGGAAGAAGAATTTTACCTACGTCAGGAAAAAACAACCCTGAAAAGAACCCAAAACGGCTATCAAGCCTATGATCATAGCAGCAGACTCTTTTATGATTTTACCCTGTTTGATGGCAAAAAACACCAACTCACACAAATAGCCAATCATGATGGATTAGCTATTGTTTTTGAATTTACAGGATTTGGTTTAAGCAAAATTATAGATGCCGCAGGCAGAGAAATAAAAGTAAGCACCAAAGACGGATTCATCCAAAAGCTAGAACTTATAGCCCCACAACAAGACGAACTATTAGTGGCCTATGAGTACGATGAGCACTATAATATGGTGGCGATTCTAGATGCCCTGCAAAAACCAACTCAAATCGAATACAGTAACCACCTGATGGTTAAGAAAACCGACCGCAACGGACAAACCTTTTACTGGGAGTACGATGCGCAAAACCGTTGTATCCATACTTGGGGCGATGGAGGTTGGCAAGAAGGTTGGATCGAGTACCATACCGAGGAAGGCTACAACTTGGTAACCGATGCCAATGGTGCCGTAACCACCTATTACTACGAACCAAGCCAACTAGTAACCCAGGTAAAAGACCCAATGGGTAACAGTATTTTTTATGACTATACCGAGTTTATGGAGTTGTATCGTGAGATCGACCAAGAAGGTCGTATCTTGGGATTCAGTTATGATGATATGGGGAATAAAACAGGCACCACTTATCCTGATGGTACTGAAGAAATGACGCTGTATGATGACGAAAATCGTCCATCGATAGCCATAGATCCGGAGGGACAGAAAACAATCTATCTGTACAACGACCAAAAAGCACATCAGCTCAAAACCATAATAGCGCCAGACAAGACCAGTACCCATTTTACCTACAATAAAAACGGGCTATTGGCAACTGTAGCCAAGAACAATAACCAACTTGAACTAGTTTACGATCAGCAGTACAACCTAGTAGAATGGCGTGAAAATGACCAAAAGTTAAAATCCTGGGAGTACAACCATAGAGGGCGTGTACGAGCGGTCTATACTCCGATGCAAATGGCGGATTACTTTACCTATGATGCACTGGACAGGGTACAACAAATCGTGGAGAAAGACAGCAACATCATAGAATTTAGTTATAACAATTATGATGAGGTAATAGCTCTAAAAGACAGCAAGAACAGTATCAAGTTTAGCTATACTCCAATGGGAAGTCTTGCCAGTAGAGAACAGAACGGCGTAAAAGTACGTTTTGATTACGACAAGATGGAGCAGCTAACCAGCATAAAAAACGAAGACAACGAAGCCTATTATTTTGACCGAAATAAAGCTGGACATATCATAAAAGAAACCGCTTTTGACGGTATTATAAAAAAATACAACCGCAACTTGGTGGGTGAAATAACCCGAATAGACCACGGAGGTGGGAAATATACCGAGTACGAACAAGATGCCTTGGGACGCATCACCAGAGCCGATTACCACGATGGCACTTGGGAAACTTACACCTATAACAAAAACGGACTCTTAATAGAAGCTACCAACCAAAACGTGAGCATACGCTTAGAGCGGGATGCCAACGGACGCGTTGTACAGGAAACCCAAAAGCAGACTTTAGATAAAGATGAGAATGCTATAATCCTTACCTCAACTTACAACGATCTAGGACAGCGAACCAATATTAGCACCACATTAGGTGTTAATATAAACACCCATTATGACCAAAATGGGCAACTCGAGCGCATAGAAGCCCAAAGTAATGAACTCAAAGAGCAGCATAAGAATTGGGAAACCACGCTAAAGCGAGACGAATTGGGTCGCGAGATAGAGCGTTATGCTACAGGAGGCCTGCACATAAAAACCAGTTACAACAGTAGTGGGAAGCAAAAAGAACAAGAGGTATTTGTCAATGGCAAACGCACTGGTTCTCGTTATTACAATTGGGACACCAACCAGCAGTTGCGCAGTGCGGTAAACCAGTTGACCAAAAGCATGACCTATTTTGATTATGATGCATTTGGTAATCTTGCCAGAGCTGATTATGATGGCAAAGGGGAACTGTACAAAACACCAGATGCCGTGGGGAATCTCTATAAAACCCATGACCGCAGCGACCGTACGTATGGCAAAGGAGGCAAACTGCTGAAAGATGAAAAATACTATTATAAATACGATGAGCTGGGTAACTTAGTACACAAAAGTCCACGTGATATTAGTAAACCATTGGTTTTTGAAAAACCAACCAACTGGATAGACAAACTAGCGAGCAACAGGGAAGAAGAAAAACGCTTACAGCAAGAACACGAACAGTGGCAAAGTGGTGACACTACCTATACTTGGCTAGCTAACGGAATGTTGGAAAGCGTAACAAACCCTGATGGTAAAGTTGTGAGTTTTGAGTACGACGCTCTAGGCAGACGTACTGCAAAAATTGCAAACAAAGAAATAAATCGCTATGTTTGGGACGGTAATGTTTTTATTCATGAATGGAACTACGACTTAAAAGATAGACCAAGACTGGTTGTCCTTGAGGATGATTTATTGTATGATAAAGTTGAACCAATTGAGAATTTAATCACTTGGGTGTATGAGGGAAGAAATTTTGTACCAAGTGCTAAGATTGTTGGAGATAATAAATACAGTATTATAAACGATTACATTGGTCGCCCAGTACAAAGTTATGATGATAAAGGGAATTTAGTTTGGGAAACTGATTATGATATTTATGGAGGCTTAAAAGATTTAAAAGGCGATAGAGGTTTTATTCCTTTTAGACAATTGGGTCAGTACGAAGATGTAGAAACAGGTCTTTATTATAACCGTTTTAGGTATTATAATCCAGATACAGGAACATATTTGAGCCAAGATCCAATAAGGTTGAAAGGAGGTAACCCTAATTTTTATGCTTATACAAAGAATAATAATTATCAGGTAGATTTATTTGGACTAGACCCGCTAGGGACGGGAGGTTATTCCGTTTATGCACTTTATGAAACTGGCTCAACGAATCCATATTATATAGGAATTACTAAGCAAGAGGTTCAATCAAGAATGGATCAACATATGGATACTGGAAGATATGGTAATGATACAACTCATGAAGTTTTGCATAGTGATTTAACTATAGAACAAGCAAGAGGTTATGAGCAGCATTATATTGAAACATATGAAACTAAAACAGGAATTATTGGAGAAGAAATATCTTGGACAAATAAGGGTAATAAAATAAATTCATTCGATAAAGATAGAACCGATATAAGAGGAAAAGCGTTTAAAGCTGAATATGATAAAATAAAATGTCACTAATTATGAGTTATTTAGAAGAAAAAGAAGGAGGCGTATTTTGTATACCATTGTTTTTACCAAATGATCTAAAAGATAATAGAAAAAATTATTCCAGTTCTAAGTATGATTCTAACTTGGAATATGCTTTTGGAAGATTAATAGAAATAGATAAATCTACAGGAGATTTAATTGAAATTTTCAATTATATAGGTTCAATTCCAGTTGAAAAGAAAGTTATAATAGAATCAGGTCAAATGTTCACACCAATACGTATAACTCAAGCATTTGAAAAGAAAAGATGGAAGTTTATTTTTGAAAGTGAAAACTATAAAAAAGAAATAGATTCTAATTATAGCGAAATTTGTTTTGTACAAGGAGATAGGGATTTTCCAATTCTATGGAAGGGAGGCAATAAGTCTAACATAAGTATAGATGAAGCTAAAAAATACAAAAGATGGGTAATTCATCATCCAACAAGAATCGAAGAAGCTATTAGAAGTAAAGATTTTTCTATGATCATTTAGATTAATTTGAGTATTCTAAATATTTCAATATTTCTGGAAAATAGAATGAGAGGGTTAATATTAGTATATATTAAAGATGTGGTAGAAATAATTTGACATGAACTTTTAAAGAATTAGAGCAATATGAATATTGATAATCTTAAAGAATTAATTACCCCATTTTTTTGGGTTGAACATGAGAAAAGTGTTTCAGTATGCTTAAATGTTGGAGAATATAAGACTGAAATTTTCCAGGCAAGGGAAGAGGAAGGCTTTGAAGGTAACGGTTACGATTGGGCTTCCTTGGCACATGTTTTTTTAGAGGAACAAAAGCCTGAACTTATTGATGTCGTTAAATTTGATCCTGAGGGGAGTATGTTTTGCGCTTATTCTTCTGATGTAGAAGCACTAAAAGCTTTTATTATTTCGTTTAAAGAAGCCTGTGAGAATGAAAAGTTAATTCAAGATTTGTTTTCAAGGGCAGAATTAGATTAGAAGTATTTTAGATATTAATAATTTAATGATAATAGACTGCTTGGAAATTATTTTTCAAGCAGTTTTTATTTTTAAGTCTAAAATCATATTTTTTTGATTAGTTAGTGCACCAACATTTTTTACAGATAGTCTTGGTGTATATATTATTTCAAGCGGTAAAGAATCTTATGTAGGAAGTTCAGGTTATGGAAAGCGAGGAATGAAAAAAATACCTGCAAATTTTAGAGAAGGCATAAAAGAATCAGCGGATGCATTATTCTCTGAACTAGAAAAAAATTAAATAGTAGTGAGGATATGAGCTATGAAATGATCTTCTTAAAGAATTAGAATAATACCACAATCAGCAACACAAATTAAGAGTAATCTTGGTGATAAAAAGAGTTGTCGATATGTTTGGTGAAAGAGGAATGATTTTCCGATTGGGATGAAGTTGCTAAACTTTGTAAAAAATAAATAATAATGAGTAAAAAATATTTAACTAAAGTTGTCGGAGAAATAAAAAGTAATTTTGAAACAAGGGACAATACTAATGACGTTAAATTTTATTTAAATTGTATAAACGAATTTATCAATTCGGGTAAAAAAGAGTTTAGTTATGAATTTGAAGAGTTTGGTATGACTTTTACAAATCAATATCCTTTAAATGATATTATTAATTTTTTGTTTTATTATAAATCAGAAAAAGCAATAATTTCATTTGAGGAAAACCAAACACAAAACGAATTTGATAATTTGGTAGACGCTTTCAGTTGGTTAAATTTATCTTTTATTAGTGCTCAAAATGATGAAGTTAAACAGTCTGGAGAATTTTTCCAAGATATTGTTTTCTCTTGTTTGTTTGCTTATTGCTTTTACCCATCATCTTTAAAGCAAACTCTAAATTATTTAAATAATTATTATGATCAAGAATCTATAAATTGGTCTGTTGAAGATTTTAAAAATAACTATGGTTATTCTGATGTTTTACAGTTATTGCAGTTTATTCTTAATCGCGAAGGTATAGCATACAATCTTAAACTTAAAGAGCAGGAATTAATTAATAGCGAATATGATTTTGTTATAAAAAATCTTTTGGATAAGGATGAAAAAGTATTTTCTGAAATAATTAGTAAATTATCGAAATTTCATATCAATAATAAAGGCAAAAGCTATTTAGATACTTTTAATCATGATGCTTGGAAATATTTTCCTTTAGAGTTAATTGCTATATCTAAATTTAGAGCAAAGAATAACTTATCTAATACTATTAATTCTGATTTAATTAATAAATTCATCCCTTTTATAGATTTAGCAAAGTGTCCTTCTGAAGTAACAACTCTAGACTTGGATAGTAAACTAATTAAATAATTTTAGGTAATCAGAGTTTCTCGAAGTCTCACAACTTTGTACTGGTAAAGTGAATTCACAAAAAAAACTAAAACAAGCATTCTGAAAATTTGAAGGATGCTTGTTTTAGTTTTTTTTGGGTATCCATTTGGAATGGAAAAAGGTGGAAGATTTAGAAAGAAGTGCATTTGATAATTGGAGAAAAGAGTATCATGTTGATCTAGCTGAAACAGGCCTTAATGAAAGAAGAATGAAATGTAAATAAGAGATATGAAACAAGAATTAATTAATAAAATTAAAGTAATATTATCTAACAATGATTTTTTCGCAGGTAAGTCTGTTAGTGAAGAAATAATTAGTAATGCTGAAAAAGAGCTTAATGTGCATTTCGATAAAGACTATGTACAGTTTTTAAGTCTTTTTGGTGGTAGTTTTACAGGTTTTCCAGTTTATGGATTTAATAACTGCGAAATGTTATCGGAAGAAACAGTAATAGATTTAACAAAAGATTTTAGAAATAATTATTCAGTAGATAATAGGTGTGAATTAATACAATCTAGCTATGTTATTTCTATAAGCGGAAATGGGGACCCTGTATTTATTTCTCCAGATAACAAAGTTTGGATATATTATCATGATAATGATGAAACTGAAGTATTAAATGAATCTTTTGAAGAGCTAATAGGAGAAAATTTAATAGATTAATTTTCTGTGAACATAAATTACTAGAAATACTATTGATCGATCTCTTATTTTAATAATTAATTTTTGTAAAAATGGATGTATATAGAATTTCACAAAACTATGACGAGTATAAATTTTTTGTTTACAATGAAGACAATAATAATTCACAGCAAGCATTAGAATTTAAAGGGCAATTATTAGTAAGTAATTATCAAAAATTAGATTTTAAAATATTTATCGACCCTAAAAAGAAACAAGATAAAAGAAGAATTGATTTCGATGCTAGTTGTTATTACACAGGTATATTATTGATAAATGAAAAAAATATAGATACACTTATAAATAAATTAAATTCTGGAATAGAAGTATTAGATGTTGATACTGAACTACCTGAAAAATTCTATCTTATAAATTTACTAACAAAGATTGATTGTATAAATAAGGACAATAAATCTAATAGTGAAATTATGTCAATGATAAGAGAAAATAATATTTTGTTCAAAAAAGACAACATTTTAAACAGTATTGTTTTTAGAGATGATAAATTAACATCGTCTTACTTTTGTACAAATGAATTTGTTAATTTTATGAATGATAATGACATTAAAGGGCTTAGGTTTGAAAAAGTTGGAATAGCAGTATAATCAGCTGTTCGTAGTTTTTTACTTCTGAATATTTTTAAAAAAGCAGGGCAATATTCCCCTGCTTTTTTTAATTTAAAAACACTTTAAAATCAACATAAAAAGTATCAGTCTTGTGTTTTAGAGTCATAAAAAATAGTATTTGTACTATGTTTATGATAAATACAAAGAAATAAATCGCTATGTTTGGGATGGTAACGTTCTTATTCATGAATGGAAATATGATCTAGAGAGATAGATCAAAACTCATCGTTGATGAGGATAATATGGTCTATGACAAACTTAGTACAAAATGAGGGGAACTAAGTTAAAAGGACAATCAGCTTTGCAAAATATAAATAGAAATGCTGCATTGACAAGACGTGGTATATATGAAGGGTTATTTAGTAGAGATTGGGAGCCTTTAAATGCAAAAAGATATGCTACAGAATTAACAAATAAACTTAGAGAAGATGCAATTGATTTTGCAAAGAAACAAGGTTATATATGTCACTAAAATTAAAAAAGAATGAACGAATTGTATGCTACTTGTTTGATCTATGACAAGACTTTAGAAGCCAGAATAGGAGGAAAACCTCCTAAAGTTATTGAAAATGATATTCCGAAAGATTATAATTTTTATGCAGTTATTAATCATCCAGAGAAGCAAGATAAAATGCTCTCAATAGTGATACATAATAATCTTGATGTCCTTTTAGAAAATAATATTTATCCTGACATATCTGTAAAAGTGATAGAGCATGAATATTCCGAAATTGGAGACAGGGAAGATAAGGTGATCTCTGATCTTGGAATTTTCTCGATAAGTAATTATGCTACAGACAATTTAAGCGAATTCTTATTTATAAAAGTTGGTGGAGAGCCACGTTTGATTCAGCCTAAAAGTTATTTTTATGAAAAATTAGAGAAAGATAATTATTCATTTTTTTTACAAATAGAAGAAGAAGGATATTATGATGGTATGGATTATGTTTTTATGTATGGAGCATTATATTTGTATAAGCACAATGTAACAGGTGAAATAATAGCAGGTTTTTGGCAATATTCTTAGCTAAAATGCTAAGAGAAGCTTTTTGACTTGTAACAACAAGATTATAAAAAAAATAAACCCCGCTGAAATGAGTGGGGTTTGTTGTGAATACTAAATTATCTATTGTTCAATAAGTTTTAGACTTTTTCGCTGGTCTAATAATAAGGATATCTTTTATTACCGTAATGGTTAAATCCTTGTCGATAGCAAATCCGAAATGGCAGATGATGTGACAAAAATAGAATGGAAACTAGAAGTGTTTTAATTAAAAATATTAATTATGAAAATAAAAGAGATATATAAAACTCAAGATGATGATAACAAAGTAGAATTAATAAATAGCCTGAATTTTGATGATTTTGATGATAAATGGGACTTAATCTTAGAAGTGATAGAAGATGAAAAAGAATACGATTTGGCTAGAATAGAAGCCCTTAAAATTATAGAAATAGCAGACATTCCTAAAATAGTTGTAGAGGAACTATGTGATATCGTCATTAATTTATTAAAAAATGAGAATGATTATGATGTGAAAAACTATGCATTTATTGCTTCAAGAAATTTAATTAATGATAGTATTGAGATTAAAAATTACATTAATAAAATAGTATTGTCTAAAGAAGAAGATATAGATATAAGGCATAATGCATATTCTGCAATCTTAAAAATTACAAACCAAACAGATAAATCAAAAATTTTAAATTCATTATTAAATGATGAAGTCTTCTCTAAGTTTGCAAAAAAGGATATAAATTAAGGTAATATTGTAGAACCCTATAGCACAGATTCTCCAAGAAAAGTTGAAGGATTGAAATTTAAATATACTAACTAAGTAAATAAAAATAATAAAAAATGAAAATTTACAGTACAGCACCAGAAGGAAATCAAATGGCTGATTTAGAGTCAGCACGTTATTTTAATTTAGCTATACAACAAATTCAAAAAGCCGAAGAGTGGCTTAGAACTTCAGAAGAAGCTTGTCAGCCTTTGTTGGTTCATGTTGATGCTTTTGTATATTTAAGCAAAAGATATCCTGAAATGGCAAATTGGAGAGTAGAAGAATTAAATAGAAATCAAATAAAAGAAACTTTCAATTCTTGGTTTGAAAGATGTGGAAAAAAAATACCTGTAAGTTTTAGAGAAGGTATAAAAGAATCAGCGGATACATTATTCTCTGAACTAGAAAAAATTTAAATATTCAGTGGGGATATAAGCCATGTAATGATCTTTTAAAGAATTAGAACAATATGGACATTAATGATTTAGAAACAGTAATTAATCCATTTTTTTGGACAGAACATGAGAAAAGTGTTTCGGTATGCTTATATGTAGGAGAATATAAGACTGAAATTTTCCTGGCAAGGGAAGAGGAAGGTTTTGAAGGCAACGGTTACGATTGGGCTTCCTTGGCACATGTTTTTTTAGAGGAACAAAAACCTGAACTTATAGATATAGTTAGATTTGACCCGGAAGGTAGTATGTTCTGCGCCTATTCTTCTGATGCGGAGGCTTTGAAAACTTTCATTATTTCGTTTAAAGAAGCCTGTGAGAATGAAAATCTAATACAGGATTTGTTCTCAAGAGCAGAATTAGATTAGTAACTAACTTAATGATTACTAAAAGACTGTCTGGAAATATTTTCAGACAGTCTTTTTATTTTTAAGTCTAAATCACAAAAAGCTTAACTAAAAATACATCATTGCATTAGCGTTTAAATTCATGAATGAAATATGTCATATAAGGATATACTTGATCTCGTAATAGGCAAAGGTGATTGGGTTTATCAGGAAGAAAGTTTTGTACTAAGTGCTAAAATTGTTAGAAATAGTAAGTATAGTATTATAAATGATTATATTGGCAGACTAATAAAAAATTATAGGAGTGATATAGTTAAGGCTATAAAGATATACATATGAAACATATTGATTTTATTGATTTAATAGATGCGAAAACTGAAAATCTTCATAATGATAAATTATTGTTTTGGGATTTATGGTGTGTTGAGTTCTTATTTGAGAAAATAAAGGATTTAAATAATGAGTTGTTATTTAACTTAAAGAAAGTTAATGAATTATTATGGAAACTAAATGATAAAGAGATTAGCATAAATGATTTATTAAGCAATGATATAATAGATTTAGTATTATATAATTCTGAGGAGGATTTAGAAAATTTGAATGAAGATGAATTAGAAGAAAAAGCATTGTATGAAATTTTTATTGCTTATGAAAGTATTCTTTCAAATCTTAAAGAAAACGGGGAAGTGATTTATAATTGCTATGAACATTCATTAAATTATATTGATTATGAAATTGAAGGGATTTCTATTACTACAAGTAATGCAAATCCTATTTATTTAAAAGAAATTAATTCACAATTACAACTGTCGGAAAAATTAGATAATTCAGACGAAAAATTAACTTTTTTGAACAGAAAGATGTATAGATAAATTTTGTGTGTTTTCACGTTTTAAAATCAAGATAAACTTATTATTTATGTTTTCAATATTCTCTAAACCGATTATAGCTTCTTGTGAAGAAATCCAAGATTCTTGTATTTTAAATATTCAATTAAAATCCAATAAATGTGGTTTCATAAATATCTCACGAGAGCGTGTTACATTTCAATTTTCTTGTGGTTGGAGAAAGTTCGGAAAAGGTACATCAAAGATTGAAACCGTATCTTTTAAATACATGAATAATAAATTGATTATTTTTAAAATTAGCAATAATCAAGAAATACTTGCACTTGAATGCAATAAAAGTATATATGATAAAGCTTTTGATTTTCTAAAAGTAAAACAGAAAGAAAGGAAGGACCCTGAGTTTAGATCGAAGTCGGGTCAGTTCTTCGGACGTTAAGAAATAAACTAAATTATCCCATACTGGTGCAAACGTCTGGTTTTTCTTTAGACAATTAGGACAGTATGAAGATATAGAAACAGACTCATATTAGATAATAAAAAATGAAAATTTACAATACAGCACCAGAAGGAAATCAAATGGCGGATTTAGAGCCAGCACTTTATTTTAATACAGCAATAGAACAGATTTTAGAAGTTGAGGAATGGCTTAGAACATCGGATGAAGCCAGTCAGCCTTTATTGGTGCATATTGACATCTTTGTATATTTAAGTAAAAAATATCCTGAAATGGCAAATAGAAGAGTGGCAAAATTGAATAGAAGTCAAATAAAAGAAACTTTCAATTCTTGGTTTGAAAGATGTGGGAAAAAAATACCTGCAAGTTTTAGAGAAGGTATAAAAGAATCAGCGGATACATTATTCTCTGAACTAGAAAAAATCTAAATAGTAATGAGGATATGAGCTATGGAATGATCTTTTTAAAGAATTAGAATAATACCACAATTAGCAACACAAATTAAGAGTGATCTTGGTGATAAAAGAGTTGTCGATATGTTTTGAAAAATGATAAAAAAAATGTTAGTAAACTTTATAGTTGAAGGAGAGATTGATAAAAATGTAATTGTTAAAAAATATAAACTATGTCTGTAGATTATTTAAATGAATATTTAGAGTATAATGATAGTGATATTGAATTAGAATTTTGTTTAAGAATGAATGCAGAATGGAATGAAGAAAGTTTCAAAAAACTATTTAATATTTTGACATCATTTTTTGAACAGTGCAAAAATGAAAATGAAATTCCGAGTGAAATTGATTATTTTTTTACAAAAACAATAGATAGAATTATAGGTATTATATCAAACCCTATATTTACAGAAAATAACTTACTAGGTATTGATAATGAAGAGTATAAAAAAATCATTTCACAGAGAAAAGATGTGTTGGAAAAATTAAAAGCCATTTATGAAAAACGTCTTTTCTTTAAGTATCATTTTTTTTATGGATATGATAATCCCTTATCTTAATGGTATAACTCTGATGGGAATTAGAAACAAAATATAAATTACACTCGCTCCGCAAAGCCTCCTACTTTGAGGTAATATAAAAAACAAAAAAACTGTCGTTAACTGTACAGCCCAAAAAGTTAGACACTATTCGGGGCTGTACAATATTTTCAGACAGTCTTTTTTATTAAAAAAACAAACTACTTATAACTCAATTTTACAACAAAGCCAATTTTTGTAAATGGGAAAAAGATTATAAACGATAGTTTCATCAATCTTATATTTGGTTAATTATTAGATGTTCTAGTATATTTCTATACTTGCCAGAATTATTAAAGCAATTTAATAGGTATATAAATATCAATAATATGAAGATTTTCTGGATGTGATTTAGGATCATTTAAATGACTTAAAAAGAAATTTCGGTTATCAGGTTGGTATCCGTTTTCTTCAAACCAAATCTCATAAATGTAGTTCCATGTTTTAAAGCATTCAGACATAGGTGCTTCTTTATGGAAAATAGCATACAATCCTCCGCTTATTGTTGTATTACCTATCAATCCTTCTCCAACTATTTTATCAGGGACAGACAAACAAGCATCAGCTTGAAGCATTCCAGATATATTGGCATTGCTTCTATAAACCGTTAGCGCTTTGGTTTCGGGGAAATTAATTAAATTTCGTGGAGCCGCCCAACTAAATAGCTTTTCGAACATCTTACCAAATGTTTCACTATCATGTCTGTGAATATTGAGATTTCGAATATAGATAACATTAAACTCTTCAAGTTTTTTGATTTCAAAATCAAGTTTCATTGTTTCACTCATTTTACTATTTTTTAAATTATTTAATTTGAGTGCAAGGTAGTCTTGGATTTTGTCCTGCATTTGTCCAATATTGCTATCCGTTATTCCAATATTGCTACTTTCAAATGACTTGCGCCATTCTGTAGGTGTTACACCTTTAGCCTCGCGGAAACTTCTTGAAAAAGATGAAATACTTAGAAAACCACAATCAATAGAAATTTCATTAATGGTTTTTGATGGATTATTCATTAAGAAAAAAAGAGCTTTTTCAATTTTAGCATTCTTAATAAACTCATTTAAGGTTATTCCAGTCACAGATTTAAAAATTCTATGGTAATGAAATTTAGAGAAGCTGGAAAGAGAAGC
The DNA here is from genome assembly GCF_026870175.2 of Flavobacterium aestivum. Classification (NCBI taxonomy): domain Bacteria; kingdom Pseudomonadati; phylum Bacteroidota; class Flavobacteriia; order Flavobacteriales; family Flavobacteriaceae; genus Flavobacterium; species Flavobacterium aestivum. Next base: position 4,362,153 of record NZ_CP113977.2, on the reverse strand, counting down.
CATTTTTTCTAAAGAAAGTTCTTCATTAAGATTTTCTTTAATATAATCAATGCTTTTATTGATTCTAAAGTAATATTCTTTGATAGACTCCTCCTTTTTCATATTGACTTTTATTACAATTTTCTCTGCGAATATATAACTATTATATTCTCCGGAGAATCTTAATATTAGTGTGGAGTTTATTTGCGTATTCAAAATGGGACTGCAACATTATAGTAATTTTTGTTTATATAAATTTTGAAGTGAGCAAGAAATAGGGGAGTAGAGTAAAACTAAGAAAAGCTCCAGATTTCTCTGAAGCTTTTTGTCTTAGTAGTGGGAAGCATTCAAATATCTAACCAGTTTATTGAGGATTATTATAGTGTTATAAAATGAGCATTTTAATTTTAATTGTGAAAGGTCACGATAATATGTTTGAAAAAAAATTAGACACTTTGCTGTGCTATTTGAAGCTATTGAAAGAATTTGATAAGTTCACGAATTACCCAAATGTTGCTTAATTTTTTCCTCTGCTTTTGTCTCTATACTTAAATAGAGATTGATGATAGATTTTCATTTGGTAATGAAAGCAGCAAAACCACCGAAATTTGCACCCTTGTTAGTTAAAGGTATTCAACAAATAAAAGACCATTTGATGAATTATGAAATAAAAATTCTGTTTTTGAAAACAAATAAACACTGACATTTCTCAGAAATATATACAAGTTAGCGGTTATTGTAGAGCTACACTCCAAAATACACATGCAAAGGAGCTAAAAATTTTGTCATAAAATTTGGTTTGTATTGCAAACTACTTTACATTTACAGAGTAAATTAATATCTTCTTTATGGAAAAAGAAATCAAATTGACACCACAACAGAGTTTGAAACTTATTACAGAAGTAATTAATCAAACCAAAGAAAACATCAAGTCACATAGCTTTATATTTTTGCTTTGGGGTTGGACTTTGGCTGCGGCAAGTATTCTTCAATTTTTGATTCAAACGAAAACTGATTTTAAATACTACTTTTTACCGTTCCCTATTTTGGTTGCTATTGCGTTGATAGTAACAATTAATTACAACCGAAATAAAACATCAGAAACTCATTTGAATTTTTTCCTTAAAAAACTTTGGATGGCTTTGGCTTTTGGATTTATTACCATAGTATTTGTAAGTGTATATCAAAAAATTGAACCCTTTACTTATACATTGATATTAGCCGCAATTGGCACAACAGTTTCGGGAATGGCAATGAAATTTAAACCGTTGATGTTTGGTGGTGTTTGTTTTCTTATTGCATCTATTTGTTGTGTTTTTATTACAGACGAATTCAAAGTTTTGCTTCACGGTTTTGCAATTATTGTAGGTTATTTAATTCCGGGATACATACTTAAAAATTCAAAATCATAATCGAATGGCGGAGACTTTTGAGGAACTAGACCCTGTTTTGAATGCACCTGTACGTTTGGCTATTGTTTCAGCTCTTGTAAAAATGAAACAAGCTGATTTTGGTTATCTGCAAGAGATAACCAAAACAACACAAGGCAATTTAAGCCATCAGATAAAGAAACTAAATGAAGCAAAATATATTGAAGTAGAAAAAACATTTAAAGGAAACTATCCGCAAACAATTTGTAAACTAACAAAAACAGGGAAAAATGCCTTTGAAAATTATGTAGAAACAATAAAAAAATATTTGCATCTCTAATTTTTTTGCTTTTTTAGTCTGCAATACAAACTAAAATTATTTACAAACTAAAATTACTTAATTATGATGAAAACGATCAACAAAGTATTTCTGACGCTACTCTTTTTAAATAGTATAGGAAACGTAAACGCACAACAAAAAACAACTAATAAAATGGAAACAAAAAAAGTAGCATACGCAGACAAAATATTGCTTCATATGCACCCAGAAAAGTTCTTGAACTTTTTACCAAACCTAAATGATGAGCAAATTGCACAGCTATACGGTATGTCAACAGAAGAATATCAATTAGCTAAAAAAGTTTATGATGACCAGGCCCAAAATACAGCATCAGAACTTTTGACAAATTCAGACTTTACATTTAAAATTGATAAACTCCCTTTTAAGAAAAATCAGACTGTTTTAGTAATTGGCGAAAGTACAGCAGATGCTTTAAACTCCTGGGTTTATATTTTGCAATACCTTTTAAATCAAAGACGACCACAAGACCATATTCGCATAATTAATGCTGCGATTTCAGGACAAACTACAACAGAAGCACTTCGCAAAATAACAGCACAAGTAAAATTAAGTCCCGATTGGGTAATTTGTCATTTGGGCGCAAATGATTGTATCCGTTATGGAAACCAAAAAACATCCGTTTCTTTAACAGAGACGATTGCAAACCTAAATGCTATAAAAGAAATAATTAATAAAGACACAAAAGCAAATATTGTTTGGTTGACACCAGCATCAATTGACGAGAAAAAAGCAGAAAATTTTCAGCCATTCAAAATGCAACAATTGAGTTTAAAAAATTCCGATTTAAATGAAATTAGTAAATATTTGAAAGCCCAACCAGAACCTGTAATTGATTTAACAGAAGAATTTGGAAATCCTGTAAATCCTGAATTCGTTCAGTATGATGGTATACACCTTACTATTGACGGGCAAAAAGCAATAGTAAAATCTTTAATCAATAAATTATCAAACACAAAATAGTATGAAAACGAAATTGACAAACCCGATTTTAATTGCCTGTATTATCTTTTTAAGTATAAGTGCATCAGCAGGGCTTTACGAACATTTATTTGGCATTCCAGAAATGCTAAAAAGTCCGTCAACAATGATAACCAGAAGTAATAACAACTTGGGGCAAGCCATAAAATTTTGGATACCCGTTCATCTTTTGATCTTATTTACAATCGTGTTATCATTAATTTTTAACTGGAAAATTCCAACTCGAAAAAAATTAGTCCTATCGGCATTCATCTGCTATATGTATATCACAGTAATAAGCATATTCTTTGCGAAAAAATTGGAAATATTTAAAAATATGACAGACAATATTGACTTTCAACAGCAGACTAGTCTTTGGATAACAGTTTCGTGGCATAGACCAATTTTGATGATAATAATTGAAATACTATTGCTTATAGCGCTTTCACGTCCTGCATTATACAGACAAGTATGATAGGGAAACAAAAAGCAACGAACCACTAACAAGGGTTTTGTAAAATGGGGACACAAGTACTAAATTTAAACATTAGTAATTCTAATTTACATTTGTAGCTTATTAAAAATTTCCCCTCTGAAAGCCCGCTCTTCTAAGAGTTATTATGGAAAACTGTGCAAATGTCATCGACTTTGTGCTGTTTTATTTTGTAAAGTTTATGCATAAAAAAAGCTTCAGATTTCTCTGAAGCTTTCTTAGTAGCGGGAACAGGACTCGAACCTGTGACCTTCGGGTTATGAGCCCGACGAGCTGCCTACTGCTCTATCCCGCGATGTGCGTTTTGTAATCTCAATAAGGCTACCTTAGTAGCGGGAACAGGACTCGAACCTGTGACCTTCGGGTTATGAGCCCGACGAGCTGCCTACTGCTCTATCCCGCGATGTTTCGGTTGCAAAGATACGACTAAAAACGACACTTTCGACAAAAAATTAAAAAAAATGTTTTATTTCGTCTATTGGCTTGATATGACTACCTTTGCAGCATAAATTATAGAAAAAATGTCACATAAAGCAGGTTTTGTAAACATCATAGGAAACCCAAACGTTGGAAAATCAACGTTAATGAACGCCTTTGTTGGTGAAAGGTTATCAATTATTACGTCTAAAGCACAAACAACACGTCATAGGATTCTTGGGATTGTAAACGGAGAAGATTTTCAAATGATCTTGTCAGACACACCTGGAATCATCAAACCGGCCTATGAAATGCAGGAATCGATGATGAACTTCGTAAAATCAGCTTTTGAAGATGCCGATGTTTTAATCTATATGGTAGAGATTGGTGAGCAGGAACTGAAAGACGAAGCTTTTTTTAATAAAATCATTCATTCGAAAATCCCGGTTTTGTTGTTGTTGAATAAAATCGATAATTCTAACCAAGAACAGTTGGAATCCCAAGTGGCTTTTTGGACTGCTAAAGTTCCTAATGCGGAGATTTATCCAATATCTGCCTTGCAGAATTTTAATGTGCCGGAAGTTTTTCAAAGAATCATTTCGTTATTACCGGAATCTCCAGCATATTATCCTAAAGATCAGTTGACAGATAAGCCGGAACGTTTCTTTGTAAACGAAACTATCCGCGAAAAAATATTATTGAATTACAGTAAAGAAATCCCGTACGCTGTTGAAATAGTAACCGAAGAATTTCTGGAGGATGAGAATATCATCCGCATTCGTTCTTTGATTATGGTAGAACGCGATACCCAAAAAGGAATCATCATTGGTCATAAAGGAGCTGCTTTGAAAAAAGTTGGAATGGATGCCCGTGTAGATTTAGAAAAATTCTTTGGGAAACAAATCCATATCGAATTGTATGTGAAAGTAAATAAAAACTGGAGAAGCAACGCGAATATGCTTAAGCGTTTTGGATATAATCAGTAGTCCTTTTAATTATAAGTTATGAGTTATAAGTTATGAGTTATAAGTTATGTGTGAAAGGATGATTTATTAAAATTTTAAATCAGCATTGGATTTTGTTCTAATGCTGATTTTTTTTGCAAATTAGTTTAGCTAAAGTACTTAATATTGTTTTTCTGACTGAGGAGAATACGATCGAAAGTGAACTTGCGAAACAATCTCCTTTTTATCTGCGAAAGTCTGCGAAAATCTGCGTGCCATTTTTTCACGCAGATTTTCGCAGATTTTTAAAAAACACACTAAAATGTAATTTGTTATACACTCGTAATTAGCCTTGAGTATGAAAATTAAAAATTTGTCCTAATTATTTTTAGATTATTAGTTAATGACCAACAACTAATAACTGACAAGTTGTGATTCTATGATTTCCAGAAACACTTTTTCGATATCATTCATTTGTTTTTTGCCATTGCTTCGGATTTGTTTGGCGATTACGTAGAGTAAAAACCAAGCAAAAACCATGAGGGACATAACAATGAAATCGGTTGTTGTGGATGCTTTTAGAACGTAATGGGAGTAGGCGATGCCGCAAAAAATGATGAATGTTCCAGCAATCATAAAATGCAGGAACATGAAAAATGTCCATAAATTGGGATCGGGTCCAAATAGTCCTCGAATGTGGGTTTGATTATCACCTTTTGATTCCATTTCAATGTGTAAATGAGGAGACCAATAGGCTTTTTTTGAGCCTTTTATATTAATCCAAATGTGGTATTCTTTTATTTTTAGAAAGAAATCCGGTGAATTGGTAGTGGTAAATTGAATGAATTTTTGACGCAGGGAATCTATGTTTTCATTGACTTCTTTGTAGAATCGCAAGCGCAAACGGATCTCATTATTGGTGTCCATAAAATTAGAAATGAAGGGATTAAGTAAATAAGGTATAGCGAATATACCAAAAAAATTGATAATCATGGTTTTATACACTACCTTTGCAGCCCGAAACTGCGAAGCGGTTGTACGGACGAAGTAAATATTTGAATTTAGATTATGAACAATATAGTTGCGATAGTAGGAAGACCTAATGTAGGGAAGTCAACCCTTTTTAATAGGCTGATACAAAGAAGAGAAGCTATTGTGGATTCGGTTTCTGGAGTTACCAGAGATAGAAACTACGGTAAAAGCGAGTGGAACGGAAAAGAGTTTTCTGTGATTGATACGGGTGGATACGTTCGTGGATCGGATGATGTTTTTGAAGGTGAGATCCGTAAACAAGTAGAATTGGCTATTGATGAAGCCGATGTTATTATATTCGTAGTAGATGTAGAGGAGGGGATTACTCCAATGGATGATATTGTTGCACGTTTGTTGCGCAAAGTGACCAAGCCGGTTTTATTGGCGGTGAACAAGGTAGATAATGCCATGCGTGAGAAAGATGCTGTAGAGTTTTACAATCTTGGTTTAGGAGAATATTTTACTTTTGCGAGTATTTCTGGAAGCGGAACTGGGGATTTATTGGATGCCTTAATTGATGCTTTCCCTGAGAAACCGGAACCTGTAAAAGCAGAGGTTGTTTTGCCTCGTTTTGCTGTAGTGGGGCGTCCTAATGCAGGGAAATCGAGTTTTATCAATGCATTGATTGGTAAAGAACGTTTTATGGTGACTGATATTGCTGGAACAACCCGTGATGCGATTGATACCAAATTCGATCGTTTTGGTTTTGAATTTAACTTGGTAGATACGGCGGGAATTCGTCGTAAAGCCAAAGTAAAAGAAGATTTAGAATTTTACTCCGTAATGCGTTCTGTACGTGCAATTGAGCATGCTGATATTTGTATCTTGGTAATTGATGCCACTCGTGGATTTGAAGGTCAGGATCAAAGTATTTTTTGGTTAGCCGAGAAAAACCGTAAAGGGGTTGTAATATTAGTGAATAAATGGGATTTGGTTGAAAAAGATACCATGTCAACCCGTGATTACGAAGAAAAAATCAAAAAAGAGTTAATGCCATTTACAGATGTGCCTATTCTTTTTGTTTCGGCTCTAACGAAACAACGTTTGTTGAAAGCATTGGAAACGACTGTTCAGGTTTATGAAAATAGACAGCAACGTATTCCTACTTCAAAATTCAATGAATTTATGCTAAAAGTGATCGAAGCATACCCGCCACCAGCAACAAAAGGGAAGTATGTAAAAATTAAATATTGTATGCAGTTGCCAACAGCCACACCACAATTTGTGTTTTTTGCCAATATGCCACAATATGTAAAAGAGCCTTACAAACGTTACCTTGAAAATAAAATTAGAGAAAATTGGGACTTCGCAGGAGTGCCAATCGATATTTATATTAGAGAGAAATAATAAAAAAGTCCCTGAACGGGGACTTTTTTTATTTTATTTTTGAAAGCTCGATTGCTTATTCTTCTAGACTTTCATTGGGGAAATCTTCATACCAATCCTTGAAAGTTTTTGAGGTCTTGTAATCATCATGTAAGACGGTGTAGACTAGAAAGAGTATTAGACACACTCCAAAAAGGTACATACTCATTATTATAGAAAGAAGTAATTCTGTCTGACATAATATTGCAAAAACCATAACATATATAGTGGTAAACCACGTTAGTTTAATTGCAAAATTTTTCATGAACATATCTTTATCCATTAAAGATACGCCACGATTGTATAAAATTTAGTTAATCCATGGTTAAATAATGGATTTTACTCAATGAACTAAAATTATAATAGTTTGAGCAAAACTCCCAAAAGAGCTGCGATACCAATAATGTGTGGTTCTTGCAGTTTTTTGACATAAATCAAAATTAGAACCGTTCCGGTTGCAATAAGTGCTGTGGGTATATCTACAATGGTTCGGGTGGCAATTACTATAACTGCGCCAACTAAAGCACCAATTACTCCAGCCGTTATTCCATCAACAAAAGCTTTGATGCTTTTGTTTTGTGATATCTTTTTGAAGTAAGGAGCAGGAATAACAGTAAATAAGAAACAAGGAAGGAAAACCCCTAGAGCAGCAATACTTGCTCCGGTAAATCCTGCTGCTAAATAGCCAATGAAACCAACAGTGATAACAACGGGTCCGGGTGTAATCATGGCTACCGCTACCGCATCTACGAATTGATTTTCAGTTAACCATCTGTGTTCGCTGACAACTCCAGCATGCAAAAAAGGAACAATAGCCAATCCGCTACCAAAAACAAAGGCTCCGGCTTTGATGAAAAACCAAGCAAGATCTCCTAATTTGTCAAGTTCTATAGCTGAGAATCCTGCTGTAGAAAGAAAAAAGAAAGAAGCCGTTTTAGGACGTTTAATCCATTGTGGCGGTGCTTTTACGATCATATAGATGAAACCTAAAATGAGAAATAACAGTAGTTCTTCTTTTTGGGTTACCGCTGTAAGAATGACGGCTGCGATGTAAAATAGCCAGAGTAGCCAATTGTTTTTTACGGCTGGGATTTCAAATTTACTAATAGATTTAACAGTAAGCTTGTAGGAACTCAAAACGATAATACCAATTACTGCTGCACTTATACCATAGAAAATAGCCTGCATCCATGGCAAACCGCCGTATGCTTGGTAGGCGATTCCTAATAAAACGACCATTATAAAAGAGGGTAAAACAAACGCTAATCCGGATAAGGTAGCACCTAAAACACCAAAATGTACAAACCCAATATAAATGCCCAATTGAGCTGCTAATGGACCGGGTGCTAATTGCGAAAGGGCTAATCCCTCTTTAAAATCAGAGTCGTTAATCCATTTTTTATTCTCAACAAGGTCGCGATGCATATACCCTACCAAGGCTACTGGGCCACCAAAGCCAGTAGTGCCTAGTTTGAAAAAATATTTTATTAAATCAATTAAGGTGTAATTAAGTTTTTCTGTACTCATATTTGTTATGCTTTTTGATGTTTTAAAAAGACATTTTTTTCATTAAACAAACCAAAAAGGTATAAGTCAAACTTTACTTAGGAATAGAACTTCCTAAAATCTTAATTGGTTTGTGTTTTGTTCTTTTCTTTTAGTTTTATTTTATGAAAAAGGGTAAACCGAATAATATCTCTATCAAAATAATCAACACCACTTGCGCGCTGTTGGAAACTGTTTAAATAACCCAATTCTAAAGCAATGTTTTTATTAACACCGTATTGCAAGGCGGCGTAAATTCTATTTTGGTCAAAGGTGTTATTAACAATGCTTTTTCCGGCATTAATCATTAATTCATCATAAACAACAGCTTTTAGATACTGACTTTCTTTTTTCCAACAGGAATATTCACCTTGTAGACGGTATCTAAATCTCCAAGAAAATGTAGTTCCTGGCTGTAATCCTTCTTTATTGGCATTGTGAATAAATCGTTCTTCTACTTGAAAGCGTTGATTCATTGTGAAGTTGCCATATTCTTGTTTCCAAGTGATGTCTTGCTGAGTTCTGTATTCTGGTACTCTAAAACCATAAGTAATATCCGGATTTTGTGTTGCTACAGAGAAATATGAAAAACCGACTCCTACGTCTAAATTAGTATTGATTTTATAGCGTCCGTGTTCACGAATCAGATATAAATTTTGTTCAAAAGGCTGAATAAAAACCCGATTGTCAAATTCAGTATGTAACGACCATTTGTGATTTAATGTCAATTGGTTGTAATAGCGTATCCAAAGCAGACTTTGATGATCTATATTTTTTTCAGTTTGAGCTCTGGAAACAAAACATACTAATAAAAGACAAAAGATTCTGATGGTTTTCATGGGGTTTTTTCTGTTTTTGGCAAATGTACATAAACTCTATCATATAAATAGAATTTATTTTTTGCTTTAGACCAAAAAGCCTTTTACATAATCCTTGGTTAGTTTTTCTTTTGGATTCAAAAGCACTTCTTCGGTAGGACCAAATTCAATAATCTCTCCCATATAAACAAAACCAATATAGTCAGAAACTCTTCTAGCTTGGCGCAAAATATGTGTAACAAGTACAATTGTGTATTTGTCTTTCAATTGCATAAATAATTCTTCGATAGCTTGGGTCGATATAGGATCTAAGGCAGATGTTGGTTCGTCTCCCAAGATAATTTCCGGTTCAATAGCCAGTCCTCTTGCTAAGCATAATCGCTGTTGTTGACCAATAGACAGTCGGGTAGCAGGAGATTTTAGACGGTCCTTTACTTCGTCCCAAAGATTCACACCACGAAGGTATTTTTCTACGATTTCGTCCAGTTCTTTTTTGTTATTATTTCCGTGAATGCGTTGTCCGTAAGCAATATTATCATAAATGTTCATTGGCAACGGAAAAGGTCTTTGAGAGAGCAAACCCATCTTTTTTCGGATGTGTGTCACTTCAGCTTTTGGATCGTATATGTTTTCACCATCCACCAGAACTTTACCATCTACATGCACATCATTTTGACGGTCGAGTAATCGGTTCATGGTTTTCAGTAAAGTTGTTTTTCCGCAACCGGACGGACCAATTAAGGAGGTTACTTTCTTGTCTGGAATGTCAAGATTAATGTTCTTCAGAATATGGTTTTCGCCAATGTGAACATTTAAATTTTGGATACTTATGTGTGGTTGAATGATCATATTTTATTTTTTGAAAGATTTTTGCTGGCTATTTTTGCCACAATGTTAATGACTAAAACGATAATGGTAAGGATTACTGCTGCGGCATACGCACGGTTTTGAACTTCTTTAATCGGGCTGCTTAATTGAAAAAATATAGACAGCGGCAAAGTTGCTGCAGGTTGATCGAGAGAAGTTGGGATGCTATCCGTAAAGCCTGCAGTAAACAGCACACAGGCGGCATCTCCTATAGCTCTTCCGAATGACAATAAGATGGCTGTTACAATTCCCGGAATGGATTGTCGCAATATGATCTTAGCCGATTCATAGCGTGTTCCCCCCAAAGAAAAAACTGCATTGCTCATGTCTTCCGGTACGACGCGAACGACTTCGTCTATAGCTCTTACCAATATTGGGATTATCATTAGTGTTACAGTAATGATTCCTGCCAATAATGAAGTTTTCAATCCCATATAAACCATGATAGCAAATCCAAAAGCACCGTAAACGATAGATGGAATCCCAAACAAGATGTCGTAGCTCAATCGGGTAATCGATGCTAAAGTTGCATTTCTTTTGGCATACACATTAATATAAATAACAATCGGAAGACTGATTAAAAGACCTAATAAAGTTGAACCTATGGTGATGTAAATAGAACCTACAATGGCATTCAGAATACCGCCTCCTTTACCAATGTAAAAACCACCTTCGGGGATTTTAGAAACCATGTCCCAACTCAATGAACCAATGCCCTTTGAGAACAAGGTGTACACTATCATAAACAAGGTACTGCTGATGATGACGGTACTTAGTATCATCAAAACTTTGAATATATTTTCTTCTATTTTTCTCATTTTGATTGGGTTTAGTTGTTTCTTTTTTCGATTCTATATAAAATGATTCTCGAGAGCGCATTGAATATAAAGATGATGACAAATAGGAGCAGAGCTGCAAACATCAATGCCGAATCATACATGGGAATAGACATCATTTCTCCATAATTATTCGCAATAAGTGCCGGAAGGGGATAAGCCGAATCAAATAGGTTTTGTGGAACTTGTGCCAAATTACCGCAAACCATCAAAACAGCAATGGTTTCCCCAAAGGCTCTGGAAATTGCGAGAACTACAGCAGCAACAATTCCGTCAATTGATTTTCGGAGAACTACTTTTTTGGTAGTTTGCCATTGCGTAGCACCCAATGACAAAGAGGCATTCCGTAAGTCTTGTGGCACATTATCAAAGACTTCAATCACAATGCTGATTATAAGCGGAAAAATCATAATTGCCAAAACGATCCCTCCAGCCAATACAGAATAACCTGTTGTGAATTCAACAAAATGTGGCGCTATTTGGTCTTGTATCAAAGGGATAATGACCAGAACTCCCCAAACACCATAAAGAACAGGAGGTATTCCCGACAATAATTCTATTAACGGCAAAACCAACTTTCGAACGCGAATGTGCGCATATTCAGAGAGATAAATAGCAGTTAGCATTGATAATGGTAAAGCAATAATAATGGCAATTGCGGTAACCCAAAGTGTGCCAACAATAAAAGGATAAAATCCGAAGGCTTCTTTGAAAGGTTTCCATTCGGACGAGAATAATAAATTATATAATGAAGTGCTGTTTAATATAGGCACTGACTTGTAGAACAAACCTAGCGCAATCAATACCACTGTTGAGATGGATAGGAGGGTAAGTGCTAAGAATATTTTACTGATAAGATGATCTTTGAGTAATCTTATGTTTTTCATTTAGATATAGTAGACCACCCCGGCAAAATTATTTTTAAGGGGCTTATTATTTTGGTATTTTGCCTTGGGGTGGATGTTTTTGATTTAGAAGTATTATTTAATCTTCCCTAATTCTTTTTTCAATTTTTCTTGCGAAAGTTTGATGTATCCGGCTTCCGAAACAAATTTTTGACCCTCCGTAAGAATGTATTTTAGGAATGCTTTGACAGCTGCATTTTTTGGTTTTCCAGTAGTTACAAAATACAAATCACGAGCGGGAGGTGATGGGTATTTGCCAGATGCAATTGCAGCAATTAATTTATCGATGTCACTATAAAAATTTTCATTCGGATCTAGTTTGCCATTATTGTTGAGGTCAATAGGGACAGCCACTATCCCATTAGTTGGTTTATTGGTTTTAGTGTCGTAGATATAAACGATATTGTTAAAACCAATTCCTGAAGGATCTCTCTGAACAGCCTGTGCCAATCCTGGATCTCCAAATACGGCAACTCCTTGTAAGTCTTCTTGCTTTTTGCCAAAATAGCTAGCCCAGGTTTCGGCAGCTCCAGCCGCATCGGATCTTGTGTAGACATGAATTGGAGCAGCGCTTTTGAAACCTAAAGTGTTCCAAGTTTTGTATTTTCCTGTGATGAAAATATTATTGAAAGCTTCTTTTTTTACCCCTTTTTGGTACAATACTTTTTTGTAAGGGTTAGAGGCGCTAATGGTTGGAATTACTGCATCTTTAGTAACAGCAATCGGATAAGCGCCTTTTTTGAATTCTGCTGCATTCAGTTCACGAGAAACCAGTCCAATATCGGTTACTTTAGACAGTACATCTGTTATACCTTTTCCAGCACCGCCGGCTTGAATGTCAATTTTAACTTTTGGATGTGCTTTTTTGAATTCTTCTGCCCATTTTACGGTAATAGGATATAAGGCAAAAGCTCCGGAAATACTGATGTTGCCTGATATATCTTGTGCAGAAACTTTATTAGGCGTTATGTTTGCTATTATTAGCACAGTTAATGATAACAGTGTTTTTTTGTACAGTTTCATTTTTTTTTTGTTTTTATGTTAGAAAAAAAATACTGAATCAAAAAGTTAACTTGTTTACTGTGTCAAGCTAACTTTTTGATTTTCTAAAATTATTATAGTGTATATTTTAAAGTAACTCCATAAGTGATCTGATCTCCCAGTACTGCGGCGTATTGCCCAGCATTTCCTCCAGCAGGCAATAATTGCTCGTAGTAATTTTTGTTTAAAAGGTTACGACCCCAAATATGAACCGATAAACCTTCTGATGCGCGGAAACCAAGACGTCCATTGAAAATAGAATAACCAGGAACCACTAGATATTTTGAAGCTGATGCACTTGATGAAAAAGAAGAACGGGAATAAGAATCTATTGCCAAGAAGAATTTTCCTGTATTCCCGAAGATTCTTCCACTTTTAGAATATTCTCCTCCTAAAGTTCCTGCCCATTTAGACACACCCGGTAAATCTGTACCCGAAACATCTTTGAATGCTACTGGTGCTCCAGTTTCTTCCAATGGCAATGGAGCATTTGTAAATTTTACATAGATCCCTTCAGTATAGGATAAGGCTCCACTGAAACTTAAATTTTTGTTTACAGATGCACTGGCATCTACTTCTACACCTCGTACACGAACTTTGTCAGCATTGGCAAGATACCCGCGATTAACACCTAATTCAGCTGCTTGAACATTGGTTTGATAGTCTTTAATTTCTGTATCGAAAGCAGTTAAATTCAATATAGAATTTTTAAAAGGAGATGTTTTTACACCTACTTCATAATGGTTTACCTCTTCTGGTTTAATTACGGCAAGCTCAAGTATTGGTTGACCGGCAAGAGTAGGAAGACCAGCTACGTTAACACCAACTGGTTTGTATCCTTTTGCATAAGTGGCGTAAGCATTGATTTTGTCCGAAGCTTTATAGGATACAGTTATATTCCCAGAATAGTCTGTGTCATCAGTAGCTGATTGAAAAGCTTGATCCGAGTAAACTGATTTTTTTAAAGCAATTAATGCTGGGTCAGTTGTTTGAAGTCCTCCATAGGTTTTACGATCATATTTAGCGTCTTTTTTGTCAAAATTATATCTAAGACCTGGCAATACATGAAGTTTGTCTGTTATTGCCCAATCCAATTGACCAAAAACTGCTGCACTGGATGATCTGATGCTGGAAACGGTTTTTATTCCATATCCTTCAAAAAGACCTGGGGTTTTCCATAATGAACTTGTGGTGCTTTGTGAAAATCTCCATTGAGCATCACCTGATTCTTCAGTTCCGTTTGTTTTTACTGTTTGGTCAATAAAGAATACGCCTACAACACCACTCAAATTGGAGCTAACCTGACCGGCATAACGAAGCTCTTGGGTGATTTGTGTTTGTCTTGATGGATTCTGTGATTTAGCAAGTACTTGCAATCCTGTAAAGTCCCTGTCGTTAGACGGATCCCAAGTCCAAAAACGCCAAGCAGTGGTTGAGGTAAGCGTTCCTCCTCCAATTTTAGTGTCAATGTTTAGAGACACACCTCCTAAATCTTGTCCTGAGCGCCATGGCGTATCGTGATCAATTTTGCGGTCAAAGGCATTAAGACTTGGTAATTGATAATTCAAATCGGCAATAATGGCGTTGAACTGGCGATAAGCTGGTCTTTGTGTAGGAGCCACACCTGCAACTACTTGTGCATATCCGTCTGGATGCTGGGTCGTAAGGTCAGCAGCCAAAGTGATGTTTGTGTTTTCTGTTGGAGTAAATAATAATTGACCTCTAAAACCTTGGTTATTAAGAGTGTTTGTATGTCTTCCTGTTGCAATATTTTCGATTAAACCATCACGTTGTGTTCCTGAAAATGAGATTCTACCTGCTATTTTTTTGCTCAAAGCACCAGTAACAGAGGCTTTGGCTTGTAGGTAGGCATAATTTCCGTAGCTAATTTCAAAATCGGCACCCGATGTAAAACTTGGTTTTCGAGAAGTTATGTTAAATGCACCGGCAGTCGTGTTTTTGCCAAATAAAGATCCTTGTGGTCCGCGCAATACTTCAATTCGGTCCACATCAATAAAATCTAGGGTTGTTGCTGCTGGACGAGCATAATAAACACCATCAACATAGAAACCAACACCTGGATCGATACCATCATTGGTTAGCCCAAAAGGAGAACCCAGACCACGAATGTTAATTCCTGTATTTCTTGGATTTGAAGAGTAAAGCTGTACTGATGGAATCAATTCTTTTATGCGGTTTACATTGAAAGATCCGGTTTGTTCTGCCTGCTTTCCAGTTACAACAGACACTGCAATTGGAACATCCTGGACTTTTTCTATTCGGCGTCTGGAAGAAACCACAACCTCGACTAGAACATTTTCGCTTTCAGGGATAAGAGTTATATCTAGAGGAGCATTAGTTAATTGATCTATTTTTAGTTCTTTAGAGGTAAAGCCAATATATTGTACTAG
This sequence comes from Flavobacterium aestivum, assembly GCF_026870175.2. Classification (NCBI taxonomy): domain Bacteria; kingdom Pseudomonadati; phylum Bacteroidota; class Flavobacteriia; order Flavobacteriales; family Flavobacteriaceae; genus Flavobacterium; species Flavobacterium aestivum. The sequence goes on along the minus strand of NZ_CP113977.2, from coordinate 4,346,812 downwards.
TAAAGAAAAAGGAAGCTTTTCTCTGGTTTCAATACTGAATTTTCCATCTGAATCGGAAATAGTATTGTACTTTGTTCCTTTCAGTACAATATTAACACCGGCTAAAGGATTTTGTTGATTGTCTTTTACGATACCTGTTACAATGCTTTGTGCAAAAGAGGTTGAAAAAATAAATAGGAGTAATAAACTTAAAATTGATTTTGAAAATATAGTTCTCATTATTATGTATGTTATATGTAATTAGTAGAGTTTAAATTTAAATTTTTTTTTGATAAACTAGCACATACACATACACATCAGTTGAGTGATGTTTTTTTCTATTCTTGAAGGAATTGTTTTCTTATTTTTTTTCCTGACTTTGGTTTTTTTGCTTTTAATCGTTTGCATAGGGGTAATTTTGATGGTTATCATTATTTTGATTCGGTGCAAATATATATAAATTCTATAAATATAGTCAAGTTTAAAAAATATTTTTTTATTTTTTTACCAATGAGGCGATTGTAATGCCTTGCATAGCTTTCAAAGTTTCGTCTCGAATAACCACCAACCCGTGTCGTAGATGGCATTCCGACTCGCTAACGCAATCTGAACAACGCTCGTAAAAATTTAATGAAGCACATGGAAGTAATGCGATTGCACCGTCAAATAATCGGTGAATATCAGCCAAAGTAATGGTTTCTTTGTCTTTCAAAAGATAATAACCGCCGTATTTTCCTTGTTTGCTGCCTACAAAATGACCTCTTTTTAAATCCAAAAGTATTTGTTCCAAAAACTTTTTAGGGATAGAAGCGCCTTCTGCAATTTCAATAGTTCTTGAAATGTGATTCTCATCTTGTTGAGCTAAATAGAGGAGTGCTTTAAGGGCGTATTTGGTTTTGTGTGAAAGCATTATGGAAATTGTTTTTTTAATAAATATAAAACCTAAAAAGATTTTTTTTGAAGAAAATCAAATATCAAATATAATTCTTTATTTTAAATCTTTAAAATTTAATTTTTGAAGCAAGAAGCCTTTGCAATGAAGTATGTGCATATGCTAAAAGATTCTAGTTTTTGTTTGCGTATTCAATTCACTTTATTTCTAAGTCATCTACAGCGGCAATTTGGTCAAGTATATTGGTTTGATTGGGCGAAATATAATTTTTTACCTCGCTAGTGTTTTCTTTTCTAAAAAGAAGGTCTAATGCATTGTATAGTTTAAGTAAAACCTCTTTGTCCTTTTTTTCAATTTCTAAAGCTGTATTAAAATTAAAAACATAATTATTTGAGTTACGAACTTCTACTTTTATCGTTTTTGGCGTGATTTTAAATTTGACTATATCCATATTGTTCCTTTGCTCTTTTTAAGTATTTGACATTCTTTTTATCGAATTCTGTTTTATAGTATTCTTCTTGTTCTGTAAATCTTGGGAATTTGTATAAAAAACTTTTTATTTTGGTTTTTTCTAGTTTTCCCATTTTATTCAAGAATTATTTTGTGTAAGGATACAAAAAAATCCTTGTATTCAACGAATGGTTTCTAAAAAGAGTGTTTAGTTCTAACAGTTTTATCAGCTTTAGGAATAAAATTATTGGATGAATTTTAAACGATAAAGGCGAAAAACTTGATTTTTAATATTCTTCCTGTTTACTATTTGTATTTCAATTTGTGAAAAAACCTTCCTCGGAACTCTCCTTTAATAAACTTCAAGTTGATTTTATCTAAGCATAATTCCAATAAAAAACCCTTAAACATTTCTGTTTAAGGGTTTTGCCTTTTGTAGCGAAGACGGGAGTTGAACCCGTGACCTCAGGGTTATGAATCCTGCGCTCTAACCAACTGAGCTACCTCGCCATATTCGGGATAATTTCTGTCCCTGAATGCGGGTGCAAATATAAAACAATAATTAGAGTTTGCAAGCAAAAATGATAAAAAAAATTTTTTTTTCAAAATGCTTTTTTCTTGTCGTAATATTCTATATATTTCACAAAAAATAAACGAAATTCATGGATTCTAAAATACGTTACGAAATCGAATTCCCCATAAATTCTTCTCCTCAATTATTGTATCAATATATCTCAACACCTTCCGGTTTATCCGAATGGTTTGCTGATAATGTTAATTCACGTGGTGAGTTTTTTACATTTATTTGGAACGACTCCGAGGAAAGAGCGAGGCTTGCATCTAAAAAATCTGGGGAAAAAGTAAAATTTAAATGGGTTGATGCTAATAATAAAGATACGGAGTACTTTTTTGAGCTTAATATTTTAGTTGATGAACTTACCAAAGATGTTTCTTTGATGGTAGTTGATTTTGCTCGTAAAGAGGAAATTGAAGAGGCTACTCAATTATGGGAAAATCAAATTTCAGACTTGAAACATGTAATTGGTTCGGTATAGTAAATTTGTATATTATAACTTATATTTGCGCCTGAATTAATTCAGGCTTTTTTTATGATAAATTTTAATGGAGCATTAGTACCTCAGGATGCAAATATAGCAGTTCAAAATCGTGGTTTTTTATACGGTGATGCCGTTTTTGAGACGGTAAAAATTGTAAATTCTAAAATTCTATTTATAGAAGATCACTATTTTAGGTTGATGTCTTCAATGCGTGTGATTAGAATGGAAATTCCAATGAATTTCACCATGGAGTACATGGAAGAGCAAATTCTTTCTTTAGTAAAGAATAATGGCTTAGAATCATCGGCACGCGCAAGAATAACTGTTTATAGAAATGAAGGAGGGTATTATTTACCTCAAGATAATACGGTTTCTTTTCTAATACAGGCAATTTCTATTGAGAATGGGTCGTATTCTGTTGATGAAAAAGAATATGAAGTTGATTTATACAAAGATTTTTATGTGACCAAGCATTTGTTGTCTTCTATAAAAACAACAAATCGTCTTGTAAATGTAACAGGGAGCATTTACGCTAATGAAAACGGATTGGATAACTGTATTTTGTTAAACGACAGTAAAAATGTTGTAGAGGTGCTTCAAGGAAATATTTTTATGTTAAAAGGAAATGTCTTAATTACTCCTCCAGTATCAGAAGGATGTTTGAATGGCGTTATGAGAAAGCAAATTTTAAAAATTGCTAAAAAAATGGACGGACTTGAAGTGTTGGAAGAAGTAATTTCTTCTTTTGATCTTCAAAAAGCAGATGAATTATTTATGACTAATGTGATAAAAGGGATTCAGCCCATTACAAGATATAGGAAAAAAACATTTTCGATCGAGTTATCCAAAGCTTTAGTAGCAGAGCTTAATAACTTAATAGTGTAGTTTTCTTAATAGTGTAGTTTAATTTAAATATGGATTCTCTGGTGCATTTGACCAGATGAGGTATTCTCCTCCAAGTTCTATGATTTGTTCTTTCCAGAAATGGGTTGCTGATTTGCCAATTATTTTGTTTTCATAACTGTTTTGGGTGATTATCCACGAATTGGCTTCCATTTCTGTTTCTAATTGATGCTCATCCCAACCAGTATAGCCTAAAAAGAAACGAATGTTGTCTTTTTTGATTTTACCGTTATTGATGAGTTCTTTAATTGATTCAAAATTACCTCCCCAATAAATTCCATTTGAGATCTCTATACTATTAGGGACTAATTCTGGAATGTTGTGGATGAAGTAAAGATTGTCTTGTTCTACCGGTCCTCCATTATAAATTTTGAAAGTAGCATCAATTTCTGGAATAAGATCATTGATGGTGTATTTCAAAGGTTTATTAATGATAAAGCCTACTGAGCCATCTTCGTTGTGGTCAGCTAAAAGTATCACAGATCTATTAAAAGATAGGTCTCCAATTATGGATGGTTCTGCGATAAGTAAATACCCTTTTTTTAATTTTTCGGAAATCATAAGGCTATATTTTTTATTTAAATTTAATTAAAAAACGATGTTGAGACCAAATATAATCGTTGAAAGTATAAAAAAAACCTTCCATAGGAAGGTTTGATTATATAAGTTAAACTATATTAGTTTACTGCTCCTTCTAAATCTGCACCAGCTTTGAATTTCACAACATTTTTTGCAGCGATTTGGATAGTTTTACCTGTTTGTGGGTTTCTTCCGTCTCTTGCAGCTCTAGATGACACTGACCAAGATCCAAAACCTACTAAAGAAATTTTTCCGCCTTTTTTCAAAGTTTCACCTACATTTCCTAAAAATGATTCTAAAGCTAATTTTGCAGCAGCTTTTGTGATTCCTGCATCAGCAGCGATAGCGTCGATTAATTCTGATTTGTTCATAATAATAAGGTATTAATTGTTGGTTAATAAGAATTGTTATTACAACAAATTTAATAGGAATAATGTTTCTTGCAAGGGTTTTACTTGATTTTAGTGCTTTTTGTTAATAACTTGGGTTCATTGTTCATAAAACAAGGTTTTTTTTCTTGAAAAATCATAAAACTCCCGTTTTTATTGATTCTAATAGGCTTTTGCACTTTCGGAAAAAACGATACCATTTAATAATTCATGCGTGTTCATTTTCTTTTTGCCTGGGAATTGTAAACTCAATATTTGGATGTAGCCGCCTGTAACGGCAATTTTCATTTCTTTTTTGGTGCAAAGCAAGCTTCCAATAGGATGTTCGTGTTGTTCCAAAATGATTTTGGCTTCATATATTTTTACATTCCACTCTTCATCCTTGTCACTAAAAAAGCACCAAGCCGCAGGATAGGGGCTTAGCCCTCGGATAAGGTTATTGATTTCTGATGCCGATTTCGCCCAGTCGATTTTACAATTCTCTTTATTTAGTTTATAAGCCGTTTTGATTTCTGGCGAATCGGTCTGAATAGTTGTGGTTACATTTCCGTTTTCTATTAATTGTAATGTTTCTATAACGGTTCCGCTTCCTAAATGCATTAAGCGATCGTGTAACTGCCCTGCATTTTCAGATTCAGAAATTTCAGTTTCGGAACTTAAGATCATGGCTCCAGTATCTATTTTGTCATCTATAAAAAAGGTAGTGACTCCGGTTTTTGTTTCTCCATTTATAATTGCCCAATTAATAGGAGCGGCACCTCTATAATTAGGAAGCAGTGAAGCGTGAAGATTGAAGGTGCCTAACGCAGGCATTTCCCAAACGACTTTAGGTAGCATTCTAAACGCCACAACAATTTGTAAATTGGCATTCAATGATTTTAATTCCTTAAGAAAGTTTTCGTCTTTTAGATTTGTAGGTTGTAGAAGAGGAAGGTTGTTTTCTAAGGCGTATTCTTTAACAGCTGAGTATTTTAATTTTTGTCCACGACCTGCAGGTTTGTCAGCAGCAGTAATTACTCCAACTACTTCGTAATTGTTCTTGATTATGGTGTTCAGAATTCCAACAGCAAATTCTGGGGTTCCCATGAATATAATTCTTAATTTTTCCATTATGATTTTAAGGTGTATTTATTATTCTTTAAAATGGTTAGGATTCCATTTTCTAGTAATTGTTGTAGTACAAAGATAATATCGTCTGAGGTATCTTTAATTATATTTTGGATTTCTCTTGAATTTAAATCTTCTGTTTGTAATAGCTTGATTATTTTTTTAGAAAGTGTATCGTAATCTTTTTGAGTGCTTGTTTTTGTTATACAATACGAGCAAATGCCACAATCGTTAGTTGCTTTTTCTCCAAAATAATCTAAAATCATTTTGCTTTTGCAAACATTGGTTTCTTTAATATAATGTAATACTGATTGCAGTTGCTCTTTTTTGAGCTGATTCTGTCTCTCTAAATATTTTGAGACTTTACTAATAGTTCTTTCGTCTTCTCGAATTTCATTAAATATTAAAGTAGCATCATTGTTCTTTGAGTGATAATCAATAATGTCTTTGTCTTTTAATTTGTGTAATACGGCTAGTACTTGGGCTTCAGAACGATTTGATTTTTTGGCTATTAACGGAAGGTTAAAAGCAGTTTGCATTTCATAAATTCCCGGATAGGTTCTTAGTATGGCCAAAATGATTTCTTCATCATTAGGGTTCAGGCTTGTGTAGCGAATGACTTCTTTTGATGGAATTATAAATTGTAATGTTATTTTTTCTGAAAATTCCTGAGATAAGGTAATAACACCTTGTCCGTCCAGAAAACGCATCGCGTTAAAGGTTTTTAGCGCAGGAAATCCATACTTTAAACAAAAATGATGTAAGTTAAATGTAAACTGTTCGTTAATCCCTTCTCCATAAGCAATTTGAAAATAATTACAGAGTTTGACATACATAGTGTTCAAAAAAGCTTTGTCGGGAAGGATATTTATAAATTGACTTTCGGTCTGAATAATATCAGATGGACTTGTCAATAATACAGCAAAGGCTTTATTGCCATTTCTACCGGCGCGTCCAGCTTCTTGGTAGTAATTCTCAATATTTTCTGGTAGCTGAATATGAATAACGGTTTTTACATTGGTTTTGTCAATTCCCATTCCAAAAGCATTTGTAGCCACTATGGCTTGGGCTTTTTCCTCCATCCACAACTGCATGTTTTTGTCTTTTTCTTTAGACGAAAGGCCTCCGTGATAATAAGTGGCTTTAAATCCTAACGATTGTAATTGGTTCGAAATATCTAGACATGATTTTCTGTTTCGGACGTAAATTATAGAAGGTTGCGGATTTTTTTTAAGGATTTGCTCAACTCTAAAAAGTTTATCTTCGACTTCAAAAACCATATAGGCAATGTTTTTTCGGGCAAAAGATTTTTCGAATTGCTTCGGGTTGTGCAAACCCAATTCAGTAATAATATCTTCTTTTACTTTTGGGGTTGCCGTTGCGGTAAGCGCCAGAAACGGAACTTTTGGAAAATGTTTTTTTAATGCGGAAATCTTCAAATAAGCAGGTCGAAAATCATGTCCCCATTGCGAAACACAATGTGCCTCATCTATAGTGATTAGGTTTATGGGAAGATTTTTTATTCGATCCATAATCCAATCCGATTGTAATCGTTCAGGAGATACGTACAGAAATTTATAATTTCCAAACTGACAATTGTCTAACAGATCAATCATTTCGTCAGATTTGATTCCGCCTGTTAATGCGATTGCTTTGATGTTGATTTTTTGCAAATTAGCAACTTGGTCTTTCATCAACGCTACCAAAGGCGAGATTACCAAACACATTCCCTCTTTCATCATGGCTGGAACCTGAAAGCAAACTGATTTTCCTCCGCCTGTTGGCATCAAGGCAAAAGTGTCCTGACCGCTTAAAACAGAATCAATTATTTCGTTTTGAAGAGATCTAAAATTATCGTGTTTCCAATACTTTTGAAGAATAGCTAATGCTTCTTGCATGAGTTCAGGTTTCAGGTAGTTAGATTTCAGATTTTGGCTCTCATAGATGACTAATGTTTTTATAAATACACTATCTAGGAACTGTAATCCGCTATTTGTAGACTACAATCTGAACACTAAATTTTATCTAATATATAAAGAATTCTGTTATCTACGCTATCTTTAGGTACTTCAATTAGGTTGTAACCATATTTTTGATAGGTTTCTATAAGGTGTTTGTAGATGGTTGTTGCTTGTTCAAAATTTTCATAACGTTCGCTATCACTTTCGTAAATCTCTTCCCAAGGAGGAAGAATAAAAATTTTGGTGTAATTATTTTCGCGGCAAGCCAAGTCAAAATGATCGGGATATGGATCTCCAATATAATCCAAGTATGCCACAACATCAGGAATACCACGGTCTATAAAAACCATCGGATGTGTTTCGTTTTGAGCATTATTGTATTGCTTAATTCTTCCATCAAGCAGCATTTGGCTAAACAGTAAAGGGTCTTCCAGGAACAATTGTTCAATGCCTCTTTTTTGAGCTTCAAGCGTTACTTCCCGAGAAATTTCAGGATAACAGCAATAGCCTTTTGCAATCAAACTATTTATAATAGAACTTTTCCCAGTACCAGGACCACCAATGATAACAATAATTTCTTTCTGCACTTTCTGTAATTAAACGGCAAAAATAATTAAAGTTATCGTTATTTGAAAAAAATAGTTTAGGATTTTTAGAGGTTTGCTTAGGAGCGAATTATTGTTTCTTTTTCAGGAGAAATGATTCCTGCTGTACGCTATATTCCCGATTAACAAAAACTACGGCAAAAAGCCTTGTTTTTCTAAATCGGGAGATGCCGCTTCCATCAGGGCTAAAGAGAAATGAATTGATTTTTTTGAGGTGTTTTATTGGGATAAAGTCTCTTTTAAATTCAAAATGGGTTAGAATATAAGGGGGTTTGAAAAAAACCTAAATTCTTAAGCGCAATTCTGAAATCTAAAATCTAAAATCTAAAATCAAAACCGTATATTTGCTTTTATTTTTAATTTAACAATGGATAACGATAAAGAAAAAGAAGCCAACGAATTTTACGAAAGACTGAAGGTTGAGTTAGATAAAAGTAATACTTGGCCTGCAGAGTATTTGTTTAAATTTATAGTTCCCACATCCGACGAGAATATCAAAAAAGTTGAAGAAGCATTTAACTGCATGGGAGCTGTAATCAATACAACAAAGTCTAGAACAGGAAAATTTACCAGTATATCAATAGATTTAGAGGTAAAAGATTCACAAGAAATAATAGATAAATACCGAGAAGTTTCTACAATAGAAGGTATAGTTTCCCTATAATTATGGTCGAAAAATATAAAAAAGAAATAGCGAGTGATGTTGTTTTTAATCTAGAATATAATTCTGAAAGAAAACATTTAATCATTCCTGAATATGGTCGTCATTTGCAAAAATTGATCGAACAGGCAACTCTTATAGAAGATGATGTAGAGCGTAATAAAACAGCAAAATACATTATTCAGGTAATGGGAAGTTTGAATCCTCATCTTAGGGACGTGCCAGATTTTCAGCATAAACTATGGGATCAGCTTTTTATCATGTCTGATTTCAAGTTGGTAGCCGATTCTCCATATCCAATACCTTCTCGCGAAGTTTTACAACTCAAACCAGATGCTTTAAAATACCCTCAAAACTTTCCAAAGTACAGGTATTATGGTAATAATATAAAGTATATGATTGATGTTGCCAACAAATGGGAAGAAGGTGAAATGAAAAATGCGTTGGTAAAAGTTATTGCCAATCATATGAAAAAATCCTATTTAAGTTGGAACAAAGACACTGTAAAAGACGAAGTGATTTTTGAACATCTTTATGAGTTATCAGACGGGAAACTGAATTTACTTCAGAGTTCAGAAGAATTATTAAACACTACCGATTTATTGCGAACCAATAAAAGGATTTCCAACAAAATAACACCTTCAGGACAACCTAAAATTCAAAGCAATAAAAATAACAAAACGGGAAAATCAAAACCGTTTAATAAGAAATAATTTAAAACGAGAAGTTAAGCTACTAAGTGGCTAAGGAACGAGCTGAAAAGTTTACAAGAGCCTTAGGAATTTAGAATCTTAGAGTCTTAGAACCTTAAAATAAACACATGGGAATTTTTAAAATCGAGGGTGGTATTCGCCTAAAAGGGGAGATCACACCACAGGGAGCCAAAAATGAAGCACTACAAATTTTGTGCGCGGTACTTTTAACCCCAGAAAAAGTAACAATCAACAATATTCCTGATATTATTGATATCAATAAATTGATTACACTATTGGGTAATTTGGGGGTTAAGATTGAGAAAATAGGTTCAGGATCTTATACTTTTCAAGCTGATGAGGTAAATGTGGGTTATTTAGAAACCGAAGCATTCAAGAAAGAAGGAGGATCACTTCGTGGTTCAATCATGATTGTGGGGCCACTTTTGGCACGTTTCGGAAAAGGATATATTCCTAAACCAGGAGGAGACAAAATAGGACGAAGAAGATTGGATACTCACTTTGAGGGGTTCATCAATCTTGGTGCTAAATTTAGATACAACAGAGAAGATCATTTTTATGGAGTAGAAGCTCCAGATGGACTTGTTGGTTCTGATATGCTACTTGATGAAGCATCTGTAACTGGAACAGCAAATATTGTTATGGCTGCCGTTTTAGCCAAAGGGAAAACAACAGTTTACAATGCTGCATGTGAGCCTTATCTGCAACAACTTTGTAAAATGTTGAACTCTATGGGGGCTAACATTACAGGAGTAGGATCTAATTTGTTAACTATAGAAGGAGTTGAAAAATTAGGAGGATGTGAGCATAGAATTCTTCCGGATATGATTGAAATTGGTTCTTGGATTGGTCTTGCGGCTATGACAAGAAGCGAAATAACTATTAAGAATGTGAGTTGGGATAATCTAGGGGTAATTCCAAATACCTTTAGAAAATTAGGAATCACACTAGAAAGAAGAGGGGATGATATATATATTCCTGAGCATAAAAATGGTTATGAGGTAAAAACGGATATAGATGGTTCTATTCTTACGGTTGCAGATGCACCTTGGCCAGGATTTACACCAGATTTATTGAGTATTGTTTTGGTTGTAGCCACTCAAGCAAAAGGAGATGTATTGATTCACCAAAAAATGTTTGAAAGCCGTTTGTTCTTTACAGATAAATTGATAGACATGGGAGCAAAAATCATGTTGTGTGATCCGCACAGGGCAGTTGTTATAGGTCATGATTTTAAATCACAGCTTAAAGCAACGACAATGTCTTCTCCAGATATTCGTGCAGGAATATCATTATTGATTGCTGCACTTTCAGGTAAAGGAACTAGTATTATTCAGAACATCGAGCAAATAGACCGAGGATACGAACGTATAGACGAACGTTTGAGAGCAATTGGAGCCAAAATAGTTCGAGAATAAAAAAGAATTATCAATTTAAAAATCGCTTAAATGAATTGTTTTCAGGAGAAAATAAAATTGTTTAAGCGATTTTTAGTATAAAAAAACGAAATATGTCTAATGAACAAACAGCTATAAAAGCAACCTATTTTAGTATCATCGGTAATACATCGTTGGCTCTTATAAAGGGATTAGCTGGCTTTTTCGGAAATTCATATGCTTTGATTGCAGATGCTATAGAGTCTACAACAGATATCTTTGCATCACTTTTGGTTTTATTTGGCATAAAATATTCAAATAGACCAGCAGATGAGAATCATCCTTATGGACATGGAAGGGCAGAACCATTAATTACTTTTTTAGTGGTTGGATTCCTTATTACATCGGCTACAATTATAGCTTATGAAAGTATAGTAAACATCCAGACGCCTCACGAATTGCCAAAATCTTGGACACTTTTTGTGTTGGGTGCTATTATCATCTGGAAAGAATATTCCTTTCGGTTGGTGATGAGAAGGAGTAAAGAAACCAATAGTTCCTCTCTAAAAGCTGATGCTTGGCATCATAGAAGCGATGCTATAACTTCGGTAGCGGCATTTACAGGGATTTCGATTGCCTTATTTTTAGGGAAAGGCTATGAAGCGGCTGATGATTGGGCAGCTTTATTTGCATCTACTTTTATTCTATATAATAGCTACCTCATTTTTAGACCCGCTCTTGGTGAAATAATGGACGAACATTTGTACGATGATTTGGTTGAGGAAATCAGACAAGTATCTCATCAAGTAGACGGAATTATTGATACAGAAAAATGTTTTATCCGAAAAGCAGGAATGAAATACCATGTAGATCTTCATGCCAGAGTAAATGGTGAAATAACAGTAAAAGAAGGACACGATTTATCCCATAAACTTAAAGATACTTTACGAGAAAAGATACCAGAATTAGGGCATGTCTTAATTCATATCGAGCCTAATTAAATGGACTCAAAACCTAAAAAAAACCAATACGATTCAAAAAAGTATTGGTTTTTTTATTGGTAAAGTTTACATCTAATTGAAAAAACTCAATCCAAGAATTACCCCGTCTTTTTGAAATCCATTTTGGTAGGAGCGAACATAATCCAATCGAAATATTTTGAATTTCCCAAAACCGAGATTGTTCAAACCTACGCTGTATTCTGCATAAGGACTTCTATTTGGTATGGCAAGCAAGTGATAACCTAAAACTAAGTTTGATTTAAGCATATTCAATAGCGGAATTTTATTCATTATATAGCCTTTGTCGTTGTGTTCTGTATGCAGCTCAAAATAACTGTCATTGGTGCTATTGGTATAATAAGGCATTAAATTAAATACATTCAAATAATTTTCGGAAAGTCCTATATAAGTTTGATTTCCGTTGAAATGTTTGTAGTCTACAAATGATATTTGGTTGGCATTAAACAATTTACCAGCTTTTGCATTTAGCGAAAAAGCACCTTTGTTTCCTAGCGTAGAGTTATAGAAGATCTTGGCTTTTGCGTGGTCAAATTCATATTTTTTCTCGCTTCCGGCAAATCCTTTTTCAAAACCCAATGTGAGTACAGGATAATTGCCTTTTGAAAAATTATATTTTCCGTCTGGACGTGTAATGTAGTCTTGATCAAAATTAATTTTTACCTCCATGTTAGCCTTTATCAAATTGTATTTTTCAAAAGCTGGCGTTATATAGTCATTTGGAGCCCACGGGTTGTTAGACGTATAGTCTTTTTCTTTTTGAAAAAAAGTTTGGTCTGTGGTGTTTGATAAAGGTTTGTTTTCTGAATAATCAATTTTAGCCTTTAGGAAAAATCCATTTGTAATTTCACGCTGGTATAAAAATGAGATGAAATTATTTTCATAAATCTTCATCAAATTTTCTTTGAAAAATAAAGTACTAACGGAATTCAATAGCTCCAGTATTGGCTTTTCTTCATTAAACTGGGTAACGCGATTCCCTCCAGTGATTTGAATTTCGCTTTTGTTGCTATTGTTAAATTTATGGATAAAACTTCCTGTTGATCTAAATTTGTCTTCGGAAAAACCATAATCAAAATCAGTTCTGAATTGAGTGTATTTTCCTTTTTCGCGATCGCTTTCTGTATAAGACAATCCAGTGCTAATTTTCCAACCCTGTACGGTGTTGAAATTAACTCCTGTTAATATGCCTTCATAATCGGCAGACCATTTTTGGAATGAATTTTTATAGGTATAGCCGGTAATAATATCAAAAACATGAAGTTTGTTATTCTTTTTATCTATAGAATCAAGATATACCTGTGATTTCTTTTTGGTCTGCAAAATATCTTTTTTGGTATAATCAGTGCTTTCTTCAATGGTTAATGGTACAGGTCTAATAGTATTCCAATAAGCATCTTCTTTCTTATTGGCATTTTCTTGAAATGTCAATACTTCTCTTGTAAATGTTTTTTTTGTGAATGGAGGATCGAATTCAAAATTAGAATATACATAAGTAAACTTTCCTGAAATATTAATGCCTAGTATTCCAGCTGTGAAATCGATTGTTTGAGTGTTTTTTACCCAAATTTTAGTAGCTGAATTGTAACCGAAGTTTTGTTTTAGAGTCAAAACGTTCAATGCTGGATTTTGCATTTGTTCTCCCTTAATGTTAACATCAACGGCATAAATAGCCCAACTGTCATCAACGATATAAATATAACCTTCCATGACAGGTTCTGACTCTCTTTTTGGGGTGACCTTTATTTTATTGATTTGTTGATTGTTTTCATTGTAAAATGATCCTTCCAGTTTGTATTTATAGTAATTAAAAGCATTGTCAGCAATTGGTGAAACTACATTGACATCAAAAGGTAAATAATTATCATAAAAATCAAAATTAGCTGATGCGGCATTGTTAAAACTGAATCCGTTATCATCACCACTTACTTTGGAGGCAATAATAGTTTCCTTCATTTTGTCTGGTTTCTGAAAAGAGATTTTAGAAACAGTTTCCGATAAGTAGAGAATGCCAGTTCTTGTAGAATCCAAAACTTCATCAAACATGTCCAGTTTTTGTCCTAGAATTTTTTTGGGAGCATTTTTGATTCGGAAAATACCGCGGGAATAGAAATCGGCTTTGTATCGAGCTGTTTTTTCGATATTTGCTTTTTTATTTGCAATAGCGTTTCTTATAATTTGATTGGCAGGATTATCTTTTGGATTAATTACAACTTCATTTAAAGAAAAACTTTCTTCAATCAATTTTACATCTAAATTATAGGGGAAGGAAGAGATATCAGCTGTTATCTTTTTAGTTTTAAAGCCTAAAAATTGAAAGACTATTACGTGCTGACCTAATTTTTTTGTGTTTAATTCGTAATATCCTTGCTCGTTTGATGTAGTTCCGTTATAGGTGTTTTCTTCGTATATCGTAACATAAGGCAATGGATTTCCTTTCTCATCTGATATCCTACCTTTAATTTGGGCAAAACTAAAAAAGTTAGTAACTAAAAAAAGGAACAAAAAAGCGTTTTTCATAAATTATTGTTTTTATGTTTGACGCTTTCTTGTAAGATTGTTACATGTAAAAATAGATGGCTTTTTATAAAAAAATGTTAAAAAGTGTTATATAAAAGACTGAATAGCCAGATCATAACTTTTTAAACCAAAACCAAGAATTACACCTTTTGCATTTCCGGAAATGTATGATTGATGCCTAAAACTTTCCCGGGCATAAGTATTCGAAATATGAACTTCGATTACTGGAGTTGTAACAGCTTTGATAGCATCACCAATTCCTATTGAAGTATGGGTGTAGGCTCCGGCATTAAGGATAATACCATCGTAACTGAACCCCAATTCTTGTATTTTGCCAATTAATTCTCCTTCGATATTGCTTTGATAGTATGTTAATTCTATTTGGGGAAATTTATTCTTTAGAATTTCAAAATAATCTTCAAAAGTTTGGGTACCGTAAACTTCAGGTTCTCTTTTTCCTAAAAGGTTCAAATTTGGTCCATTAAGGATGGCTATTTTCATAAAACTAGTTTTTGTAAAAATATACAAACGAATTCAATTTAAAGAATGGTTTTTTACAAAATAAGTTTTTGTTTCTATTGAAAAAATTTCGTTCATGATTTTCTGATTTTTAGTCAAAAAACATTACGACTTGTGTGATGCGTTGTTTTAAACTGTTTTGTCTTAAATCTATGATTATTATTATATTAGTCAAAACATTAAGATAATATTTGTACTCCTTTTATATATGTTTTTTAAAAATTTAGTTATATTTGTTAACATAAAATTATAAAAATCAAACACTATGAAAAAGATTATTTTAGTATTAGTAGCAATATTTGCTTTTAATTTTGCAAATGCTCAAGATTCTGGTGCTCCAAAAGCGACCTTTTCTAAAGGGGATATGTGGCTTGAAGGAGGGATTAGTTTGACTACTGGTGATAGTAGTAACGATTATTTTGCAATAACTCCTAAATATGGTTATTTTTTAGATGAAAAATGGGCTATTGGTGGAGATTTTAATGTTTCAACAGTGTCATATTTACCAAATACTAATAACCTAGACAAATCTAGTTCATTTGGAATAGGAGTATTTGCTAGATATTATTTCTTGAGCTTAGGGAATTTCAAGGCTTATGGTGAAGCAGGTTTAGGTTACAACCATACAAAATTAGAGTATTTAAATAATACGACTAATACCAATAATGGTATCAAAGCTAATATTGATTTAGGGATGAATTATTTCTTTACTCCAAAATGGGCTGCTACATTTGTTCTGGCTGAAGTTTTAAGTTATAATAATGCCAATCCTGAAAATGGAGCTAGTACTAGTGATCTAGTTATAAATGTTAACTTGTTTAATAATATTTTCGCTCAACCAAAATTTGGATTATTATACAAATGGTAGTTTGATATAGTTAGAAAATTATATAGACCTCCCAACTTGGGAGGTTTTTTTTTATGTTCAAAACAATCTTTTTTGTGGTGTGTTGACCCTTTATGTGTTTATTGTAAATTACGTTGATTTTAATTTTTTTACTATTTTAAAAAGTAAGAAAAACATCCTCTGTTTTTTTGCTTAAGATCGTAAATTTGGGATATATTTGTCTTGAACTAATATAATTGAATAAAATGAAGAAAAACATTCTGACAGCAGTTGTAGTATTAGCATTTGGATTTTTAAATGCACAAGAAGCTAGATTTGGAGTAAAAGCAGGTTTGAATTTGTCTACTCTTTCGGGAAATTATGTTAAGCAATCGCAAATTCAGCCAGGTATAGTACTTGGAGGTTTTGCAGCAGTTAAACTTTCTAAAGAATTTATTTTTCAACCTGAATTACTTTTTTCTTTTCAAGGGAGTGCTTATAGAAGCTATTATGATTTTGGAAATGTTGAAACCTATCAGCAAGATAATTTAAATTTAAGTTACTTATTGTTGCCAGTAATGGCTAAATATTATGTGGCGAAAAAGTTTAGTTTAGAGGTAGGGCCTCAATTTGGTTTCCTATTAGCAGCCAGATCTAATTATTTTAGCTATACAGATAGCGGTAATGATTATGTTAATTCAAAATCAAAAAATGTTACAGATCAATTTAAAACTTTCGATTTTGGTATAAATATAGGAGGAGGATATGATTTTACAGATAAATGGGGTATTGATTTAAGATATAATTTTGGCTTAAATAATGCTGCTCAAAATAGATTTGGAACAGATTTTCACGCTGACAATCGAGTTTTGTCGGTAACAGGTAGCTATAAATTTTAATGTTCATATGATTATAGAAGCCTCCCAATTCGGGAGGTTTTTTTATGACTAAAAAAGTCTTTACTTTGTTACTATGAATTGGGAATCGTATCTAAAAAGTTATCAGTCTTATCTCAAAATTGAAAGGGGGTTATCAAAAAATACTATTGATAATTATTCTTTTGATATTGAGCGATTGTGCTTGTTTTTGTCTCAAAATGAGATTCGTGTTTCACCTTTAGTCATAAGTGAAGAAACGTTACAGCAATTTATTTACAATGTTTCTAAAGAATTAAATCCCAGGTCACAGGCTAGAATAATTTCTGGATTAAAAAGCTTTTTTTCTTATTTAATATTCGAAGATTTTAGGAACGATAACCCAATGGAGCTGATTGAAACTCCAAAAACCGGACGTAAGTTACCAGATACATTGGCTATCGAAGAGATAGATTCGCTTATCTCAGCAATTGATTTGAGTACGAATGAAGGAGAACGTAATCGTGCGATGCTTGAAACCTTATACGGTTGCGGGCTTCGTGTTTCTGAATTGGTTTCCTTGAAAATTTCGGACTTGTTTTTTGAAGAAGGCTTCGTTAAAGTAACCGGAAAGGGAAATAAGCAGCGCTTTGTTCCTGTTGGAAATTTGACTCAAAAATTTATTGAGATTTATAAAAATAACAATAGAGCGCATCTTAATATTCAAAAAGGGTTCGAGGATACTTTGTTTTTAAATAGAAGAGGGAAGCAATTAACCCGAGCCATGATTTTTACTATTATTAAAGACTTAACAGTCAAAATAAACTTAAATAAAAACATAGGTCCACATACATTAAGACATTCCTTTGCTACTCATCTTTTAGAGAATGGAGCAGATTTACGCTCAATACAATTAATGCTTGGACATGAGTCTATCACAACAACAGAAATCTATGTTCATTTGGATCGAAAGTATTTAACCGAAGTTATGAATACCTTTCATCCGAGAAAAGGCTAAGTAGGGTAGGTTATATTGCTTAAGTACGGCCTATGAACAAGATTAATATAAGGCATAAAAAAAGACTTGCCGATTTTTAATCAACAAGTCTTTTTGATATTTTGAGAGCCTTAATTATTTAGCAATATTCACTGCTCTTGTTTCTCTAATTACTGTAACTTTTACTTGACCTGGATAAGTCATTTCAGTTTGAATTTTTTGTGAAATTTCGAAAGATAGAGTGGCTGCATTATCATCAGATACTTTTTCGCTTTCTACAATAACACGTAGTTCTCTACCAGCTTGAATGGCATAAGCATTTTTTACACCACTAAATCCATAAGCTACATCTTCAAGATCTTTTAAACGTTGAATGTAAGAATCTAATACTTGTCTTCTGGCTCCTGGTCTTGCTCCTGAAATAGCATCACAAACTTGAATAATTGGAGATAATAATGATTTCATTTCTATCTCGTCATGGTGAGCTCCAATGGCGTTGCAAACTTCTTCTTTCTCACCATATTTTTCAGCCCATTGCATTCCTAATAAGGCGTGTGGTAAGTCACTTTCTGTATCTGGAACTTTACCAATATCGTGAAGTAATCCTGCTCTTTTGGCAAGTTTAACATTCAAGCCCAATTCAGCAGCCATGATTCCGCAAAGTTTAGAAACTTCACGAGAGTGTTGCAATAAATTTTGTCCGTAAGAAGAACGGTATTTCATTCTACCTACTACTTTTATTAATTCTGGGTGTAATCCGTGAATTCCTAAGTCAATAACAGTTCGTTTTCCAACCTCAATGATTTCATCATCAATTTGTTTAGTTGTTTTGGCAACTACCTCTTCGATACGTGCTGGGTGAATACGTCCGTCAGTTACTAATTTGTGTAATGCCAAACGAGCAATCTCTCTACGCACTGGGTCAAAACAAGAAAGGATAATAGCTTCCGGAGTGTCATCTACAATGATTTCTACTCCTGTGGCAGCTTCTAATGCTCTAATGTTTCTTCCTTCACGACCAATGATTCTACCTTTTACATCATCTGATTCAATGTTAAAAACAGATACGCAATTTTCTACTGCTTCTTCTGTTCCTACTCTTTGAATGGTGTTAATGATGATTTTCTTAGCCTCTTGTTGTGCCGTTAATTTAGCTTCTTCAATAGTATCTTGAATATGAGACATTGCTTTGCTCTTTGCTTCAGCTTTTAAGCCTTCAACTAATTGCTCTTTAGCTTCATCCGCAGATAATCCTGAGATCACTTCTAATTGTTGCAATTGGCTTTTATGAAGTTTGTCTACTTCTAATTGTTTTTTGTCTAAATTCTCTATTTTAGAGGTGTATTCTAGATTTTTTGCTTCAAAATCGTCATTTATCTTTTTGGCTTTTGATAATTCGTTTGAAACTTGAGATTCTTTGTCACGAACTCTTTTTTCTACCTCTGCTACTTTCTTATCTCTTGCTAGAATTACTTGTTCATGTTCAGATTTTAGTTCGATAAATTTTTCTTTTGCTTGAAGAATTTTGTCTTTTTTAATGTTTTCTGCCTCAAGATTGGCGTCTTTTAGAATTGAAGCCGCTTCTTTTTTGGCGCTTTTAATTAAATTAGAGATATTGCTTTTTTCTATGACTTTGGCTATACTAAATCCTACTGCAATACCAGTAATTCCTGAAATAATTATTGTTAAGATGTCCATGTTTGTTAAAATTTATATATAAAAAAAGCCTACATTAGGTTGCTTGTATAAACTCGGAAATACAAGTTTTGAGCTAACTCACTGTTCAAGTTTCCTCGTCGAAGCGTGGCATGCTTTAGTAGTGATGATTTGCTCATTCTAAATTGTTAGTGTTGAGTTTACCAAAATGTGAACTAATGTAGGCAGTGTTTTTAGTCTGTGTAAAGAACGTTTATTTGTCGAGATATTCGTCTAAAAGCAAATTGATTTTGTTTAATCTTTCAACGGTTTCTTCACCATTTATAATATTATCAATCTGTTTTTGTTCTACTTGAGAAGCAAATTGTAAAGCACACATTGCTAATACATCTTGTTTGTCTCGAACGGCATAATTTTCTTCAAATTGCTTAATCATCGCATCAATTTTTCTAGAAGCACTTCTAAGTCCTTCTTCTTGAGAGAAATCCACCGTTAATGGGTAAACTCTGTCTGCAATTGATATTTTAATTTTAAGCTTTTCGTCCATATTTTTTACTAATCTGATAGCTGGGCTATACAGTAATCAATTTCACGAATTATTGAATTTATTTTAAGCTTTGTATCTCTTTTGTTGTCGTCACTGCCTAATAATGCATTGGCTATTTTGAGTGTCTCTAATTGTGTTTTTAAATCATCAATTTCTTTTGATTGATTTTGTATCACCACTGCAGCTCTATTTAACTCTACGGTTATATCTTGATTGGTTTTTTCTAAATTTTTAATTTTAAAAAAAAGCTTATCAATCTTATTTTCAAGAGTATCAATTATTTCTGCAATCACACTCATTATAATTCCTATTCATTTCTTAATCTTACAAAGTTAGTATTCCTTTTTATTATTGCAATATTTTATCGATTTTTTTACATTAAAAAAATGAATCAACTGTAAATCAAGATGTTGTATTTTGGCTTGTTTTGTCTTGTAAGTCTTACTTACTTTTTTTATTTTAGCAAAAATGTATTCCACGAAATGACCATGATTGTAAGTTGTTCGCAAAAACCAATGAAGATATGCGACCCGAACGATAGCGAACAGACGAAGCAATTACATATGACCGATAAAAACAATAATAGCAATATATGAAGTTTTCTTTTTTTCTGTTAGTTCTCTCTAGCACCCTCTTTGCTCAAACAGATTATCCTAAAAACTATTTTTGTCCACCGCTAGATATTCCGTTGCAATTGTCTGGAAATTTTGGAGAATTGAGACCCAATCATTTTCATGCAGGCTTTGATATGAAAACCCTTCAAAAAGAAGGATTAAGTGTGTATGCTGTTGCTGATGGATATGTTTCAAGAATCAAGATTTCTACTTTTGGAAATGGGAAAACCATTTATATTGATCATCCAAATGGATTCACATCAGTTTACGGGCATTTGCAAAAAGCGACCGATTCTATTGAGGATTTTATAAAGAAAACTCATTATAAAGAACAGTCTTTTGAAATTGAAATGTATTTTAAACCCAATGAAATGCCAGTCAAAAAAGGACAATTAATTGCTATTTCCGGAAATACAGGCGCTTCTGAAGGACCTCACTTGCATTTTGAATTTCGGGATACGAAAACAGAGAAAATTATCAACCCGATGTTCTTTGGTTTTGATGCTTTAATGAAAGATACTAAGAAGCCAATAGTTTCAAATTTATATGCTTATCCATTAGATTCAAAAACAATAGTAAATCATTCACAACGACCTATTCCTGTTAATTTATCCCTGCAAAAGGACGGAACGTATATGGCAGATAAGGTTATTGCCAATGGGAAAATTGGTTTTGCTATTGCTACTTTTGATTATGATGATGTGTCTTTTAACAAAAATGGTGTTTTCGATGTGAATTTGTCTTGCAATGGCAAATCTATTTTCGGATACCAATTTAACACTTATTCTTTTGATGAAATGAGGTATGTAAATGCGTTAATTGATTATTCGCTTTATAAAAAAACACAGCAGAGAGTTCAAAAGTTGTTTATGAATCCGCCTTATAATTTGAGTATCATAAAAACCGATGAAACAAATGGTGTTATCACGGTACTTCCTAATTTGACTTCGGTATGTAGTTTGGAGGTTTCAGATTTTTATGGAAATAAAACAACAATTGGGATTCCGGTGCAGTATGATTCGCTTTCGACTATAATAGAAAAAGAACCAGTTGTTTCTAATTATGTTGTGAAGGCTTCGAAAGATTGTCTTTTTGAAAAAGACAAATGCAGTGTTTTCTTTCCCGCAGGTACATTCTATGGTGACTTTAATTTAAATTTTGATGTAAAAAATAATGTTTTGGTTGTACATGATGATACAGTTCCGGCGCATACAAACTTTACAATTGCTATGGAAAGCGATAGTTATCCAGCAGATCAAAAAGACAAAGTATTCATTGGTCGAGTAGATGGAGGAAAGATAAGTTACAATACGACTCGTGAAAAAAATAATGTTTATGAGACCAGAGTTAAAACTTTAGGACAATATAAACTGGTGTTAGATACTATTGCACCTGTAATTACGATGGCAAAATCTATTGAGGGGAAAAAAATAGACAATCAAAAACTGCTTCAAGTAAGTATATCAGATAGTTTGTCTGGAATTAAATCGTATAATGGTTATCTTAACGGAAAATGGATCTTGATGGAATATGATAATAAAACAAGACTTTTGACCCATAATTTTAGCGATGGAATTGTTACCGAAGGAGATAATGAATTAAAAGTTGTTGTAGTTGATAATGTAGGGAATTCTTCTATCTTTGAAACTCATTTTCAAAGAAATCAAAAACAGTAAAAACGAAATCAATTGAATATTTTTAAATCTCTGTGTTGTTTTATTTTTTTGTGGATGGGAATGAATTCATTTGCCCAAAGTGCTTTTGTAAAAGGTATTGTTTTGGATGAAAAGAATCTTCCTATTGAAGGCGTGAATGTATCTTGTCTAAATAATAAAACCCAAACAAATGAAAAGGGATTTTATCAAATCGCTATTCCATCCAATCAAATAGTCACGGTAGAATTTACCCATATTTCTTTGAAAAAAACCAGTCTAAAAGTTTCTTTAAAACTAAATGAAGTGTATGTGTTTAATATGCATATGAATGATAGAGAGGAACAAATGGGAGAGGTTATTATAAATAGTAATAATAAGAAAGCAGTTCAGGGGATTATTACTTTTGAAGCCAAAGACATTCGTTTTATTCCTGGTGCCAATGCAGGTATTGAGAATGTTCTGAAAACATTGCCAGGAGTCAATTCTAATAATGAACTCAGTACACAATATTCGGTTCGCGGTGGGAATTACGATGAAAATTTGGTTTATGTTAATGAAGTCGAAGTGTACCGTCCTTTTCTCATTCGTTCAGGGCAACAAGAAGGATTGAGTTTTGTCAATACTGATTTGGTGCAAAATATAGAATTTTCGGCAGGAGGTTTTCAGGCAAAATATGGTGATAAAATGTCTTCAGTTTTAGATATCACTTATAGAAATCCTACTCAATTTGGAGCTATCCTAGAAATGAGTTTTCTTGGCGGAAGCCTCGCTATTGATGCAGTTTCTAAAGATAAAAAGTGGTCGGCAATTACGGGAGTTCGGTATAGAAACAATAGTCTTCTTGTTAATAGCCAAGAGACTCAAACGAATTATACACCTACTTTTGCCGATATTCAGACTAATATTAATTATCAGGCTTCACCTAAATGGCAATGGAGTTTTCTAGGGAATATTTCTCAAAATAAGTATTTGTATCAGCCGCTTACCCGTCAAACTAATTTTGGTACAGCAGATGCTCCAATGGCTCTTGCTGTTTATTACGAAGGCAAGGAAAAAGACAAATACGATACTTATTTTGGAGCTTTAAAAACTACTTATCAAGTAAGTGATACTTTTACATTAAAATTTATTGGGTCTCTATATCATACCATAGAACAAGAATATTTTGATATTTATGCACAATATCGTTTAGGAGAAGTAGATACTAATATCGGATCTGATACTTATGGTGATATTACCTTTTCAAGAGGAATTGGATCTCAATTGAATCACGCCAGAAATGATTTGGATGCTTTGATAGCTAATTTAGAAGTAAAAGGTTTGAAAAATTGGAAACAAAATCAGATCGAGTGGGGATTAAAATATACCAAAGAATCAATTCGAGACCGAGTTTCAGAATGGGAAGTAATTGATTCTGCTGGGTTTTCAGTAAGGCCTCCGATTTTTTTGCCTAAAAAGGATGAACCTTATCAGCCTTATGCAGGTTTGTTGGTACCATATCAATATGTAAGTGCAATTAATTTTACGGATATAGATAGATTTTCAGCCTATGCACAATGGGGGAGAAAAGACAATTTAGGGACAAACGATATATGGTATAATTTGGGTGCGAGAATGCAAAGTTGGGAAGTATCTGGGGGTAATTTGAATAGTAATATTCAAACTGTTTTTAGTCCGAGAGCTCAATTTGCCATAAAACCAGATTGGAAAAAAGACATGCTCTTTAGATTTACTGTCGGGATTTATAGCCAGCCACCTTTTTATAGAGAGTTGCGCGATTATGATGGAGTAGTACTACCTGATACAAAAGCTCAAAAATCTTTAAATATTGTTTTGGGGAACGATTATAGTTTCAAAATGTGGCAACGCCCTTTTAAACTGATTACCGAAGCCTATTATAAAAAGATGAAGGATGTAAATCCTTATACGGTTGATAATGTAAGAATACGTTATGCAGCGGATAATAATGCCGTTGCGTATGCACAAGGACTGGACGTTCGGCTTAATGGTGAATTTGTACCCGGGACCGATTCTTGGATTAGTTTTGGTTATCTAAAGACAGAAGAGAATATTGATAACAAAGGATATATTGCCAGACCAACGGATCAAAGATTAAAGTTTGGACTTTTGTTTCAAGATTATATGCCAAAGATCCCGAGTCTAAAGTTATATCTTAATATGGTTTATAATACAGGATTACCAGGAGGTTCGCCTGCTTATGCTGATCCGTATTTGTATCAGAACAGATTGAAGGATTATCGTAGGGTTGATGTTGGGTTTTCAAAAGTTTTTATAGATCAAAAGGTAGGAATGTCTAATAAGAAATTTTTCAAGCATTTCAAGGAGTTGACTTTAGGTTTTGAAATTTTTAATCTTTTTAACAATCAAAATGCCATTACCAATACTTGGGTTCGTGATGTGTATACCAAAACAGAATATGCGATTCCAAATTATATGACAACCCGAGTTTTTAATCTGAAGTTAAATGTGCGGTTGTAACCTGTTTTTACTGCATCACCAGAATTAATAAATCTGTTGTATATTTCCTTTCCATTTTTAAAAATGATTACATTTGAGTTTATTTTTTAATATTAGAATTATTATGAGAACATCACATTTTGTCTATATAGGGATTTCACTTTTGCTTTTAGCAAGCTGTAAAGAAGAAACAGAAAAGCCGAAAGTGATTTATGATGCTTCAAAAGCTGGACGAGAGCTTACCAAAGCCGATTCGACTCAAATAAAAATAGCCGATTTGCCAATACAAATGGAGGGAACCAATTACTTGATTCATCCAGTTGGGGATTTGAATGTTTATGAAAAAGGATCAAAAAACAGATATGGTTCTTCGAGTGTAAATGATTTGAGTTTTACGATATCAAACACATCAGAATATGAGATTACGGGCTATTTACAAAATATTAAATTCCAAAGAATAGATTCGGATTCCATAAAAGCATTAACAGATAAACCTGTTTTGATTCAGACAGTAAGTTACCTAAAGACTGTTGCAGATAGAACCAAAAATCAAATTATGGTTTATACCATGTATGATATGGATACCAATAAAGACGGAAAGCTTGATACCAGTGATATTAAAGCATTATATCTAAGTAAAATAGGTGGTGATAAATTCACAAAAATATCTACAGATCTTCAAGAATTAATTGATTGGAATTTAATAGAATCTAAAAACCGTTTGTATTTTAGAACCGTTGATGATACCAATAAAAACGGGAAATTTGATAGTAAGGATGTAGTGCACTACAATTACATCGATTTGGCGTCAAAAGAGTGGAAGATTGAGAATTACAATCCGATATGATTTTAAATCAAAATATTGCTTTCTAAATCTGATTTTTCAATTTCAAAATCAAAGCCCAGCTGCGTTACCAATTGAATTACCAGGTTTTTATACCAATTCTCGGATTTTGGGTGAATGTATATTTTTTCGATCAATTGGTTGATATCCACATTTATTTTTAAACCATCATTTAGTTTGATGGTGGTTTCTGTTACATCAGTAATGATGCGTACTTCGCGTTCGTATTGAAAGCTTTTGCGTTTGAATAGAAATGGGAAAAACAAATCATCAAATGGGATGTATTCTTTTTTGTAATCAATATAATTGACTTCGCCTATATATTGTTTGTGATTTTTTTCAGGAACTAAAGCATCTTGAAGTCTTTTTACTGTAGATTGTATGGCTAATCCTTCGCTGTTTTGAGTAAAAATCTGCCACATGGCAAACGATTCATATTCATTAATGTGCCAACTGCTAATGGCTACCTTCTCCCGGTGTGTTTTGTAGTAATTTAAAAAATCAGGATTGTTTGTAGAAAGTTTTTTGATTTCCTCGTATGTTGGCTCGCTAAAAGTTCCTTCATATTGGTCTTCAAATTTATCAGATCGCGACATGAAGAGTTTTCGCGAAAGCAATAAATCTAAAAACTTCGACAAGTCCAGATATTTCCATACAATGGTTTCTGGATCTTGTGGAAGTTTTATGTTGGGATTGTTAAGATACATTGTCCTAATTTAAATAAGTGACCATTAGAAATCTAAAGGTACTAATCTAAATTATGATTCAAAACTTTGCATCGTTACTAATTTGTTATAAGTACCATTCATGGCAGTAAGCTCTTCGTGTTTTCCTTGCTCTACTATTTTTCCTTTTTTCATAACCACAATTAAATCTGCTTTTTGTATGGTTGAAAGGCGGTGTGCAATTACAATAGAGGTTCTGTTTTGCATCATGTTTTCTAGAGCCACTTGTACCAGTTTTTCGCTTTCTGTGTCTAAAGCGGATGTTGCTTCATCCAAAATCATGATCGGTGGATTTTTCAACACGGCACGGGCAATAGATAATCGTTGTTTTTGACCTCCGGAAAGTTTGTTTCCGCTGTCTCCAATGTTGGTGTAAATCCCTTTAGGTAATTCTTTTACAAATTCATAAGCATTCGCTATTTTTAGAGCTTCGATGATTTCTTCATCGGTAGCGTCTAATTTTCCTAAGGATATATTGGCTTTTATAGTATCATTAAATAAAATACTGTCTTGTGTAACCAATCCCATTAATCCACGAAGTGATTGCAAATTCAAATCTTTTATGGCAACACCATCAATAGCTATGGTTCCTTCATTTACATCATAAAAACGGGTTAGTAGATTGGCAATGGTACTTTTTCCGCTTCCTGATTGTCCTACAAGCGCTACAGTCTGTCCTTTTTTTATGTTAAGAGAAAAATCCTTTAAAACCGTTTCATCTTCATATTTGAAGTTGATGTTGTTTATTGCGATTTGAGAATCGAAAGATGATTTTTCTATAGCGTCGATTTTACTGGTAATTGGGTTTTCCTGATCCAGAATTTCTAAAACGCGTTCTGCTGCTGCATTACCTCTTTTGATAGCATATGATGCTTTCGAAATAGATTTTGCAGGAGTAAGAATGTTATAAGCCAATCCCATGTAGGCAATAAAGGAAGCACCATTTAGTGTTTTGTCTATCAAAACCATGTGCCCACCATACCAAAGCAAAATGGCAATAACCATAATTCCCATAAACTCACTGGCTGGAGAAGCTAGATTTTGGCGGTTACCAATGCTATTGGATAATATAAAAAAGCGTTGAGTCGATTCTTTAAAAACGCGATTGAAGTAATTTTCAGAATTATATCCTTTTACAACTTTTAATCCACCCAAAGTTTCTTCAATGGTAGACAAAAAGATTCCTTGCTCTTCTTGTGCTCTAGTCGATTTCTTTTTTAATTGTTTTCCGATAAGGGAAATAACATAGCCTGAAACGGGAATAAAAATGAATACAAAAAGTGTTAATTGTACACTGATGGTTACCATTGTTATTAAAGTAAATACAATGGTTAGAGGTTCTTTTACAATAAGCTCCAGAATAGATAAAAAAGAAGTCTGAACCTCGTTAACATCTCCGGAAATTCTTGCAATAACATCTCCTTTTCTTTTTTCAGAGTAGAAGGCGAGAGGCAATTCAATAGTTTTTTTGTACATGGCATTTCGCATATCTCTCAAAACACCATTACGTAAGAAGGTAATGAAAAACATCGCCAGATAGTCACATAAATTTTTTAGCAAAAAGATAGAGATGATTATAGCGACCATTATGGTGAGAGTTCGCCCTACGCCAAATGTATCGGTAGTATGGGTAATGTAATAACTTAAATAATCTTCACCATATTTTTTGAGTTCCCATATTCCTTTGTAAACTGGCATTGTTGTGTTTCTTTTGGTTTGGTCAAATAAAACCTGCATCATCGGAATCAAGGATACAAAAGATAGCGTACTAAAAAGGGCATATAGAATATTAAAAAATATGTTCATATAAGCATACTTCTTATATGGAACTACAAAAGGGAATATTTTTTTAAAATTGTTCATTTATTTTCTGTTATTGTTTTCTGCTATAGCAATAGCTTTTTCTAATTTTTCTAGCAATAATTTTTTTTCTGGTAATTGAGTCAGGTATTCCGCTACTTTGATGTGCTCGTGGTTATCAAGCATTAAATAATTGATTTGCTCTGGAGATTTTTCGCTACAAAGAATTAAACCAACAGGCTTGTTTTCGCCTTCTTTTTGTTCGTTTTTTTCTAACCAACGAAGATATAGTTCCATTTGACCTTTGTAGCTCGCTTTGAATTTTCCAAGTTTCAAATCTATGGCAACTAGACTTTTTAATCCTCTATGGTAAAATAGTAAATCGATATAAAAATCTTCATTATCAATGGTTATTCTTTTCTGACGGGCTAAAAATGCAAATTCGCTTCCCATCTCAGTTATGAAATGTTGAAGCTGGGCCAAAATTGAACTTTCTAAATCTTTTTCAGAATAACTGTCATGTAAACCTAGAAAGTCCAGAAAATAAGGATCTCGAAATGCTAAATCTGGGCTTATTTTCTTTTCGGTCTCTAATGCTTTTAATTCGTTGACAATAGTTTGTTCTGGCTTTTTGCTGATAGCTGTTCTTTCAAAAAGCATGCTGTCTATTCGTTCTTGTAAAGTTCTTACACTCCATCTTTCGTGAATAGTCATTTGAATGTAGAACTCCCGTTTTATTTGATTTTCTATATTGATAATTGAATATAAGTGAGACCAACTCAATTGTGCAGACACTGTCTGCACAATTGTAATGTCTTGAAAAACAGTACTTAGTTTTATAAAACTATGTAAGTTTCTTTTGCTAAAGCCTGTTCCGTATCTGTTTTGTAGTTCTTGACTTAGGCCTAAAATTACTTTCTTACCATAATCAGCCCTGTCGTTTTTTAGAATTTCATCATTGATACTTTTTCCAATATTCCAGTACAATAAAGTCAGTTCTTGATTGACTGTTTTGGCAACAAAATGACGCGTTTGATCTATTAAATCGATAATCGAATTTAATAGTTGAGGAGTGTCATTTGTGTTGAGTTTGTCCATTTACTGGGTTAGTTCAATTGCATTGCAATAATTATATTTTTAATTTTTTCGTTCAGCACTTGTTCAATCTCAGTAAAATTGGCAACGCTATCTAATTCAGTTTTTACACTGATGTAAAATTTAATTTTAGGCTCCGTTCCGCTTGGTCTGGCGCATATTTTAGATCCATCCTCTGTATAATAAATCAATACGTCAGATTTTGGTATACTCATCGTTTCCTCTTCATCTGTAAACAAGTTTTTGGCGATCGATGATTTATAGTCTTCTACCATAACCACTCTTTGTCCGTCGATTTCTTTCAATGGATTTTCGCGTAAGGAAATCATCATCTGGTTGATTTCTGCCAATCCTTCCATTCCTTTTTTGGTAAGAGAAACCAAATGTTCTTTGTAGAAACCATAATCTACATAATGTTGTAGTAAGGTGTTGTAAACAGAATTGCCTTTAGCTTTGGCTTGAGCTGCAATTTCGCAGATTAATAAAGTAGCTGCAACGGCATCTTTATCACGAACGGCATCACCAACCATGTATCCAAAACTTTCTTCTCCACCTCCAATAAATTGCAGTTCAGGGAAGTCTTTAATCATTTTGGCAATCCATTTAAAGCCTGTTAAACCTACTTTGCATTCTACATCATAAGCCGTTGCTAATTCCATAATCATTGGAGTCGAAACGATAGTAGAGCCTACAAATTGTTTTCCGTTTATCTTGCCAGCTTTTTTCCATTGCTCTAATAAGAAAGCGGTCATCAAAATCATTGTTTGATTTCCGTTTAGCAAAGTCATTTTGCCTTCATTGTTTCTAACAGCAACGCCTAATCGGTCACAGTCCGGATCAGTACCAATAACAATGTCGGCATTCAATTTATCAGCAAGGGCAAGAGCCATTGTCAATGCTTCTGGTTCTTCAGGATTTGGTGATTTTACAGTTGGGAAATTTCCATCTGGTTTTGCCTGCTCCGGAACAATGTTTACATTGTTGTAACCTGCTTCTTCTAAAGTTGCAGGAACAGACATAATAGAAGTTCCGTGCAAAGAAGTAAAAACAATGTTTAAATTGTCTTTGGCTTCTTTTGGAGTATTGAAACTTGCATTTTGAACAGATGATTTTATAAAAGCTTCATCAACTTCGGTATCTATATATTGTATCAAACTTTCATTTGCCGAAAATTTGATTTCATCGTAATTTAATTTTTCAATAATTTCAATGATGGCTCCGTCTTGTGGAGGAACGATTTGACCCCCGTCTTGCCAATAGACTTTGTAACCATTATACTCCGGTGGATTGTGAGATGCAGTTAGTACAATACCGCATTGACAACCTAAATATTTAAGTGCAAATGACAATTCTGGAGTAGGTCTCAAGTCCGAAAATAAATAAACCTGAATACCATTGGCAGAGAAAACATCGGCAACCACTTTGGCTAATGATTGACTATTGTGACGGCAATCATAAGCAATTACAACTTTTAAATCCTGTCCAGGAAAAACAGTATGCATATAATTAGAAAGCCCTTGAGTATTTTTACCCAAAGTATATTTGTTGATACGGTTGTTTCCAACTCCCATCACACCACGCATTCCGCCAGTACCGAACTCTAAATTTTTATAAAAACTCTCTTCTAAATCTTTTGGTGATGTAGTCATTAATTCCTTAATAGCTACTTGTGTTTCATTATCAAATGTTGGGGTTAACCATTCGTTTACTGCGTCTAAAATGTTTTGCGGTATGTGCATTTTATATTTAGTTTATGTTGTTAATCTATGTTTATGAAAACAAGAAATTAGTTTAGTTAGGAGCTATTTACTTCGTTAGTTCGTTCAGCATGCGTCCTGCTATCCACTATAATCTTTTTCTCTTAAATCTTTTTTTCTAAGAACTGTCAGGAGCTTCCGTTGGTCGCTCTGTCTGTTCAAGAAAAAATAGATTTATTCAAAAAAGGATTTCCGCTTCTATCAGGGCTAAAATGAGAAACTTAATTCTTGTAACTTATTTTAATTTTTTATTTTCAGTAAATTGCTTTTATAAAACAAGTGGAAAATTAAAAATTCACTTCAGTCGAAACTTTATAACGTTCTTCGTTGTTTTTGGTTCTTAAAATAATTTCACCCAGAAATCCTGCCAAAAACAATTGTGTACCTAAAACCATTGTTGTCAATGCGATATAAAACCAAGGATTATTGGTTACTAAATTGTAGCGCATTCCCATATACATATGGTATAGTTTAGAAAAACCAATATATCCGGCCAATAAAAAACCAATAATAAACATAAAAGAACCTATGGCGCCAAATAAATGCATTGGTCTTTTTCCGAATCTAGAAAGAAACCAAATCGTTATTAAATCTAAGAAACCATTAATGAAACGCTCCATTCCAAATTTAGTTTCACCATATTTTCTAGCTTGATGCTGTACTACTTTTTCACCAATTTTTCCAAAACCGGCATTTTTCGCCAAAACTGGGATATATCGGTGCATTTCACCAGAGACTTCAATATTCTTTACCACTACATTTTTGTAAGCTTTCAATCCGCAATTAAAATCATTCAATTCTACACCAGATGTTTTTCTGGCTGCCCAATTGAATAGTTTTGACGGAATATTTTTGGCTACAACAGAGTCGTATCGTTTCTTTTTCCATCCCGAAACCAAGTCGTATTTTTCTTTGGTAATCATTTCATACAAATCCGGGATCTCATCCGGACTATCTTGTAAATCGGCGTCCATGGTAATAATAACATCACCTTTTGCTTTAGCAAAACCAGCATGCAAAGCTTGGGATTTACCAAAGTTTTTCATAAAACGAACTCCTTTTACATTTGGATTTTCTGAGGCAAATCCTGATATAATATTCCAGGATTCATCTGTACTTCCGTCATCCAGAAAAATGATTTCGTAGCTGTAATTGTTCGATTTCATAACCGAAATGATCCAAGTGTACAATTCTTGTAGTGATTCCTCTTCGTTAAGAAGCGGTATGAGTATGGATAAGTTCATTATTTGTATTCTTGGGATGATGAAGATTTGCTTTTAAAGAATGCGGCCATTAGCAAGCCTAGTATGATGCAAAAAAAGAGGTTGAAAATTGCTCCTTTTAATTGTTCTACGACTGAAAAAGGATCCGTGGCCTTAAGTTTAGAAATAGTTTCGCTTAGTGCAGATTTGGTTACTCCAAATTTTTCTGAAGTACTAATCAAATATTTTACAGTCATATCCAGTAGAGTGTCTTTTACGGATGGATCTATAAAATTAAATAAAACAATTTTAAAAGCGATAGAGATAAGCAATCCTATTGCAGCCGTAATAAAATAGGTCGTAAAGGCTTCTTTATAAGGAAATATGCCATTCAGCTCTTTTTTTGTTTTTACTAGTGCTATAATAGGTATAATGATAATTACAGAAAAGCTTAAAAGTGTGGTCCACCAAGCAATAAATAATTCTAAATTTGTTGCGTATATAGAAGCTGTAATTAAACATAATATGACTCCTGTAATTGCTCCATAGGTAATCCCGTTTCTTTTTACGATTTCATTTATCATTAGTAGTTGTTTTTTTAAGAATCCACAAAGATAGCAATTCCCAATATATTGACGTGTAAAAAAAGTTTTTTACCATAATATAAAAAAAGTTACGTAAAGGTTTGTATATTGGAAAATAAGTGTAAATTTGCAGACTCAAAATAATATTGTAAAACAAAAAATTATAGCGCGTTTATACCTTTTCTGTTAGAAAGAAAAGCTTCAAGACAAGTTGTAATTAACAAATAAAAAAGATTCAAGATGAAAAAAGGTGTACACCCAGAAAATTACAGATTAGTTGCTTTTAAAGACATGTCAAACGAGGATGTTTTTATCACTAAATCTACTGCTGATACTAAAGAAACTATCATTCACGAAGGTGTTGAATATCCAGTTGTAAAAATGGAGATTTCTAGAACTTCTCACCCTTTTTACACAGGTAAATCTAAACTTATCGATACTGCAGGACGTATTGATAAATTCAAAACTAAATACGCTAAACACGTTAAATAATTATAACCTGTTTCTAAATACAGTAAAGCCTCGCAAATGCGAGGCTTTTTTTATGGAATTTGCATTGGAAATCCCTGTATTATGGGGAGTTTCGTTTGAATAAACATGTAAAAATATTTGTAACTTTGCCGTGATAACCAAATCACATTTTAACAATTTACAAATCAATTTATGAACTATATTCTTTTTGACGGGCCGGCTCGGAACGCTTTATTACCCTTTACTTTTACCCGACCAGTTGCCGATATTCTAGTAGGTATTATGACCATTCGTCAAAAATGGGAAATGCGTCTGGGTTCTACAACAACAACCTTGACAGAGGAGTATTTATCAGATAAATACCCAATGGTAGAACTGGAAGATAATGTAATGATTAATGCTTCTTTTCTTCCTAATGATGTTTTAGCCGAAATGGTAAGCGACTTAAAACCGAATCAAGCTATTTTTAAGGGAGATGAAGTGATTGCTTTCTATACTCAAGAAGACCAGGAATCAGTAGATTTTGATACTTACGAGATTCTTGAATACAATGAAAAGTGTATAACCATAGAACGTACTTGGGATATCTTTTCTAAAAATGAAGAAGCTATTCGCGAGGATTTTGATTTTTTGACAGAAGACAGAAAATCACAACCAATACCTAAAAGTGTAAATGTAATTGCGCCTGAAAACATTTTTATAGAAGAAGGGGCTAAATTAGAATTTGTGACTTTAAACGCATCATCAGGACCAATATATATAGGTAAAAATGCCGAAATTATGGAAGGTACCGTAGTTCGTGGTCCATTTGCTTTATGCGAAAATGCACAAGTAAAAATGGGGGCCAAAGTTTATGGAGCTACTACAGTTGGGGCTAATTCCCGAATTGGTGGTGAAGTGAAGAATGCGGTTCTTTTTGCAAATTCAAATAAAGGACATGAAGGATATCTAGGTGATTCTGTTTTAGGGGAGTGGTGTAATATTGGAGCTGATAGTAACAACTCAAACTTAAAAAACAACTACGAACAAGTGAAATTGTGGAGTTATGAAACAGAAAGTTTTGCGAAAACGGGACTTCAATTTTGTGGATTAATGATGGGAGATCATAGTAAATGTGGCATAAATACCATGTTTAATACTGGTACTGTAGTTGGAGTGAGTGCTAATATTTTTGGAAGCGGGTTTCCTCGTAATTTCATTCCTAGTTTTTCTTGGGGAGGTGCAGCTGGGTTTACAACTTATGTAACCAAAAAAGCTTTCGAAACTGCAAAAATAGTTATGAGTCGCAGAAATGTGGAGTTTGATGAAAAAGAAGCTGCAATTTTAGAACACGTTTTTGAGTTGACCAAAAAATGGAGAAACTATTAATTAGATAATTAGTCAATTAGATAATTTGATAATGCTCCACAAGGCTGAATGCTTTGTGGAGTTTTTTTGTTTTTAATGTAATGCAGAATCTAAAAAAAAGCAGAATGTTGATTTTTAGCCCCGATAAAAGTGGAAATCCTTGTAAGCCGGTGTTTTGGTTTGCAAGATTACTTCGTCAGTTCGCTATCGCTCGTGTGAAACGGATAGCGGGAGTAATGTTGATAGAATGCTAAATGTTTCTGCTCCTAAAAAATATAAATTGAGTTGGATTTCAAAATTTTCACATTATCTAATTGACACATTTTCTAATTTACAAATTGCCTAATTATCTATTTAATCTATCTTTGCACCTTCAAAAAATAACTGCTAGGAGATCTAATAATCTTAGTAGTCTAAAAATCTAAAAATCTAAAAATCTAAATGATTACAATTAACGATATTTCAGTTCAGTTTGGTGGAACAACGCTTTTTAGTGATGTGTCTTTTGCAATAAATGAAAATGATAAAATAGCCCTTATGGGTAAGAATGGTGCGGGAAAATCAACGCTTTTAAAAATTATTGCAGGAGAAGGTAAGCCTTCTACTGGAAGTGTTTCTGTTCCAAAAGAAGCTGTTGTGGCTTATTTGCCTCAGCATTTATTGACTAAAGATGGAGCAACTGTAATGGAAGAAGCGTCAAAAGCGTTTGGCGAAATCTTTAAAATGAAAGCTGAAATCGATGAAATCAACGAACAACTGACTGTCCGTACTGATTATGAAAGTGATGCCTACATGAAATTAATCGAAAGAGTTTCGGACTTAAGCGAGAAATATTATGCGATTGAAGAAGTAAATTATGAAGCAGAAGTAGAGAAAATTCTAATAGGTCTTGGTTTTGAAAGAGAAGATTTTACGCGTCAGACTTCTGAATTTTCAGGTGGTTGGAGAATGAGAATTGAATTGGCTAAAATCCTTTTGAAAAAACCAGATTTGATTTTGCTGGATGAGCCTACCAATCACATGGATATTGAAAGTATTCAATGGTTGGAAGATTTCCTGATCAATTCAGCCAAAGCGGTTGTGGTAATTTCACACGATAGGGCTTTTGTAGATAATATTACCAATCGTACTATTGAAGTAACAATGGGTCGTATTTATGATTACAAAGCAAAATATACTCATTATTTAGAATTGAGAAAAGACCGTCGTATTCATCAGCAGAAAGCCTATGATGAACAACAAAAAATGATTGCTGATAACAGAGCTTTTATCGATCGTTTCAAAGGAACTTTTTCTAAAACTGATGCGGTACAATCTAGGGTTAAGATGTTGGAAAAGTTAGTAATTGTTCAGGTTGATGAAGTGGATACTTCTGCATTGCGATTGAAATTTCCTCCTGCTGCACGTTCTGGTCAATATCCTGTTATTGTAAAAGAAATGTCAAAATCTTATGGAGATCATGTGGTTTTCAAAGATGCTAATATCGTAATTGAAAGAGGGCAAAAGGTGGCTTTTGTTGGGAAAAATGGAGAAGGAAAATCAACAATGATCAAAGCTATAATGAAGGAATTTGCGCCTGATAGCGGTTCTGTTGAAATTGGACACAATTCCCAAATTGGATATTTTGCACAAAATCAAGCGGCTTTATTGGATGAAAATGCTACAATTTTTGAAACTATAGACGATATTGCTGTAGGTGATGTAAGAACACAAATAAAAAACATACTTGGAGCTTTCATGTTTCATGGAGATGATATTACCAAGAAAGTTAAGGTGCTTTCAGGAGGTGAAAAAACACGTTTGGCTATGATTAAATTATTGTTAGAGCCAGTAAACTTGTTGATTCTGGATGAGCCTTCGAATCACTTGGATATGAAAACTAAAGATATTATCAAGGATGCTTTACGTGATTTTGATGGAACTTTAATTTTAGTATCTCACGACCGTGATTTCCTTGACGGATTGGCTACCAAAGTTTTTGAGTTTGGAAACAAACGTGTGGTTGAACATTTTGAAGATATTACCGGTTTCTTGGCACACAAGAAAATGGATAGCATGAAAGAAATTGAGAAGTAGATTTTGATTTCTATTCAAAGAATTAAAAAAGGCAAAAGTTTATATCTTTTGCCTTTTTTTATATCATGAGTTTTTTAAAACCGATTTTTTCTTAAAATACAAAGCAAAGAAGGAGAGTATGGCGCATACAGTTCCAATGATTATCATATTGATTACGGGTCTGTATGTTTGGTAAAGTTCTCCGTTTTCTACACTTAAGATTCTAAATGCTTTTAGAAAATGAGTTAGCGGAATTACATTTGCTATATTTTGTACCCAAACCGGCATTTGGCTCAAGGGCCAGGTAAAACCACTCAAAATAAAGCTAGGTGTTGCAATAACCATCAAAATTTCGGTTGCTTTCAGTTGATTAGGGATTAGGATGCTAACTAATATTCCGATGAAAGAAACTGAGAGCACAAAAAATCCTGCAACAAATGTTAAGGAACCTAAATTGTTAAAAAAAGGTATTCGGAACCAAGTTGCAAAAGCCCAATATAAAAGCCATATTCCAAAGCTCATTATCATATAAGGAATGATCTTTACGGTCATCATTTTTACAACAGAAGGGCATTTATAAATTAAATCGATGAAAGTGTTGTTTTCGAATTCGGAGGCAAAAGAGAGGGCTAGTGCCAAAAGTAATACTTGTTGCAAAACGGTTGCTAAGACTCCAGGCCATAGAAAATACATGTAATTGGTGCTTCGATTGTATTTTTTTAAGAAAGTGGTTTTGAAAGGTTCGTATTGCGACTGTAAAAGTTTTTCTGGAGTTCCTTGTTTCCGGAGGGTTTCTAATTGAACTCCGGTTTTAAAAGTACCAAGGCATAATAATACTGCAGATGAGGCATAATTAGCAGTTAAGACATTTGCGGTATTTACTATGGTGGTGATTTCGGGATATTTTTTTGTAAATACCATTTTTTGGAATCCTTTAGGGATAATCACTACACAATTGGCTTCTTTTTCGATTGCAATATTCGAAAAGTTGTTCTGGTCATGTAAAACAGCAGCAATCTTAATGACTTCGTTGTCTTCAAACATTTGCATAATTTTAGTACTCATTTCGGTCCTATCCTGATCGATAACAATGATTGGTAAATCTGTAACTTTTCCTTTGCCATAAACATAACCCAATAAAATACCATATAAGATAGGTGCTCCAATAAAAAGCATTCGAAGGATTTTATTTTGCCAAAAGAATTGAAATTCTCTTTTTAGTAATGAAAAGAAATTTTGCATATTTATAAAGATAAGGTAACCGTTGTTTTCGTGATTAAATCTTTGCTTTCAGTACTGTTTTTTGGTGATATTTTTATTTCAAATAAACTTTCTTGCATTTCGTAATCAGGATAAGCAGTAGCGATAGAGCCGTATGCGCTTAATTGTTTTATGGAGGTTATGGTTCCCTTAATGTCTTTATTGAGGTAAGGAATTGAAACGGTAATTTCTTGCCTTTTTTTTATTTTATTTAGTTTGCTTTCTGGTAATGTAAATCGGAAATATGTACCATTGCTTATGGTGCCACTAAATAAGGTATAGCCAGGCAATGCAAGTTCTCCTATGCTTAGGGTTATGGTTTCTATATTCATGTCTTGCGGTGCAATAACATAGCGTTCTTTATTGGCGGTTTCAACTTCTTGCAAAGCTCCTATAGCTCTTTCTTGTTGCCCCAACGCCATGTCTTGTTGCTCGATTCGACCACCTTTTTTTGCATCATTCAATTCGGCAATAACAGCGTTGTACTGTGCTTGAGCTCCTTGGTATTTTGCAAATGCCTCATCGTAAGTTTGCTGTGAAACTAATGAGTCTTTGAGCATATTGCTCAATCTTTTGATTGATTTTTGAGCAAATTCATATTGTTCCTTCAAGCCTTGTTTTTTAGCTTCAAGTTGTAAAATCTGATTAGTAGTTGCGCCTTTTACAGCCATTGTATATTGCGCCTTTGCAGATAGGAGTGCGCCTTCGGCTTGATTTTTTTTAGCATCTACTTCAGGGATATCTAGAATAGCAAGGGTGTCACCTTTTTTAACAAAATTTCCTTCTTTTACCAGTAATTTTGCAATTTTACCAGGGATTTTGCTTACTACTGCAATTTGTTCATTCTCAACTTTTCCTTGGATAACAGCATTATCTTTTGGGTTTTTACAACTAATCGTTATAAGTATTAGTGATAATATGGTAAGAGCTCTTTTCATATGCGGATATTTATTGAGACAATTTATTAGATAATTCTCCGGTAGTGATTATGGTTTCAATAGCTGATAGTCGTTGTTCGATTAAAGTATTCAATTTTGTTACCGATACTTTAAAATAATCATTCTCTGCCTCCAAAAGCTCAGAAACATTGATGAGTCCTTCCTTGTATTGTTTTGAAGCTAAGTTGAGGTTGTTGTTTGCAATTTTTTCTTGCTGTGCTGATATTTCAATTCTCTTTAATAAGACGTTGTAATTTACAAGATTGTTTTCAAGTAGTAATTGCAGTTTTTCTTTAGTATCATCAATTTGGTTCTGAATTTGTTCAATGTTTAATTTGGCTTCGTGTACTTTGTGTTCTCTTTCAAAGCCTGCAAAAATTTCCCATTTAAGTGCAGCTCCTACCGTCAAGAGTGGACTTAATGAAAATTCATTTAGGCCTAGGCTCAAAGGTTGGTTTATAATGGGTACGGTTGATGTAGTTCCGTTTACATCAAATAAACTAGAATATACAATACCACCAAAAGCTCCTATAGTAGGGAGGTAGGTTCCTTTCTCTTTTTTTAAGAGATATTCACTAGCCAGTTTGAATGATTCTAATGCTTTGATTTCTTGTTTATTTTCGGTGCTTAATTTTTCTTCGGAAATTAAATAGGGAACTAGATTGTATTGAACTGCATTGATCTCCTCGTCCGAATAGTTGGTTAGATATCGTAGCTTTTTATAAAGTAAGGCACGTTTTCCGGTAAATTCAACTTTTTTAGATTCTAGTTCCAGTAACGCCAGTTTTATTTTATCTCTATCATAAGGAACAGCAAGGCCTTGTTCTATAGCTTTAGAAATTCTTTTGGTTTCGGATTTTAATCTCTTATCGCTGTCATTTATTAGTTTTTCAGTTTCATCTAGAAGTTTTAGCTGGTCGAAAGTATTAATGACGTCTTTTATTATTGCATCTTTTTCGGAGTCTTTTAGGTAAGTGGTTCCTATTGCTTTTTGTTTAATGGCATTGGCTCCGTTAGGTATTTGCATGCCACTAAATAAAACAGTTTTGGCCATCACACTTCCTATGAAGAAATTACCGGTATTATCATAAGTTGCCTTTTTGTCAAATAAAGGATAATTCACGATTGGTATAGTTGAGGAGGGTAGGTCGAGAGTTAAGTTACTGTCAAAATAGGAATAAAGAGCATTGGCTTCAATAGTTGGGATATATTTGTTGCGAACCCCTTTTTCTTGCAGGTTTAATTTTTCAATTTCAATTGCCTTATTTTGTATAGATGTATTTTTTTCTATCGCTTTATAAATGGCATTATTTAAAGAAGAAGATGTTTCTATTTGTGAATAGCTACTATAGGTGATAGAAAAAAAGAAGAAAAATGAGATTATAGGATATTTCATCATTTTAATTTTAAGTTTCGAATTATAAATTAAATTTTTGTGATTTAATTTTATCTTCCTTAGATAGGGTAATTGTAAAGATAGGATTTTTATCTTGTATTTTTTGAAGATTGAATCTTGTTTTTGCTTCTAGAGAGTGTTAATTGAGTTTTATTGTGGCTAAATATTTTAGTATTTTTCCGAGGGCTCTTAGGTAGAATTAAATACTTATATTATTGTTAAAATAAAGTTTTTGATTGTTATTTTGACTTACTTATGGGTAAATTGCCATAGAATTCAATAGTATTTGAAAAAGTTTTTCTACAAGGAGTGTTGGGAATATTTTTTCTTTTGTTGTTTGATTTTTTAACTTTTTCAAGTCTTAATGTTGATTTTGTATTGAGCTTTTGTTTGATATAACCAACATATCATTTAAATCAATTATGAGTAAGATTCCAGTGTATTTTATGCCAGGTTTGGCTGCTAGCGTTGCTATTTTTGAAAGGATTAAACTTCCGGAAGATCAATTTGAGATGGTGTTTTTGGAATGGGAAATTCCTCTAGAAAAAGAAACTTTGGCGGACTATGCCAAACGAATGACTGAAAAAATTAAACATGAAAATCCAGTACTGATTGGTGTTTCGTTTGGAGGTATTTTGGTACAGGAAATGGCTGGTTTTATAGCGACTAGAAAAGTAATTATTATTTCGAGTGTAAAAACCAATCTTGAATTTCCTAAACGAATGGGTGTAGTCAAAAAGACAAAGGCTTATAGGTTGATTCCGTTTAGTTTAGTTCAGAATATTGAAAGTTTGGCTAAGTTTTCTTTTGGCAAAAAAGTAAATCAAAGGCTTAAATTGTACGAAAAATTTCTTTCGGTTCGGGATAAGCGTTATTTAGATTGGGCAATCGAACAGGTTTTTTTATGGAATCGAACTGTAGCGGATCAAAAAGTAATTCACATACACGGGGACTTAGACGATATCTTTCCAATTAAATACATAAAAGACTGTATTGCTGTGGCAGGAGGAACACATATTATGATTCTTAATAAATACAAATGGTTAAATGCTAATTTACCTTCAATAATTATGGCTGATCCCGTTTAGATAGCGATAAAAAGGGTTTTGCGAAGTTTATAACAATGTTTAGTTATTGGTAAATCCCTTGTTGTTAGATATGGCGTTTACAAGGTTTTCATTAATGTCTTTGCTAAAGTAGTTATAACTCGTAATAATAGCTTGTTTTATAGGAGTTTTTAATTTAATGGTGTTTTCAAAATGTTTTACGCTAACCACATTTTTGTTTTCATCTATAAATATAGAAGTAGGAAATCCTAAAGTATGTTTGATGGTGGCAATAATGTGAGCATCTTTTGCGTAATTTTCGTTAGCGTAGCATACTTTAATATCATCACTAAATTTATGGGCAATATTTTTAATATCACTTTTCTTATCCCAAAATATCACAATGATTTGCATGTCATTACGATGTTCTTTGGCTAATATGTTTAAAGCGGGAATTTCTCCTTTAGCAATTACACACCAAGAAGAATAGGTAATTATAAAGATGGGTTTGTTGATTCGGTTTATTTTTACATTTTTTTCTTTGTACACTTTAAGGTTGAAATCGTCAAATTTGGTTCCGATAAGTTTGTTTTTTACTAAGGAATCAAAAAGATCTTTACCTTCTTTTACGTTATTTGCCTCGTATGCTTTATTGGATGCTTTAGTGTAAGGCTTGATATTTTTTTTTACAGCGTCAGAAAAATAACTAATTGTATTTTGGCTGTAGGAAAAGAAAGTGGATAAAGTAAATAATACGGTAAATAAAAATTTATGCATAATAACCTAATAATAAAACATTTAGTAAAAGTATTTGCTTTGTGTGTATAAGTACTATATTATCGACAAGATACATATAAATCCGATTAAGTACGTTAAAATTCAAAAAAAAACCATCCAAAAGCGGATGGTAGTTTATATAGTATCAAAAAATAGATAATTTTGTATAATAAATTATATTTTTTTCATTTGCTCCTTCATCATCAAAATTTGGTCTTTTAGCATGTTTTGCTTGTCTAATTTTTTGGCCTCGTTCAGTAATGCAGTAGCTTCTAATTTTCTTCTGCGTGTCATGGCAACTCCGGCAAGATTTAATTTGGCTACAGCAAGATCCATATCCATAGATAGTCCTAATTCTATTGCTTTTTTGAAGTATTTTTCAGCTTGATTAATATTGGTTTGCGAAAGCATAATTCCATGAAGATAATTAAAATAGCCTTGTTGTTTCCTTACTAGAGCAGTTTCAGGATTTTTTATGTATGCTAACCATTTTTTTGCTCCTTCAAAATCTTGCTTTCTTAGTTTTAAAAATGCCAGTAAAATAAATTCATTTTTAAAATATAAAAAGATAGGAATTCCAGATAATAAAATAAGAAATATTCCGTTACCAATGTTGCTTTCAGTGAATTGCCAAATACCAGTAATTATAACAAGTCCGGCAATGATAAGTTTAATATTTTTATGAAACATAATATATAAAGTTTTAAGGCTGCAAAGATAGTAAAAGGAATTAAAAATATTTTTTAAAAACTACTTGCCAGAAAAAAAAGTCTTTGTATATTTGCACTCGGTTTTAGAATAACGGTTATTCAAAAAATAAATAGACACTAATTAAGATTTTAAAGATACAAAGCAATGAGCAAAAGAACATTTCAACCATCGAAAAGAAAAAGAAGAAATAAGCACGGATTTATGGACAGAATGGCTTCTGCTAATGGAAGAAAAGTTCTTGCGCGTAGAAGAGCTAAAGGAAGACATAAATTGACTGTTTCTTGTGAACCAAGACACAAAAAATAATGTTTGTATAAACATAAATAAGGCGTTACTTTTTTTTAGTACCGCCTTTTTTTATACCCAAGCGGTAACG
The DNA here is from genome assembly GCF_026870175.2 of Flavobacterium aestivum. NCBI lineage: Bacteria > Pseudomonadati > Bacteroidota > Flavobacteriia > Flavobacteriales > Flavobacteriaceae > Flavobacterium > Flavobacterium aestivum. Next base: position 4,304,070 of record NZ_CP113977.2, on the reverse strand, counting down.
ATGTTTTAAGATCGATATTTGAAGAATTTAACAAACTTCAAACTTTAAGTGATAAAAAAATAACTACAATAAGAAAATAAAATGCCAAAAGACACATCTATAAAATCAGTATTAATAATAGGTTCAGGTCCAATTGTAATTGGTCAAGCGTGTGAATTCGATTATGCAGGTTCACAATCTGCACGTTCTATGCGTGAAGAAGGAATTGAAGTGATTTTGATCAATTCAAATCCTGCTACAATTATGACTGACCCATCTATGGCGGATCATATTTATTTGAAACCTCTAACGACAAAGTCTATTATTGAGATTCTTAAAGCACATCCGCAAATTGATGCAGTACTTCCTACAATGGGAGGTCAAACAGCACTGAACTTGTGTTTGGAAGCTGATGAAAAAGGAATTTGGCAAGATTTTGGAGTGAAATTGATTGGAGTTGATGTTAATGCAATCAATATTACTGAGGACAGAGAGCAGTTCAAACAATTGTTAGAAAAAATTAATGTTCCTACGGCTCCAGCAAAAACAGCAACTTCTTACCTTCAAGGAAAAGAAATAGCTCAGGAGTTTGGTTTTCCATTAGTTATTCGTCCTTCTTTCACTTTGGGAGGAACTGGAGCTGCAGTTGTTTATAAAAAAGAAGAATTTGATGACCTATTGACCAGAGGTTTGGAGGCATCACCAATTCACGAGGTTTTAATTGATAAAGCTTTAATGGGTTGGAAGGAATACGAATTGGAACTGTTAAGAGATAAGAATGATAATGTAGTTATTATCTGTTCTATCGAAAATATGGATCCAATGGGAATCCACACAGGAGATTCAATCACAGTTGCGCCAGCAATGACGTTATCTGATAGAACTTTCCAAAAATTACGTGATTACGCTATATTGATGATGCGTAGTATCGGGAACTTTGCAGGAGGATGTAATGTACAGTTTGCGGTATCTCCAGACGAAAAAGAAGATATTGTGGCTATCGAAATCAATCCACGTGTATCTCGTTCATCAGCATTGGCATCAAAAGCAACAGGATATCCTATTGCAAAAATTGCTTCAAAACTTGCGCTTGGATACAACCTAGATGAATTACAAAACCAGATTACAAAATCAACTTCGGCTCTTTTTGAACCAACTTTGGATTATGTAATTGTGAAAATACCACGTTGGAACTTTGATAAGTTTGAAGGTGCCGATAGAACTTTGGGGCTTCAAATGAAATCAGTAGGTGAGGTTATGGGAATTGGACGCTCATTCCAAGAAGCATTACACAAAGCTACTCAGTCATTAGAAATCAAGAGAAATGGGCTAGGAGCCGATGGAAAAGGATATACAAATTACGAGCAAATTATAGAGAAACTAACATTTGCAAGTTGGGATCGTGTTTTTGTAATTTATGATGCTATCGCAATGGGAATCCCATTGAGTCGTATTCATGAAATCACAAAAATAGATATGTGGTTCTTAAAACAATACGAAGAGCTATTTACTTTAGAAAAAGAAATTTCGAATTATAAAGTAGAAACGTTACCAAGAGAATTATTGCTTGAAGCCAAACAAAAAGGATTTGCAGATAGACAAGTAGCACATATGATGGGCTGTCTTGAAAGTCAAGTACATACTTTACGCTCTACGATGAATATTAATCGTGTGTTTAAATTGGTTGATACTTGTGCGGCAGAGTTCAAAGCTAAGACACCTTATTATTACTCTACTTTTGAAGCTGAAATAGAAAAAGCTAACGGAGAGCGTTATGTAGATAACGAAAGTGTTTTAACTGATAAAAAGAAAATAATAGTTCTTGGTTCAGGACCAAACAGAATTGGACAAGGAATCGAGTTTGATTACTCTTGTGTACACGGAGTGCTTGCGGCCAAAGAGTGTGGTTACGAAACTATTATGATCAACTGTAATCCGGAAACGGTTTCGACAGATTTTGATACTGCTGATAAATTGTATTTTGAGCCAGTTTTCTGGGAGCATATTTATGACATTATACAACATGAAAAACCAGAAGGGGTAATTGTACAATTAGGAGGTCAAACGGCTCTTAAATTAGCAGAAAAATTATCTAAGTATGGTGTTAAAATTATAGGAACGAGTTTTGAAGCGCTAGATTTAGCCGAAGATAGAGGACGTTTCTCTGATTTATTGACAGAATTACATATTCCTTTCCCTAAATTCGGAATTGCAGAAACGGCAGAAGAAGCTTCAGCTTTGGCAGATACTTTAGACTTCCCATTATTGATTCGCCCTTCTTATGTTTTGGGAGGTCAGGGAATGAAAATTGTAATCAACAAACAAGAGTTAGAAGAGCACGTAATCAATTTATTGAAAACGATTCCAGGAAACAAATTACTTTTAGACCATTACCTAGACGGAGCAATAGAAGCTGAAGCTGATGCGATTTGTGATGGAGAAAATGTATACATTATTGGAATAATGGAACATATAGAGCCTTGTGGAGTACACTCTGGTGATAGTAATGCGACTTTGCCACCATTTAACTTGGGTGAATTTGTAATGCAACAAATAAAAGACCATACCCATAAAATTGCTTTAGCACTGAAAACAGTTGGTTTAATCAACATTCAATTTGCTATAAAAGACGATACGGTTTATATTATTGAAGCAAATCCTAGAGCTTCAAGAACAGTACCTTTCATAGCGAAAGCGTATGGTGAGCCTTATGTAAATTATGCTACTAAAGTAATGTTGGGAGAAAATAAAGTTACAGATTTTACTTTTAACCCACAGCTAAAAGGATACGCTATCAAACAACCGGTTTTCTCTTTCAGTAAATTCCATAATGTGAATAAAGCATTAGGACCAGAAATGAAATCTACAGGAGAGAGCATCTTGTTTATTGATGATTTGAAGGATGACCAATTCTACGAATTGTACTCTAGAAGAAAAATGTACTTGAGTAAATAAGCTTGAGTTTATATATTAAAAAAGCCCCTTTTTGGGGCTTTTTTGTTGATTTATTAGGTAGTTTATCTTTCAGGCTCTCTTAAAAAAGTTTTATACCATGTAATGGCCAGATCGGCTACTTCGGATAATTTTTCAGGCTCTTCAAAGAGGTGTGTAGCATCTGGGATTATCTTAATTTCTTTTACGGATTCTAATTGAGCAAATGCCATTTTATTCATACCAATAACAGCAATATCAAGTCCTCCTACTATGAGTAGAGTAGGAGCAGTTACTAGATGCAGTTCATTTATGACCAAATCAGGACGACCACCTCGAGAAACAACGGCTTTAATTGATTTTTTGAAATAGGCTGCCGCTTTCAGTGCAGATGCTGCTCCAGTACTAGCTCCAAAATAACCTATTGGTGTATCTTTTGTAATTTCGTTTGTCATTAGCCATTCGGTTGTTTCGATCAATCGGCTTGTTAATAAATCAATATTAAATCTGTTTTCGTAAATCTGATCTTCTTTTTCGGTTAGCAGATCAAAAAGAAAAGTACCAATATTTTGTTGTTGAATCAATTCTGCAACCATTTTGTTTCTTGGGCTAAATCTGCTACTGCCACTTCCGTGAGAAAACACAACTATTCCGATTGCATTTTCAGGAAGTACTAAATCTCCCTTCAATGTCACGGTTGACAATGGGATGTCTATGTCTGATTTATTCATGATTCATAAATTTTAAAAGAATCGATGTTGCAATTAAGGTTTTTAAATAATTGAATTTGTGATTCGTAACATTTGAATCACTTCATCATCTTCAACTTGATGAAATTGGTCGTAAAAAGCCCCAACAGACCTAAAACTACTTGAGGTAATAAGGTAGACAAATTCATCTGTTTGTTGTTTAAAGATTTCCAGAGCATCCAAAGGTAAAACGGGTACGGCAACAATTAGTTTTGCAGGGTTTCTTTTTCTCAGCATGCTTATGCTGGCTAATAAGGTATTGCCTGTTGCAATGCCATCATCAACAACAATCACATTTTTTCCGTTTATTTCCAGAGGCTCGCGAAACCCCATATAAAGCTTGTATTTTTCCTGTAATAATTCTTTTAATCTAATAATTTCATCTGATATATATTGCTTGGAAACTTCGGGGTGCTCGTCTATTATTGTTGCATCCATAGTCATTGCACCTATGGCAAATTCTTGATTTTTAGGATGGCCAATTTTTTTTGAAAGAATAACGTCTAAGGGGAGATGTAGTTTTTGGGCAATTTCATAGGCTACAGGAACTCCACCTCTAGGGACTGCCAGAACTATTGAGTTGGTATCTTGGTATTTTTTTAATTTTTCCGAAAGTAAAATACCTGCTTCTTTTCTGTTTGTAAGTCTGCTGCAATACATTTCTAAATAATTTAAAATACAATGAAATTAAAGTGTAAAGTTACTGATATATAGCTTATTATGTTTGTTTTTTGATACTGGATTTTATCAAGCTAGCTTTTTTTGAATTAAAGATAAAATCGGAAAGGAAAGTAATCATTTGAGTATTTGAAGATGCTGTTTATGTTGATTTGTACAGCCAAAAGCTTTAAAACAGTTTTTATTTATGTGCGTGTTGAATGTGTGTTTTAATTCTTAATCGTTTTGATTGGTTTTGTTTTAAATAATTGATAATCAATTTGTTTTTATTGGTTTTTAGAAAACATGTTTCTTTTTTTGTTAAATTTATGCTCCTTTTCAGAATAAAGCTTTGCTAAAAATCAAACAATTTTTCAGTATTAATTTAAATATTTAGAATTATGAAAAAGATTTTTTTATTTGTTTTGAGTGCTTCGGTATTTGTGAGTTGTAATAAAAAAGAAATTGCCGAAAAGAAAGTAGAAGCCGCTTTAATGGATACAGTAGCAAAACCCGCTGAATTTGCCGACCCTAAATATGCAGAAATGGGCAAAAAAGGTTTGGCTGATTTAGAAAAAGGCGATATAGACAGTTGGATGAACATGTATGCTGATAGCGCCGTTTATGTTTGGAATAGCGGTGATAGTTTGGTTGGCAAAGCTGCTATAGCATCATATTGGAAACAAAGAAGAGCAAATGTTATTGAATCCATTACTTTTAAGAATACAATATGGCTACCTATCAAGGTCAATAAGCCACAGAGTGTAGAAGCTAAAGGAGTTTGGTTGCTTGGTTGGTACAAAACGACAGCCAAATATAAAAAAGGAAAAGAAATGACTCAATGGATACACACTGATTATCATTTTGATGATAATGACAAAATCGATAGGGTAGTTCAATATGTAGATAAAGCGGCTATAAATGCAGCACTCCCGAAATAATATTTAATTGTTGAATTAGTTAATTGATGAAAAACGATGCTTTTGGGTGTCGTTTTTTATTTTGCAGCTGTCTTGTTTTTGAAAATAAATGCAGGATTGATATTGAGTAATAGTTCAATTTTTTAAAAATGAAATGCTTTAAGTTTAATCCATACCTAAAAACTAAAAACTATTCTTTACTTTTGTGCAAATCAATATTTGAACCATGTACAAGCTTTTTATCCGTCCTATACTTTTTTGTTTTGATCCTGAAAAAGTACATTATTTTACTTTCTCTATGATAAGAATGGTATCTAAAATACCAGGATTTCCAACCCTTTTTAAATCACTATATGAAGTCAATGACAAAAGATTGGAAACTGAGGTTTTTGGTTTAAAGTTTAAAAATCCTGTTGGTTTAGCTGCTGGTTTCGATAAAGATGCTGCTTTGTATCAAGAACTTTCTAATTTTGGTTTTGGATTCATAGAAATAGGTACACTTACACCAAAAGGACAGGAAGGAAATCCTAAAAAGCGTTTGTTTCGCCTTAAGGCAGATTCGGCTATCATTAATAGAATGGGATTCAATAATGGAGGTGTTCAAGAAGCGGTTGAGCGATTAAAGAAGAATAAAGATGTTCTTATTGGAGGGAATATTGGTAAAAATAAATTGACACCAAATGATGAAGCAACATCAGATTATGAGATATGTTTTGATGCTTTATATGATTATGTAGATTATTTTGTGGTAAATGTGAGTTCTCCCAATACTCCAAATTTGAGAGCATTGCAAGACAAAGAACCACTCACACAATTATTGCAAACTTTGCAAAATAAGAATTTGGCTAAGCCAAAACAAAAGCCAGTATTGCTAAAAATTGCTCCGGATCTTACCGATGAACAATTACTGGATATTATTGATATTGTAAATGAAACTAAAATTGCGGGTGTTATTGCAACCAATACGACTATTTCTCGTGAAGGATTGCAATCCGAAGCAAAAATTGAAACTGGAGGATTGTCTGGAAAGCCTTTAACCAAACGTTCAACAGAGGTAATTCGTTTTCTTTCTCAAAAGAGCAATAAGTCATTCCCAATTATTGGAGTGGGAGGAATACATTCAGCCGAAGATGCTCTGGAAAAACTAGAAGCAGGGGCAAGTTTAGTTCAGTTGTATACCGGTTTTATTTATGAAGGCCCAGCTTTAATAAAATCGATTAATAAAGCAATTTTGGCAAAAAAATAAAAATGATAGATAGCTATTAAGTGAATAGCGGACTGTTATTGATGATTTGCCATGAACCATATATTGTAAGATAAATTCCTTGAGGTTAACACGATAATTTTAATAAAAATGTTTTCTTGTTATAAGACATTTTTTTCGGTGCGTTCCAAGATTACTCACTTTTATTAATTATTCAGAGCCGAATATTTTTAAATTACTGTAATTTTTCTTACTTTGTAACTCAAAACCTTTTTCATATATTTGAAAGTTATGAAGACTATAAAAATTATCGAATGTCCACGTGATGCTATGCAAGGCATAAAATCATTTATTCCTACCGAAAGGAAGGTAGCGTACATTCAGTCCTTATTACGTGTAGGTTTTGATTCAATTGATTTCGGAAGTTTTGTTTCAGCAAAGGCTATTCCTCAAATGCAAGATACAGCAGAGGTCTTAGAACAACTTGATTTATCTCAAACCAAAAGCAAGTTATTAGCCATTATAGCTAATACACAAGGAGCAACTCTGGCTTCACAGCATAATGCAATTCAGTATTTAGGATTCCCTTTTTCAATTTCAGAGAATTTTCAAATGCGAAATACGCATAAAACCATTGCAGAGTCTTTAGTGACTCTACAGGAGATTTTAGATATTGCCGATAAGACCAATAAAGAGGTAGTAGCCTATCTTTCTATGGGTTTTGGAAATCCGTACGGAGATCCTTGGAATGTAGAAATTGTAGCACAGTGGACCGAGAGATTGGCTAGCATGGGTGTGAAAATTTTATCTCTTTCAGATACAGTCGGTAGTTCAACACCAGATGTAATTCAATATTTATTTTCCAGCCTGATTCCTCAATACCCTCAAATTGAGTTTGGCGCCCATTTGCATACAACACCAGATAAATGGTTTGAAAAAGTTGATGCTGCTTATAAAGGAGGTTGTTATCGTTTTGATGGCGCTGTTCAAGGTTTTGGTGGCTGCCCTATGGCTACCGATAATTTGACAGGTAACATGCCTACAGAAAAATTACTGTCCTATTTTACAGTTCAAAAAGAAAATACCAATTGCAGTCCAATGAGTTTTGAAAGCGCTTATAATGAGGCTTCTAAATTGTTTGGAGATTTTCATTAAAAATAATGAGCAGGTAATTCTAAAAAATAGCTTAAAGTTAAATAAATAGAATACTTGTTGTTTCTTTATTATTGTTTCAAGATTGTGTAAAGTTCAATGCTTAAATAACAGGGATATGGAATACTCTTTTTTTAAACGAATAATTTGCATTCTATCATTGATACTCACTTTTTCGTGTAGTAGCGATTTAGATTTTAATCAAGCGGATCAATTTAATATAAAGCCAGTTTTTACAACTAATTTGGCTTATTTTCCACTAGAGGCCAATCAATTTATTGTTGATGGAGTGGAACAAAGTACGTTTTCATACATTTCCAATGTTGATTTTTTTCATACCGGTTTTATTAGGGATGATTTAGTTAAAACTGAATTGTATTTCAGGGTAAAAAATACAATTAATAGAGCTTATACCTATAATATTGCTTTTCAGGACGCCAATAATATTACTATTCACAATGTAAACTTGGCAGTACCAGCCTATAATGGTACTGAAATAGTTGTAGAAAAAACCGAAAAATTTGACAGCACTAATATAGATATCTTAAAAAACACCAAAAACATAACATTTTCCATCGCAATGCTTCCAGGACCACCTTTAACTTCAACGAGTCCTGGTAGAGTAGAGTTAAGTTCAAGTATAACTGCTTATTTTGATGTAAAATGATGAAACTAAAGATCTTTATATGCCTATTGGCACCGGTGGTTTGTTCTTCTCAAAACAAAGAAATATTATATAATTTCACCCCGTTACCTCAATCATTATTAACAAATCCCGGAGCCGATGTAAAATACAAATGGTTTTTTGGTGTGCCATTATTGTCTGGTATTTCGGCTAATGTTGGTTCAACAGGAATTAATGCCTATAATTTATTTGCTAATGATGGAGTTAATTTCACAACCAAGGTCAAAAAGGTAATTGCAACAACCAATAGAAATGATTATGTTACGGCAAATCAACAATTAGAATTGTTTAGTGCAGGTTTTGGATTAGGAGGACCAGAAAATAGGTCGTATGTTTCTTTTGGGATGTACCAAGAATTAGATTCATTTATATACATCCCTACAGATCTTGCCATATTGGGTTTTTATGGAAACAAGGATTATATTGGGAAAACATTTAATTTGGGAGATTTAAGTGTAAAAGCCGAATTATTGTCTGTATTTCATGTAGGATTCAATAAACCGATTAATGAAAAACTTACACTTGGAGTGCGAGGGAAAATTTATTCCAGTATTTTTAATGCTACATCAACTAGAAATTCAGGCTCTTTTTATACGGTACAAGGGAAAGATTTAATTTATGATCAGGCTATACAATCTAATTTAGAACTAAATACTTCTGGAGCAGCAAAATATTTAGATGAAGATTATGATGGTGATCTTGGAAGTGATTTGGTAGAAGATGTAAAGCAGAAGGCACTTTTGGGAGGTAATCTAGGATTAGGTTTGGATATTGGTTTAACGTATTATCCTCAAAAAAATATTCAGGTAACGGCTAGTTTAGTAGATATTGGATATATAAAGCATACACAGGAAGTAGAAAGTTTTACTTTTAAAGGTCATTATGATTTTAAAGGTGTTATTACTGATTTTAATGCCGATGGTACGCCGGATAACGCTTACCAAGATTTTAAAGATGCTATTCCATTAGATACATTGTATACTCCTTATAAAACACAACGGCCATTAAAGTTTTATTCATCTTATCAGTATTCTTTTGAAGAAGTAAGACAAATGGAATGTGATTGTGAAACCGATGAAGATTCTTGGTATAGAAGTGCAGTTGGAGCTCAATTTTTTGCCATGTCTACGCCAAGAGCACCTATGGTGGCTTTGACAGCTTATTATAGAAGAAGATTTTTTAATGGATTGCAGATGAAAGCTACCTATACATTAGATTCCTATTCCTATAAGAACGTTGGTCTTGGATTGTATACTAAAGTAGGGATTGTAAATTTCTATGCACTTGCGGATAATCTCTTGGGTTATACGGATCTCGCAAAGGCAAATGCGCTCTCGTTTCAAATAGGGTTTAATATAATTTCGGGCGGAAGTAATAGATAAGTTGTGTCTTATTCAAAAAGAGATTATTCAAAAAAAAATCATATAAAATATATGTCTATATAAACCTCAGCGGTTCTAAAGTTTGCTAATGAATCTATTTCGTATATATGTTTTTAAAACTTTCTCATTTTTTTAACGGTTAAAATACTGCCTAAAAAAGAGAGAAACTATATCTAATTGATTTATACAGCGATTTAAAAATAAATTTTGGGTCTAATATGCTTTTTAGCTTAAGATTGTGTATATTTGCACGCAATTCAACTACAAATTGCAACATGAAAGCACATAACTCCAAGATTATCGGTGAAGGTTTAACTTACGATGATGTATTATTAGTTCCCAATTACTCAAATGTTCTTCCGCGCGAAGTGAGTATTCAATCCAAATTTTCAAAAAATATTACGCTTAATGTTCCTATTGTATCTGCAGCTATGGATACAGTTACCGAAAGTGCAATGGCAATTGCTATGGCTCAAGAAGGAGGAATAGGTGTTTTACATAAAAACATGACGATTGAGCAACAAGCAACCAAAGTTCGTAAAGTAAAGCGTGCAGAATCAGGTATGATTATCGATCCAGTTACTTTACCATTAAGTTCTACAGTTGCAGATGCTAAAAATGTGATGAAAGAATATGGTATTGGTGGAATTCCAATTGTAGATGAAAATAAAATTTTAAAAGGAATTGTAACCAATCGTGATTTGCGTTTCGAGAAAAACAACTTGAGACCAATTGTTGAGATAATGACAAGTCAAAATTTAGTGACAGTTGCAGAAGGTACTTCATTAGAACAAGCTGAAGTAGTTTTACAAGGTCATAAAATTGAAAAACTTCCAGTAGTAAATAGTAAAAATGAATTGGTTGGGTTAATCACTTTTAGAGATATTACTAAATTGACTCAAAAACCAAATGCCAATAAAGATAAATTCGGTCGTTTACGCGTAGCAGCTGCTTTAGGTGTTACTGCAGATGCTGTTGAAAGAGCTACAGCTTTAGTAAACGCAGGAGTTGATGCCGTAATTATTGATACAGCTCACGGACATACAAAAGGTGTGGTAGATGTATTGAAAGCTGTAAAAGCTAAATTCCCAGAATTAGATGTAATCGTTGGTAATATTGCTACTCCAGAAGCTGCTTTATATTTAGTTGAAAACGGTGCTGATGGTGTAAAAGTAGGAATAGGGCCTGGTTCTATTTGTACTACTCGTGTAGTTGCAGGAGTTGGTTTTCCTCAATTCTCTGCGGTATTAGAAGTTGCTGCAGCTCTAAGAGGAACAGGTGTTCCAGTTATTGCCGATGGAGGAATTCGTTATACTGGAGATATTCCTAAAGCTATCGCTGCTGGTGCTGATTGTGTGATGTTAGGTTCATTATTAGCAGGAACAATGGAATCACCAGGTGAGACTATTATTTTTGAAGGAAGAAAATTCAAATCTTATAGAGGAATGGGATCTGTTGAAGCGATGCAAGGCGGTTCTAAAGATCGTTATTTCCAGGATGTGGAAGACGATGTTAAGAAATTGGTTCCGGAAGGAATCGTTGGACGTGTACCTTATAAAGGAGAATTGAACGAAAGTATGCAACAATTCATAGGTGGTCTTCGTGCCGGAATGGGATACTGTGGGGCAAAAGATATTACTACTTTACAGGAAACAGGACGTTTTGTTCGTATTACTTCTAGCGGTATAACTGAAAGTCATCCTCATAATGTGACTATTACAAAAGAAGCTCCAAATTATTCAAGATAAGATTTATTCGAGAATAACTATAAATAACAAAAGGTGTAAATTTAAAATTTACACCTTTTTTGTTTTCATAAGGATTAGTAAAATCTGGAGTATTTAATCATGAGCCAAATTCCCTAATAATTTTCGATCACCAACAATCCATAAAATATCATCTTTTTCTAAAATAACATTCGATTCTGGATTTAGCATACGCTTTCCTCTTTTCTCGATACCTACGATCAATCCTTTTGTACTCTCACGTAATTTAGATTCCTTAATACTTTTCCCTAAAAAAGTGTGATTTTTTAATTCGATTTGGCGTAAAACAATATCGGGTTCTGTAATTTCTGGAGAAACATCCGTTTCATGTTGGTCTAAAAACTTTTTAAATTCCTGTACTTGAGCATCAGTACCAATAACGCAAATCTCATCTCCCGGAAAAAGACGCTCTTTGGCCGTTGGTATGTGAATTGTGATATCTCCTCTTTTGATGGAAGCGATATTGATTCCCATTTGTTCTCTAATTTGTAGTCTTTGCAATGTTTTCCCCGCAATATTAGATTCGGCAGCAATATCAAAGTAGGCCATGTGTCCATCCCAAGGAGATAAATCACTTCTGCTTCTTCGGGCTTTAGTGATTTCTCTTTCATTTAAATTAGACAAGAAATGATTCTCGATTTTATGATATTGTGCATTGAGTTTCCTCTGAAAAATAAAATATACAGTCGTAGCAATAATGAAAACTATAAATGCAATACGAGGAGAAAAAAAGATATTCAATAAAAAACCAATAAAGAAAGTAGAAAGCAGAATTCTGAACAAAAATAACATGGCCATTGGACCACGAGATTTTCTTTCTTCCAATAGAATAGCTACCTCTTTTACCGCTACTCTACGTAAAGAGAGAGCCCATAAAAAAGGGGATAAAATAGCTAACGTAATCAAAGCCCCCATTGTATTCCCAAAATGGTATTGTATTACCAAAGGCAAAATATAAGTTGAGGATAACAGAATAACAGCTAAAATAATTACGGACAATACAATTACTTGAGTCAAGTAGGCATTAAGAACAGTTTGCCAATTACTAACAGTTTTTATGGCCTGAGTATTGGCACTATAACGTTCAATTCGTTTGGTCCATCTTCGAGGTAATTTTTTGGATAAATATTCCGAAAAAGGAGCCGAAAGCTTAATCATAAACGGAGTAGTAAACGTAGTTACTGCCGAAACTGCCACGATAATAGGGTAAAGAAATGAACTTGTAACATGGAGAGTCATACCTAAGGTGGCAATGATAAAAGAAAATTCCCCAATTTGAGACAAACTCATCCCTGTTTGAATTGATTCTTTTAAGGGTTGTCCAGAAAGTAATGCACCAGTGGTAGAGCTTATGGATTGCCCAAAAATAGTAACAAAGGATAAAATCAAAACCGGAATTGCATGTTCATATAAAGCTTGGGGATTGATTAGCATTCCTACTGATACAAAGAATACGGCTCCAAATAAATCTTTAACCGGTTTTACTAAATGTTCGATATGCTCAGCTTGGGTTGTTTCTGCAATGATAGATCCCATGATAAATGCCCCCAACGCAGGTGAAAAACCAACATTTGAAGCCAGCATTACCATCATCAAGCACAAAGCAAGAGAGATAATAAGCAACATTTCATCAGAGAGTAGATGTTTTGTCTTTTTTAAGACAGTTGGAATTATAAATATTCCTCCCAAAAACCAAAGGACGAGGAAAAAGAACAATTTAAATATAGATTGCACTAATACGCTGCCAGAAAACTGATCGCTAGCCGCAATAGTCGATAATAAAACCATCATTAATATGGCAATAATATCCTGTACAATGAGGGAACCAATTACATTTCCGGCAAATTTTTGGGCTTTTACCCCTAATTCGTCAAATGTTTTAAGGATAATGGTTGTCGATGAGATAGAGAGCATAACTCCCAGAAAGATACTGTCCATTTTAGACCATTCTAACCATTGGCCAACTATAAACCCAAAAACAGTCATGGTAGCAATTTGTGTAATAGCAGTGACAGAAGCTGTTCCGCCTACTTTCATTAATTTCTTGAAACTAAATTCAAGCCCCAGACTAAATAATAAAATGATAATTCCAATTTCAGCCCAAACCTCAACGCTTTTCATATCAGTTACGGATGGGAAAAAATTAAAATGATTTCCTGCTAAAAATCCAGCTATTAAATACCCTAATACCAGTGGTTGTTTCAGCTTTTTGAAAATCAAAACAGCAATTCCGGCTGTCATTAAAATCAATCCTAAATCGGTTATTAAAGGTTCCAGATGTTGTGTTGTATCAGATATTGCACTCATAGATTTTTATTTTTTTAGGAGCTATTCTAGTTATTCATTATAAGATCCAGAAAAAAACTGTTTTTCTATTGGTCTTACAGGTGCTTTCTCCAGTCGCTCAGTAGGTACAAGAAAAAATAGTTTTTTTCTGGAGGTGTATCACTACAGTCTGGACTAAATTGTCAAGAATAGCTGTATGTTATAAAATTAAGACTTTTTGGGTCGAAATAGAATGAAATGATATTTTAATTTAAAATATTCAATTCCGATAAACTGTAAAATGTCATATTATGCTGTTTAACATAATTGCAAATCAGTTCTAATGTTTCTATTTTGGTTTGGTAGTTGGCGGTTATTTTTTGAACAGGTTTGTGACCAAATAATAACAGAATTTTATCTTTTCGTTTGGCATAATCCAGTAGCTTTAAAAGATACGGAATGCTAAATTTTGGATGATTGGTGTCTATACCTATTGCAAAAACTAATCTGGAGTTGTCGAAGTAGCAATTTTGAAAAAAAGGGTCTTCAGCTCCATAGGTAGTACCTCTTACAATTTTAAATTTTTTTAAAAGTGCCTCGTCTATTTCAGGGTTTCTAAAACCAAAAGGATATGCAAACGTAGTCACTTTAAAAGAATAAAAACGCATCAAATTCATCATTGAATTTATTTCCTGATCAATGTATTTGTTGATTCCATTTTTGGCAACAAATTTTGGAGCGTCAAAATGATGAAAGCCATGACCTGCAATTTCATGTCCTCCCTGTTGTAACATCAGGAGTTTGGTTATTTCGGAATGGCTTAAAGTATTTATGTTAGAAACACAAAAAGTAGCTTTCCAAGAATATTGATGTAATAGTTTGTCGGTTTCAAACCATTCGTTAATACTAGCATCATCAAATGTGATGACTACTCCGGCATCAGAATGCTTAGGTTTTATGACAGGAAGCTTTTTATTCTCACATGAAAATAGAAAGAAAGTACAAAGCAATATGAATTTAAAAATATTTTTGTTCATAATTGACTTTGTACTTTTGTGGATGTTTTTTCTCTAAATCCCCAAGAAATTACTTGGCGTAATCTTCATCAATTCTGTTTTAATGTCATCAGAAACATCTAATGTTGCTATAAAGCCATGAATCGCATTTTTGTCAATGGCTTCATTGGTTCTGGTTAAACCTTTTAAAGCTTCATACGGATTCGGGTAGGCTTCACGTCTTAATATGGTTTGAATTGCCTCAGCAACAACTGCCCAGTTTTTCTCTAAATCTTCATGAAATTTAGATTCGTTCAATAGTAACTTGTTCAAACCTTTTAATGTAGCTTCAAATGCGATTAAAGTGTGTCCCATTGGTACACCAACATTTCTTAAAACAGTACTGTCTGTCAAATCACGTTGTAATCTTGAAATTGGTAATTTAGCTGACAAATGCTCAAAAATTGCATTAGCTATTCCTAAGTTACCTTCGGAGTTTTCAAAATCAATTGGGTTTACTTTGTGTGGCATAGCTGATGATCCAATCTCACCCGCTTTTATTTTTTGTTTGAAATATTCCATTGAAACATATGTCCAAATGTCTCGGTCTAAATCAATAATGATTGTGTTGATTCTTTTTAAAGCATCAAAAAATGCTGCAAAATGATCGTAATGTTCTATTTGAGTTGTTGGGAAAGAATGGTGTAATCCCAAGTTGTTTTCTACAAATTTGCTTCCAAATTGTTTCCAGTCAATTTGTGGGTAAGCTACATGGTGTGCGTTGTAATTTCCGGTAGCACCACCAAATTTGGCAGCAAACGGAACGTTAAACAACAAACGCATTTGCTCTTCTAAACGCTCTACAAAAACAGCAATCTCTTTACCCAAACGAGTAGGAGAGGCAGGTTGTCCGTGCGTACGAGCTAGCATTGGAACGTCTTTCCATTCTTGGCTTAATTCTTTTAATTTAGATGTCAAAGTAATTAACGATGGCATGTACACTTTTTCAAAAGCCTCTTTTGTAGATAACGGAATCGCTGTATTGTTAATATCCTGAGAAGTTAATCCGAAATGGATGAACTCTTTGTATTCAGATAAACCTAATTTTTCAAAAGCATCTTTTATAAAATATTCAACTGCTTTTACATCGTGGTTGGTTACTTTTTCGGTTTCTTTTATCCAAAGAGCATCTTCGGTAGAAAAGTTTTTATAAATAGCACGTAAACTATCAAAAAGATTAGGGTTTACGTTTTTTAATTGTGGCAAAGGAACTTCACATAAAGTGATGAAATATTCAATTTCAACTAATACACGGTATTTGATTAAAGCTTCTTCAGAGAAGAAAGGAGCCAGAGAAATGGTCTTGTTTCTATAGCGTCCGTCAATTGGAGATATAGCATTCAATTCGTTTAATGTAGTCATTTTTTGTTGTTTTTTTGAAAGGCACAAATATAAAGAGAATTTGGGGATTAAGGGGCGGAAATTTATCGTTTGACATATAAATTAATGATAAAAAAGGATTCAATTTGTTAATTTTAGCGAATTATTTGCCAACAGAAAATGTTTTTTGACCTAATCTGGGCGATAATGAGCAAGCGAAGTAATTACATGAATTTTCTTTTTTTTAAATAATGACAAAACAACAAGTATCTATTTTTTGGTTCCGCCGCGATTTGCGTCTGGATGATAATGTGGCGTTGCATCATGCTTTGCAATCTAAGAATCCTGTAATTCCTTTGTTTATTTTTGATACGGATATTTTGGAGAGTTTACCCCAAAACGATGCTCGTGTTGGTTTTATACACGAATCACTCCAAAAAATAAATGCGCAATTAAATGCCATTGGCAGTTCACTGTTAATCAAAAAAGGAAGGACAACTGAGGTTTGGGAAAATCTTTTTAAGGAGTTTGCTATTTCAGAAATTTACTTTAATAAGGATTATGAACCCTACGCAATCAAAAGAGATTGGGATATTTGTGCATTAGCAAATGCGAACAATGCAGCTTGTTTTTCTTTTAAAGATCAAGTTGTCTTTGAAGAAAAAGAAATCATCAAAGCTGATGGACTGCCTTATACCATTTATACACCATATAAAAATAAATGGTTAGAGAAATACAAATCCTTGGCTCCACTAGAAGAATATGATACCCAAAATTACTTTTCCCATTTTTGCAAAAATCATTTTGATTTTCCGACCTTACAGCAAATAGGTTTTGAGGAAAGTGAGATAAAAGTAATTCCCTATAATCTGACGCAGATTGCTAATTACCAAGAAACAAGGGATTTTCCCGCTATTGATAGTACTTCGTATCTTTCGCCACATTTGCGTTTTGGAACAGTCAGTATCCGAAAGTTAGTGAACTGGGCTGCTCGCAAAAACGATGTTTTTTTGAGCGAACTGATTTGGAGAGAATTCTTTATGCAAATATTATTTAGCTTTCCCAAAGTAGTCACTCAAAATTTCAAATCGGCTTATGATGGCATACAATGGCGTAATAATGAGGAAGATTTCAGACGATGGTGTACAGGAACTACAGGCTATCCTATGGTCGATGCTGGAATGCGTCAACTTAATCAAACGGGGTATATGCACAATAGAGTGCGTATGGTGGTGGCGAGTTTTTTGTGCAAACATTTATTGATCAATTGGCAGTGGGGAGAAGCCTATTTTGCCCAAAAACTATTAGATTACGATTTGTCTGCCAATATAGGTAACTGGCAATGGGCAGCCGGAACGGGTTGTGATGCAGCACCTTATTTCAGGGTCTTTAATCCCGATATTCAGCTTAAAAAGTTTGATGAGAAAGGAATCTATATCCGCAAATGGATTCCTGAATTTGATTTGGGATATGGTGAACCTATGATAGAACATGCATTTGCCAGAGATAGAGCCATTGCGACTTATAAAGCAGGAATTTTGAAGTGATTCTGAATTTTCTCCGTTTCAGTTAATAAATGATTTTGTTAATTGCGCTTCTGTTTTTTAGTATGAAGAGGTTTACGTTTAACTAAACATTAATAATGAGGTGTTTAATAGTAACTTATATTTGTATAGTCATTAATTGACTGCCCTAATTTTGATTGCTATGAATAAGAATGTTTTAATAACGGGAGGGACTGGTTTTATTGGAAAGTATTTGACGAAAATGTTATTAGATAAAGGTTACACAGTTTCTATATTGACTAGGAGCAGTAAGCCTAACACCGAAGGTATTACCTATTACGTTTGGGATGTTACGAATCGAAGTATTGATGAAGAAGCGGTGCTCCGTGCGGATTATATTATTCATTTGGCAGGAGAGGGTATTGCCGAAAAAAGATGGACTGCCAAAAGAAAGGCTGAGATAATAGATAGTAGAACACTCTCAGCTCAGTTGATTTATACTATTCTGAAAAAGCATAATAAAAAAATTGAAGCTTTTGTATCAGCTTCTGCCGTTGGGATTTATGGAGCTTTAAATGGTGAAGGAATTTGCACAGAAAATACACTTCCTGGGAATGATTTTGTCGGGGTAACATGCCAAAAATGGGAAAAAACAGCCGATTTATTTGCCGATTTAGGCATTCGAACGGTAAAAATCAGAACTGGTTTAGTTTTAGGGAGAAACGGTGGACTTCTAAAAAAAATGGCTCCTATTTTTAAAGCTGGTTTAGGATCAGCATTAGGATCAGGGAAACAGTATATGCCTTGGATACATATATATGATTTGTGTGCCATTTATCTAGAAGCTATTGAAAACAAAGATATGACTGGTGCGTATAATGCAACCATAAATGACAGTACTACAAACTCATTCTTTTCAAAATTATTGGCAAGAGAGTATGGATATTTTATCTGGCTTCCGAATGTGCCTGCTTTTGTATTGCGACTGATTTTGGGAGAAATGGCTACTGCTATTTTGGCCGGTAGAAGAGTTTCATCTGATAAAATAAAAAGCCTGGGTTTTCGATTTAAGTTTAAAAACTTGAAAAAAGCTCTTGCGGATTGTATCAAATAGTTTTTCTGGTTTTTGTAATTTGTAATTAGTGAATGGTAAACAAATTACCACCCACTAAATGGTTACCGTAATATACATTCTACTTCTGTATTGGCAAGTTTTGAAACTTTAGCAATTACTATAGATGGGATTTCTATATTAAAATCATCAGTATTCAAAGTAAAATTAGAATTGATTTGGATTCCGTCTTTTACTTTTTTTATTCTTGCCAAAACTGCAATTATTTTAGATCGGCCATGAATTTCTATTTTTCCTTTTATTTGATAGTCCTTCTCAATTTCATTAATGTCTTTCATGTCAAATTTTTCGATAAGACCTTTAAAAATGGCTTTAGGATAACGATCACTTTCCATATAATTAGCATTAAAATGCTCTTTCATTAAATCTCTCTTAAATTGGAATTTTTTGATAATGGCAACAAAAGTAATTTGGCTTTTTTGAGGGATTAAAACACAACTAACTGCATCGTTTTTCGCTTCGACTGCTTCAAAAAGCGGGACAGACGCTTCAAAATGAATTACACAATCTGAAGAAGTCAGTTTTTCTTGGGCGTCAATGAAATAGATGTTTAACAGTAGAAATAATAGAGTAATTTTTCTCATCATTTTTTCTATTACAAAAATTATACAATTATATTTTTTGACCCGATTTTTTTCTGAAAGAATATTGACATAAACAAAATGTGCATATAATTCTTTTAAATTTTATCCTTTTCTTAAATCGGATTCACTCTTAAAGATACGTAATTTTAGCCACATTATTCTTAAAAAACAGTCAAAATAAATGACTTGAATCAAGAATTGTTGAGTTCTTGATTCAAATTTGTACTTTTTTTATTCTTGCGAGGATTGAAAACTATTCTGATTTTCCGATAGGGATATTGGAATCTAATTCGAGTTTAATATTGTATTTTGTTAACGCCAAAAGTGTATCTTTTGAGCTATAATCGAAGATTTCTTCATGTAGGTCCTTTTCTTTTTTTAATGCTATTTGTTTTAAGCAATTACAAAATCTTCGCACTTCATCAAAGGTAGAAAGGATCAAACCGGGAACAGTTACGCTTTTACCCTCACTATCCTTGGCAACCATTGTAAAATAAGAGGAATTGCAATGTTTTATATTTCCTGTTTGAATATTTTCGGCTTCTACACGAATACCTATAATCATAGAACTTTTTCCAACATAGTTCACTGAGGCTTTCATGGTTACTAATTCACCTACTTCAATAGGACTTAAAAAATTGACTGTATCTACTGAAGCCGTTACGCAATAGTTTCCGGAAAATTTAGAACCGCAAGCAAAAGCAACTTGATCCAGAAGTGATAAAATATAACCTCCATGTATTTTTCCGCTAAAATTGGAATGAGAAGGCAACATTAATTCAGATATACTAATGTATGATGAGGCAACAGTCTTAAAAGTTTTATCCATAGATGATTATTTTGGGTTAAAAGGAGATTTTTCCTTTTGTATTGATGTTATAAAAAATCTGGTTTCTCCCCACCAGACAAAGGTTCTGTATTTTTCTACATAGGTAAGTTTTACATAATGTCCTTGAAGATTCTTCATGCTTTCGATCACTTCTTTGTTACTATCTAAAATAGAAAATTTAAAGATTTGAGAGCCGGATACTCCTTGGCTCAATTCTCCTTCCCATGTTTTTATGATAATTCCTTTATGGCTTAATCGAATCAATTCTCCAGATCGGATTCCATCGCTAACAGGAACATAATAAATGAAGGCAAAATAAATTAGATTGCCAATGGTAATTAATGCTATAATTAGGACTAGAAATTTTTTCATGTTTGGTTAGTTTATAAGCGAGTTTTCATCGGTTTCGGCTCTTTTTAGAATACTATCCGGAAGGGCTTTTTTGGCCTTGGCACCCATTTTTTTAAGTTTTTCAATACTAATGATTAAATTTCCTTTTCCGTCTACCAGTTTATTCATAGCACCTTGATATTCAACTTTACTCTCATCTATTTTTTTTCCAATTTTTATTAAATCGGCAACAAAACCTTCAAATTTATCATATAGAGCACCCGCTTGACGTGCTATTTCAAAGGCATTTTCCTGTTGTTTTTGGTTGGTCCACATACTGTCTATAGTACGTAAAGTGGCCAATAGAGTTGAAGGCGTTACAATAACGATGTTTTTCTCGAATGCTTTGTTGTATAACGAAGTATCTTCGTTGAGCGCTATGGCAAATGCAGGTTCCATTGGGATAAACAATAAAACAAAATCAGGGCTTTCTATTTGATATAAATCCTGATAATTTTTATCTCCCAATTGTTCAACATGACGTTTTATAGAATTTACATGCTCTTTTAAATAACCTGTTTTAGCTACATCATCGTCTTCATTAATGTATTTCTCATATGCAGTTAAGGAAACTTTAGAATCGACAACCATCTTTTTGCCATCAGGAAGATTAATTACCACATCAGGATAAACACGTTGACCGTCTCCATTGATATGTGATTGTTGAACTTCGTATTCACGTCCTTTTTCTAATCCAGACTTTTCGAGTACACGTTCCAGAACCAGTTCACCCCAATTTCCTTGCATTTTGCTATCACCTTTTAGCGCTTTTGTCAAGTTGATGGTTTCCTTACTCATTTGAATATTCATTTCGCGTAAACCAAGTATTTGTTGGCGTAAAGCAGCATGATAATCAATACTTTCTTTATGTGTGTCTTCGACTTTCTTTTCGAATAACTGAATTTTATCTTGTAGTGGAGACAAGATGCTTTTCATGTTTTCTTTGTTTTGCTCGGTAAACTTATTCGATTTCTCGTCTAATATTTTATTGGCGAGGTTTTCGAATTCTTTGGTGAATTTTTCTTGAAGTTTTTCAACTTCTTCTTTTTGTTCCTTGTTGCGTTCCCAAAGATTTTCAAAATCAACTTCTTTTTTAGATAGTTGAATAGCCAGACTGTCTTTTTCGTTTCGGATATTTTCTTTTTCGGAATTGGATAATTCCAATTGCTTTTCGAAAGTGTTTTTATCTAATAAAAATTGTTCTTTTTGTTGACTGATTTGCGAATTAAGCGCGATTAGCTTCTCTTCCAAACTTACTTTTTCCGACTGAAATCGGGCAGAAAATATGAGTTTGCCAATAAAAACACCTATTGCGAGAGCGATAATAAAAACCAATAACAGAGGAAGAGTCGTTAACATAAATTTTTGCTTTTTTAAAAAAGTAAAAGTACTGATTAATACGGAGTACTTAATTTTAAAAAATAAAATTTCACGAACTATTCTGAATTTAATACTAAAAGAACATTTTTTTTACCATCGCAACGCAACCTTTTTATTAGAAAGTAATCTTAACTATATAATCTAATAAAATATAATATGAAGAATTTAATTTTGATGTTGTTTACTACCTTAAGTCTTTATTCATGTACTGATCCATCAGATAATAATAATACGATTGATTGTGGCAAAGTCACTAATGTTATGTATGAGAGTTTTAGTTATTGTGGTGTTTTGAAAGAGAACCCAAAACAACCTTCTTTTATAATTGTAAATTCTAATGAAGATATCCAGAAACTGTTTACAACGTGTCAAACTACAGATGTGGCACTGCCTGATTTTAGTCAGAAAAGAGTATTAGGTCTTTTGGCAGGACAAAAACCAACAGGTGGGTATACTATAAAAATTCAATCGGTGGTTGAAGACAATTGTCAAATTGTGGTAGAATATTTTGAACAAGAACCCAAAAAGGATGATTTTGTAACTACAGTTTTAACTTATCCTGCAGATTATGTAGTACTTCCAAAATCAAATAAACCTATTTTCTTTAAGAAAGTTAATCCAATTAATGATTATGTAGTTGTTGGAACTTATTTTGGTGAATGTTCAGGTGCTGATTGCCAGCAATTTTTTAGAATAGAAAACGAGAAAGTACTTCGTTATCTAAGAGTGAATTATGATTCTTATGATTTTAATCAATATGGTTATAAAGCATTAGGTTTTAAAGATGATTTTGCAGCTTTTCTTTTGAAAATTCCAACTGAGATTAAAGATCTAAAAGGTCAGACAAAAACATTTGGTTCACCTGATTCTCACGATCAAGGAGGTGTTTATTTTGAATGGAGTCAAGGAGGTGTTGTGACCAAAGTATATTTAGATGTAGATAATTCGGCAGATCAAACCCAAAATATTATTCTTTTTAAGAAAGTAATTCAAGATAAAATTTTAGAATTAAAAACCAAAGTATAGAATGTTGTAAATTAATAAGTTTTTTATTATCTTGATTTTGAAACGATTAGAAAGAATGAGACGTCGACTCTTGTAAAAATTAAATACGCAGCATATGAAAAATTTAATTTTAGTGTTTCTTGTGTTTTTTACATTTTGTTCATGCGCTTCTGATGAGGTAGGTTTTGAGCAAATTTCCAAAAAAGAAGTAATGGAAAGTTGGGCATGGAAAATTTTTATTTTTACAGATGTAGGAGAAAAAATGCCAGTTGGAAATGTCAAAGATAATTTTGATAATACTATAAAAGATAAGTCTATTTTTGTAAAAGATGTTTGGCAGAATTATAAAAATGACAATTTCTTTTTGAATCATCAAGATGTTGCATCCAGTGATGCAATAATGAATTATCAGTTTTACAGGAATTAAAACAAAAAAATAACGAAGTCAAAACCTAGTTTCTTGAAAGAAAATATAGAACCATATATTAAAAAATGTGTCGAAAACGACCGGGAAGCACAACTGAAAGTATATCAGTTGTTTTCTCCCGTTTTATATGGGTTATGTCTTAAATACATGAGAAATGAGGACGATGCCAAAGATGTTTTTCAGGAGGCTTTTGTAATTGCTTTTCAAAAAATAGGGCAATATAAATTTGAAGGAAGTTTTGAAGGTTGGATCAAGCGTATTTTTATTAATAAGTTACTGGAAACATTAAAGAAAAAGAAAAAAGATGTGCTGTTTTTGGATGTTTTTGATGCCGAAATAGTAGAGGAAGAGGAATTAGAATTGGCTCCAGTTGAACATGAAAAATTATTAGAATACATTCAAGAATTACCAGATCAATACCGAATGGTTTTTAATTTGTTTATTTTCGAAAAAATGAAACATAAAGAGATAGCAAAATTGCTCCAAATTACAGAAGGCACATCGAAATCTAATTTGAATAGAGCCAAGAGCATTCTAAAAAAAAGAATTTTGGCTGTATTAAATTGTAAAATAGCATAAAAGCAAATAACAACAACGCATGAAAAATAAAGAAGCAAAATCTATTTTTTCTTCATTGGAAAACTTCTCCAGTATTCCACCACCCGAGTTATGGGATAAAATTGAAGC
The DNA here is from genome assembly GCF_026870175.2 of Flavobacterium aestivum. Classification (NCBI taxonomy): domain Bacteria; kingdom Pseudomonadati; phylum Bacteroidota; class Flavobacteriia; order Flavobacteriales; family Flavobacteriaceae; genus Flavobacterium; species Flavobacterium aestivum. Next base: position 4,280,066 of record NZ_CP113977.2, on the reverse strand, counting down.
ACAATTAGACGAACCTAAAAAGAAGAAGCGTGCCATTATTTGGTGGTCTATTGCTGCTAGTTTACTAGTTGGACTTTCTGTTCCAACTATTTTGTATTTTAAATCTAACCAAGTGAATGGTTTTGAAAGAAGCATAGAAAATGATGCCAATAGTGTTGTACTACAAAAGGGATCACACAGGAATAATAATAATAATAATAACAATATCAATGAAAAAAACATTGATAATGAGAACAAGAATGCTAATGAAAAGGGTAGAAACATTAAAGAGAATAATGGGGTTGCAAATACCGATGTAAAAATAAATGATAGAGAGAACAACCTCAATGGTAATGAGAGTTTCAATGATAAAAAGAATAATGCGAGCAACGGTAAATTAAATAAAAATAGTATTCATTTAAACAATAATACGAATCAAGTTGCTGAGGCAAACATTTTGAATACTCCAATTAAAGCGAAAGAGCAGAACTTGAAATTGCAGAAAAATAATAAGAGGAATGCAATAGTTGTAGCTGAATCCAAAGTAAATACAGCAGTAGCGGATCAAAATTTACCGCTTACTGTTTCTACATCAAAATTGGTAAATGCAAAAGATGTTCAAACCAATAATTCAAATGCAAATAATAAAGTAGCTGTAAGTAACGAAAATGATGCATTTTCAGGAGCGAATATCAATAAAGTAGTTACAACAAAAGTAACTCCTAAATCGGTTCAAGCGAATAATATAAACGCAAATAGTAAATCAGTTGTAAGTAGCGAAAAGAATATTATTTCGGAATCGAATGTCGATAAAGTAGTTTCAACAAAAGTAATTCCCAAATCAGCTCAGGTTAATAATTTAAATGCCAATGATAAATCAGTTGTGGGTACCGAAAAGAATATTATTTCGGAATCGAATAACAATAAAGGAATTGCAGTAAATACAAGTTCGAAAGATTCTCTGGATAAAATCAAAAAAGAGGTTGCTCAGCTTGAGAATGCTTTAGCTCAATTGGATAAAGATAAAACTACGAAGAAAAAAGATCCTGAAAGTATTGATAAATGGTCGCTTCAGGTTTTTGCAGGAGTTATGAGTTCTCAAAATTATAATAATGCAAAATCATTAGGAAACACTATAGCATCAAAACAGTCTAATGGCTATGGCGTGAAGACCAATTATAAACTGAACAAAAAATGGGGTGTAAGCTCGGGTTTTAAAATTAATGAATTGGGACAAAAAATAGCAGGAGTTTCATATTATAATAAGCAAAGTTTGTCTAGTGCAGTTTCGGTACCTATAGCTAATGATAATTATGTACCTAATCCATCAACCAATTATCAATTTGTGTCTATTACGATTGATGATGAATATCTATTCGCATCCAGTTCTAAAAAAGAAAATGGTTTAGAAAAGGGCGATGTAACACAAAATTTGAAGTATTTCGAAATGCCTTTGGAGGTTTCGTACGCTCTTTTGAGCAAAAAGAAAACCAATATAATAATGAATACCGGAGGTTTTGTTGGGAAGTTAATTTCTAACGACATTGCTTTGGATGGGAATTCAATAGGAGAGAATAAAAACGTAAATCAATATGTTTATGGAACTTTATTGAGTAGTACTTTACAATATGAATTTTATAAAAAAACTAAAGTATTTGTAGAGCCTGGAATGAATTATTATATCAATCCATTAGAGAATCAATCGTTTAATCAATTTCAATGGATGTTTAATGTAGGTTTGAATGTTTCTTTCTAAAATTTATTAAAAGAAACATTAATCATAAAAAAATGCTAGATTCTTGTGAAAGAACCTAGCATTTTGTATTTAAAAAAGATTGGTTTATTGTATGATTATTTTGTCTTTGAGAACCACTTTATTATCAATACTTAATGTGTAAAAATAAAAACCAGACTGTAAATGACCCACAGGTATTTTAGTGGTGTTTCCATCTGAAGCTCCTTTGATTTCAATAGGATAACCAATTAATCTGCCATTTAGGTCAAAAAGTTTCAATAGAATGTTCTTTTCATCGTTTGATTGTACAGCTATAGTAACAACATCATTGGCTGGATTTGGATATGCCTTAGCGGATATTTTTTTCGATAAATCAAAATCTATATTCGACAAACTAGAGCTAATAGTTGCCACAAATGAAGTGCTTACGGTTCCTCCCAAACCATCGTTGGCAGTAATAGTTATTGTTGTTGCCCCCACTTTTTTAGATAAGATAGTAAGGGTTGAACCCGAAATGCTAAGATCAGCAATTGTAGCATCTGTTGTACTTACTGAATAAGTTAATACGTCAAGATCATCATCTGAAAATGCATCTTGAAGATTGATTTTTATCTGGTTAGGAATGGTTGTCGACTGTGATGAAACTACCTGTTTGACTATTGGAGTGGTGTTTGATTTTTTAAGCTCGAAACGAGCAATAACGGGACCATGATCCGAAGTGGTATTCACATAATTAGGGATGTCAGTTCGAGGATCGTAAACGGCAATAGAATTGGGTACATATTCATCTGTTAGTTCATTCGAAGTGATAATATGATCTAGAAAACCTCCTGAACTCAAGAAACTATAAGCTCCCGCTTTGCTGATATCTAATGTTAATGTATTATAGCGAGTCGTATCTTCGACTAATTTTTGGTACGATGAAGGATTCCCTGCAATAACAGAGGCTTTTACGTCGTCGTTAAAATCTCCCAAAATTATAAAATCGGTATCTGGATAATGAGCATCTAAGCTATCTTTTAAGAACTCTGCATCATATTTTCTCATATCGTATTTAGAGATGTCGGTTCCGCTGTTTGCACGAGCATGAAGATCTATGATGTTAATGTTTTTTTTAACTCCAGCAATATTAGTTTCTATTTCAACCATATAGGGTAAACGACCAGATGCGAAAAAACTAGTACTATTACCGCCTGGATAATTAGCTAAAGTAGTTTTTCCAGAACGGATATTGTCGTATAATTCACTGAACATCGCTCTGGTTTTTTTGACTTTTATAGTTTGTGTGTTGTAAAGTACCACTAGTTTTTGTGGAGGGAAATTAGGATCTGTAGGATTAAAAGAATACGACCAAACTGGTGAAATGGTTTTGTCAAAAGTCTTACCATTGATGTTTAATTTTTGGATTAACTGATCAAGAGAAGGCTCATCTGATACTTCTTGCACAACATAAACATCGGCATTCAATTTGTTCATTACTTTGGCAACATTGTCAACTTGTAGAGCATCGTCAGTTGGTCCAAATTCTACATTACTTGTGCTTTTTACATCACTACCAAAAAATTCTAAATTGTAACTAACGATATCAAAAGTTTCTGTTTTTGGCCATGATGAACCTGTAAAAGAACCTATTTGTTGATTTAAACCAGTAGCCGTTACTGTAAGGTTACCCGAAATAGTTAAGGCTTTAGTTGTAGGAGTAAATCGGGCATAAACTGTTTTACCAATTAATGCATCCACATCAGAAACGTTTATACTGGATTGAAAACTAAGATTATCTGTGGATAATTGATAATCTGTAGGAGCAGTTATCGTAAAGTCTCCATAGCCACCTGCTTTAAAAATAAAAGGCTGACTGTCGGAGGTTGAATTTGGAGAAACTTCACCAAAGTTTAAATTTGGATTGGAAGCTAAAAAAGTAGTTTCATTGGTAATACTTACATCATCAATTGTCCACTCGGCTGCATTATCTGCGTTATTTGTAATAGTTTCATAAACCCAAGCTAAATAAGTATGGTTTGTTTTATAAGCTTCCAGATTGATGTAATTGGATTTTTTGAAAACTCCAGTTGTAGTTGGAAAATCTCCTTCGAGCGCTGTCCAAGTAGCGGTTTCAGGGCTGCTTACACCATCATAATCAACAGAAACCATTAATTTTAAAGCAGAACCTGCATAAAATTTACGAGAGTAGAATGATAGTATTGGGAATTTATTAAAGGTGTCTAAACGTAATTTAGGAGAGATTAACCAATCTTTACTAGCTCCAATTTCTGTATAGCCATTTATTTGAATGGCAGCTGGTGAGCTGTTAAAACGGCTACTGGTACTTGCCCATTTTATTTTATTTCCCGTCACACTATAGGCAGTCCATCCACTATTGGATAGGACATTTACATCATTAAAATTTTCAAAATATGGATTTATTCCAATGCCAGATAAAGTTATGATTTTATCTGTGGCTCCTGTGGATTGATGGGTTATTTGCCCTAAAAAATCACCAGTATTATTTGGTGTGAAACGTACATAAACAGTTGGTGTATTATTGGCATCAAAATCTGTTTTATCAAAGGTTAAGGAAGCTTGAAAATTAGCATTTGATTCTTTTGAAATACTAAAATTTCCTGTTGAAGTAAGAGTGACGGCGCTATTTAAGTTATTAGCTTGTACTTGATATTTAAATGTATTGGAGTCAAAGTTTTGTTCCGAAAACCCTAGATTGAGTGAGTTGATTGTTGTTGTAATTGCTGGAACCAGAACGTTGGCAGTTGTAATGTTAAGTTGGTTACTGTCGGTTTGGATGTTACCATAGTTGTCCTCAGCTATGGAGAAAATAACATAGCTTGTATTTAATGTAAGACCAGTAATGGTTTTTGTTGAAATTAAAGAGGCGTCAGTAGTATTTATGACATCAGCTTGTAAAGCAGAATTTCCGTTGGCATCTAGTCCTGCCTTTATTTGAGTTGCATTTGGTTTGGTACTTCCTGCGGGCAATAGAACAAAATAGGTTTTACCAATTTCGTTTATTT